>DATMIX010000082.1:0-9884 GCA_035554095.1 Gaiellaceae bacterium | reverse complement strand
CGCTCACCAGACGCCCGACCTGGGAGGAATCTTCCCGAAAGCACGTCGGGCCGGGAAAATCCCGGCCCGACCGGCAGTCAAGGCTTGCTGCTTAGAGCTTCGCCTGGCCCTTGAGCTTCATGTGGCCCTCGACATCGTCGTCGGCCTCGTCCTGGGCGAGGCGCGGCTCGAGAGCCGGCTCGGCAAGGGCGCCGCCCTTGAGGTTGGCGTGGCCCTCGACATCGTCGCCCTCGTCCTGGGCGAGGCGCGGCTCGAGAGCCGGCTCGTTAAGGGCGCCGCCCTTGAGCGCGGAGTGGCCCTCGACGTCTTCCTGCTCCTCGTTCTCGAGGCGCATGTCGTCGGTCTGATCCGTCATCTCTCCTCCTTCGGAAACTTGCACTGCCGACCCACTAGACGCGTGGTACGCCCCCCATCTTCCCTCGCCTTCTTCAAAAACACAATCCAGCCTGCGATTCTTCGGAGGAATGGGGGCTTTGCGGCAGCAACTTCGTGACTCGTTGAGGGCGTTTCGCGGCGTCTACGACAACCAGGGCCTCCGGCGTCTGCAGTACGCATGGATCGGGTCCTCGGTCGGGACGTGGGCCTACACCGTGGCGCTGATGGTCTACGCGTACGACCACGGCGGGGCGTCCGCCGTCGGGCTCGTGGGCCTCATTCGCTGGTTCCCGGCGGCGATCGCCGCTCCGTTCGGCGGCGTGCTCGGTGACCGGTTCCCGCGGTTGCTGGTGATGAAGAGCTCCGATCTCGTGCGCGCGGCGGCGCTCGCGATCGCGGTCGCCGCGATCGCCACCGACGCGCCAACGGCGATCGTCTACGTGCTCGCGACCGTCGTCACCGTGGTTTCCACGGCGTTCCAGCCCGCCGAGGCTGGGCTTCTACCCACGCTCGCACGGACGCCCGAGGAGCTCGCGGCGGCGAACGTCGCGTCGACGACCATCGAGTCCGCGGGGTACTTCGTCGGTCCCGCCCTCGGCGGCGTCGTGCTGGCGTTCTCGAACGTCGAGACCGTCTTCGCCTTCACCGCGGCGATGTTCCTGTGGTCGGCGCTCGTCCTCACGTTGATCAGGCTTCCCGAGCCCGAGGCACCGGGGCAGGGAGTCCACCTCGGCTGGCGCCGCGAGGCGCTCGCCGGCTTCCAGACGATCGGGCGGGACAGCCGGCTGCGGTTGATCGTCGCCCTCTTCGGCGCGCAGACACTCGTCTACGGGGCGTTCGTGGTCCTGACCGCGGTTGCGGCGATCCGCATGCTCGACCTCGGCGACTCCGGAGTCGGCTACCTCAACTCGGCGCTCGGTATCGGCGGGCTCGTTGGCGGGATCGTGGCGGTCGTCCTCGTCGGCGTCCGGAGGCTCGCGGTCGCCTTCGGGCTCGCGCTCGTCCTCTACGGCCTGCCGATCCTCGTCGTCGGGCTCTCCGACTCGGCGATCGCGGCGTTCGTGCTGATCGGCATCGCGGGCCTCGGCCTGACGCTCGTCGACGTGGCCGGGTTCACGCTCCTGCAGCGCGCCGTGCCGGAAGAAGTGCTCTCACGCGTCTTCGGCGTCCTGCACAGCGCCTTCTACGCAACCGGCGGGATCGGCGCCATTCTCGCGCCGGCGCTGATCAGCTGGCTCGGGATCCGCGGGGCGCTGATCGTCACGGGCGCGATCGTCCCAGTGCTGACGATCCCGGCGTTCGGGCTGCTCGTGCGGATCGACCGCAGCGTGACGATGCCCGCAGCCGAGCTCGAGCGGCTCCGGACGATCGGGATGTTCGCGCCCCTGCCGGCGCCGACGCTCGAGTCGCTCGCCGCGAACCTCGTCCGGACGGAGGTGCCGGCCGGCGACACGATCTTCCGCCAGGGGGACGCAGGCGACCGCTTCTACATCGTCGACTCGGGCGAGGTCGAGATCGAGGTGGACGGTCGCGAGGCGAACGTGCTCGGCCCCGGCGACTACTTCGGCGAGATCGCCCTCCTGCGGGACATCCCTCGTACCGCGACGGCGCGGGCCCGGATGGCGACGCAGCTCTACGCGCTTGAACGTGACGCGTTTCTCGGCGCGGTGACCGGCCACGCCGCCAGCAGCGAGGCGGCCGAGAATATCGTCGTCGCGCGGCTGGGCCTAACCTGAGAGCCGCTCGCCGAGCTCGACGAGGTCGGCGCGCGCGGACGCCGGGTCCCCGCTCAGCTCGACCGTCTCGGCCCCCTCGAGCTCGACCTCCACGCGGCCGCCGAAGACGACGCACCGCACGCCCTCCGCCCGGCTGACCTGCAGCGCTTTCAACGGGGCTTTGCCGCGCAAGGTCGTGGCATCGATGCGGCCCTCCCCCGTGATCACGAGATCCGCGGTCCGCACCCTCTCCCTGAAGCCGAGCTGTGTCAGCACGTACGGTGCTCCGGCGACGAGCTCGGCTCCGAGGAGGGCGAACGCGGCGCCGAGCCCGCCCGCGGCGCCCGAGCCGCAGAGGTGGACGTAAGCCCGGACCGGGCCTTCTGCGGCCTCGGCGAACCTTCTTTCGAGCTCGGCGACGGTCTCCTCGTTGGCGCCCTTCTGCGGACCGAACGTGCGCGGTGCCTGGAGGAACCGGGTGCGCACGTCGCAAAGCGCCATTGTCCGGGGCGGCAGGCGGTCGATCTCGGCCAGCATCCCGGCCCCTGCATCCATCGTCGCCGTGCCGCCGAGGCAGACGACCAGCCGCGGGTCGTCCTGGACGCGAGCGAGCAGTTTCGCAAGTCCGGCGCTGCTGGCGCCGATGGGGTCGAGATGCTCCGGATCCAAAGGCAACACCTCGGCGCTCTCGATCAGCGCCGTTCCGTCCGGCAGCTCGTAGACGGAAGCCTTGCGAAGGCGGTCGAAGGCATCCGGCACGGCGAGGGTCTCACGCGGCACGGCGCCGAGGACCTCCGCGGTTCCTTCGCCTCCGTCGGCGAGCGGCAATTCGTCGGCCTCCCTGCCGCCGCGCCGGAAGCCCTCGGCCAGCGCCGACGCCGCCTCGCGCGCGGTGAGGACGCCCTTGAGGCTAGCCGGGCACGCGAGCGCGCTCACGCGCTTCTTCCGTTTGCCTCTCGTGCTCAGGAACCTCCGCCGCCTCGGCCCCCGGCATCACCCGGAGCATCGCGAAGGAGAGGCCTTCCCGCGCGAGGAAGATCATCCCGACTCCGACTCCGACCGAGGCCTCGATCGCCTGCAGGCCGAAGCCGTAGGCGATCCCGCGCGCCTTGGCGATCCCGTAGCTGATCAGAGGCAACGCGACCGCGGCCTGCACGAGTCCGATGTTCCCCGGCCAGAGCGGGAAGAGGGTCGCGATGTTCATCAGGACGAGCACGAGGGCTGCCGCCGGCAGCGGCGCGTGGATGTTGAACGCGCGCATCGCCGAGTAGACGGCGAGCAGCTGGCACAACCACCCGAGGCACTGGCAGAAGGCCGCTCCGAGCGCCGGCAGCGGCGAGTGGAGGATGCCCAGGCCGTAGCGCGCCATGGTCACGAGGCGGCGGACCGGGCCGAGCTCGTCGAGCACCGATGTGTTGTAGCGCCGTGCGCTCGCGATCCCGAAGGTGAGCAGGGCAAAGCCGAGGCCGAGCGCGATCATCAGGCTCGTGTACGCCCAGTGCGGCACGTTGGCCGTCAGCAAGACGTAGATGACGAGCAGCAGCGATGGAACGAGGTCGAACAGCCGGTGCGTGAAAACGGTACCGAGCAAGGACGCCCACGTCCCCTCGCGGCCGGGAAGCTTGCGCGTCAACACCGCTACGCGCGCGAGCTCGCCGATCCGGCCCGGGAGGACTGCGTTCGCGAAGAGGCCGACCGAGAACGCCGAGAAGACGAGCGGGAAGCCGGGATGGGGCTCCGGAATCGCCTGGTCGATCACCAGCTTCCAGGCGATCGCACGCACGAGCACGGATGCGAGGTTGAGCGCGATTGCAAGCACGACCCACTCCCAGCGGACGGCGGCGAACGCGTCGCCGACGAGGTTCCATTCGGGGCCGCGCCACCAGACGAGCGCTCCGAGGCCGACGGCAGCGACCAGGATGAGCGCGAGCCGCAGCGAGCGGCTCTGCGTCAGCGCAATCCTCACCCCGCCGCCGCCAGCGCCGTCGGCTCTCGGTCGGCCAATCTCTCGTAGATCGAGAGGAGGCGGCGGGCGATGTCGTTCCATGAGTAGCGCTCCGCCCGCTTGCGGGCGCCGTCGCCGAGGCGCCGGCGCCGGGCCTCGTCGGCAAGCAGCGCCACGACGGCATCGGCGAGCGCTGCGGGGTCGTCCGGCGGCACCATCAGGCCTGACTCGGCGCTCATCACCTCGCGGTAGCCGTCGATGTCCGAAGCTATGACCGGCGTCGCGCAGGCGAAGGCCTCCGTGAGGACCATGCCGAAGCTCTCGCCGCCGAGGGACGGCGCGACGAACGCCCTCGCCGCGAGGAGCTCGCGCGTCCGCTCGTCCTCGTCGACGAAGCCGAGCGCGTCGATGCCCTCCTCGGGGATGCGTAGGCGGGCCAGCAGCAGGCGCACCTGGAGGGGGTCGGCGCCGAGGACGCGCAGCCGCGCGTCCGTCCGGCGCCGGATCTCGGGCCACGCTCGGAGGAGGACCTGCAGGCCCTTGCGCGGCTCGTGGCGCCCCATGAAGACGATGTGGTTCCGGCGATCGGCCGGGTCCGCTCGGTCCGGCATCGCGACCCCGTTCGGGATCACCTCGTACTCACCGCCGAGGTACCTGCGCGCCGAGACGAGCGCACCTTCGGAGACGGCGATTCGCGTGTCGATCCTGTCGGCCAGGAAGCCCCAGATCGGCGTCGCGATCTTCATCCACGCCAGTTCACCCGAGGCGTGGAACGTGGCGACGAGCGGTACGCGCGCGAGAGCCAGCGAGGCGACGCCGATCGCAGGCGTCATCGGCTCGTGGACGTGCACGACGTCGAACCGCTCTCGCTCGAAGACGGTGCGGATGCGGTTGACCGCGCTCGGGCTGAGGACGATGTTCGGCAGGGCGCCGTTGGCGGGAACGATCACGGAGCGGCCGACGGGGATCACGTAGTCGGGTGGCCGCTCGTGCCTGCCCGCTCGGGGATGGAGGTACTTCGTCACCCGGCCCGGCGGGTCGTGGCCGATCACGATGCGCGCGTCGGCGCCCAGAGTGCGGAGCGCGCGCGCCTGATGCTCTGCGTGCTCCGGAACCCCTCCCCAGAACGACCACGAATACGGGACGACGATCCCGACCTTCATTCGCGGGGATGATGCCCGAAGCGCGTAGCGGCTAGGGTCGCGCCGTGGCCGACGGCTATATCGAGGTTCCGGGTGGCCGTGTCTTCTGGCGCGACGTTGGGGAGGGTGGGACGCCGCTGCTGACCCTGCACGGCGGTCCCGGTTTCCCGCACGACTACATGGAATCGCTAGAGGGGCTCGCCGACAGGCGGCGAGTCATCTTCTTCGACCAGCTTGGCTGTGGCCGCTCGGATCGGCCCGACGACGAGTCGCTCTGGACAGTCGAGCGCTTCGTCGAAGAGGTCGAGACCGTTCGCCGGGCTCTCGCGCTCGAGAGCTTCCACCTCTTCGGCAGCTCCTGGGGCGGCATGCTCGCGATGGAGTACACGCTGGCGCGCCGGCCGCCCCAGGTCGAAAGCCTGATCCTCTGCTCGAGCCCTGCGAGCATCCCGCGCTGGCTCGAGGGATGCAACGAGCTGCTCTCGGATCTGCCCGAGTGGAACCAGGAGACGATCAGGCACCACGAGGAGCATGGATTCACGAGTTGTCCGCATTACGCCGCGGCGATCCTCGAGTTCTACAAGCGCCACGTCTGCCGGCTCGAGCAGTGGCCCGACGGCGTCGAGCGAGCCTTCCGCGATGCCGGCTATCAGGTCTACGGGTACATGAACGGCCCGAGCGAGTTCACCGTCGTGGGCACGCTCAAGGATTGGTCGGTGGAAGATCGACTCGGCGAGATCGACAAGCCGACGCTGGTCATCTCGGGCGAGCACGACGAGCTCCGCCCCGAGCATGCGCGGGCGATCCACGAGGCGATCGCCGGCTCCGAGCTGCAGATCCTCGAGGGCTGCTCCCATCTTTCGTTCGCGGAAGACCCGGAGACGTTCTTCCGGCTGACGAACGACTTCCTCGACCGCGTCGAAGCCACGAACGCGTCAGCCAAGTAACAGACTGCTGCTAAGTCTCGGCCCGGAACCCTGTCGCCTTCGCAGGATCCGCCGGCTTGGCGCGCTCGTCGGCCTCGGCCGGGGTCCGCAGCTCGTCGACGCTCGCACGCTCGAGGGTCTCCTTGTCCACGTTCAGCGGGTGGTGGCACGCTGCGAGATGGCCGTTGCCGTAGTCGGTGAGCGGCGGCTCGACCTGCTGGCAGATGTCGGTCGCATAGCGGCACCGCGGGTGGAAGCGGCAGCCCGACGGCGGGTTGATCGGGCTCGGTACGTCACCCTCCAGGACGATCCGTTCCCGCGCCGCCGACTCGCGGGGATCCGGGATCGGCACGGCCGACAGGAGTGCCTCCGTGTAGGGCATGATCGGCCGCTCGTACAGCTCGTCCGCTGGCGAGATCTCGACGATCTTGCCGAGGTACATGACGGCGATTCGGTCGGAGACGTGGCGGACGACGCCAAGGTCGTGGGCGATGAAGACATAGGTGAGGTCAAACTCCTCCTGCAGGTCGGCGAGCAGGTTGATCACCTGGGCTTGGATCGAGACGTCGAGCGCCGAGACCGGCTCGTCCGCGATCACGAGCTTCGGCCGCAGGGCGAGTGCCCGCGCGACGCCGATGCGCTGGCGCTGCCCGCCCGAGAACTCGTGCGGGAAGCGGTTGTAGTGCTCCGGCGAGAGGCCGACCTTCTCGAGGAGCTCCTGCACCTGCCGCTTGCGGTCTTTCCGGTCGCCGACGTCGTGGATGTCCAGCGGCGCGCCCACGATGGAACCGACCCGCTTGCGTGGGTTCAGCGAGGCGTAGGGGTCCTGGAAGACGATCTGGAGCTCGCTGCGGAGGGGACGCATCCCGCGGCGCGACAGCTTCGAGATGTCGCGGCCGTCGAAGATGACCTTTCCGTCCGTGAGGTCGTAGAGGCGGACCAAGCACCGCCCCAGCGTCGACTTGCCGCAGCCCGACTCGCCGACGAGGCCGAGGGTCTCGCCGCTCTGGATCTCGAGGGTGACGTCGTCGACCGCGTGGACCTTCGCCACCTCGCGCTGGATCAGGATCCCGCGCTTGATCGGAAAATGCTTGACGACGTGCTCGGCCTGGAGGATCGCGGTCACGCTGTTTCCGCGAGGCCGGGTTTGGACGGCGACGTGCTGGACTTGGAGGATCGCCGTCACGCTGTCTCGGCGAGGCCGGGGTTGATCGTCGCGTCTCGTCTCGCGCGCTTGTCCTCGACCGAGAGGTGGCAGGCGTCGAGGTGGCCGTCGCCGACCTTTGGGATCAGGGCCGGGTCCTCTTGGTGACAGCGGTCGAAGGCCTGCGGGCAGCGTGGCCTGAAATTGCACCCGCGCGGCCGGTTGATGAGCGAGGGCGGCTGGCCCGCGATCGCGGTCAAACGCCGCGGCTTCGGCCGGTCGAGGCGTGCGATCGAGCCGAGGAGGCCCCAGGTGTAGGGGTGTTGAGCGTCGTAGAAGATCTGCTCCTTGTCGCCCTCCTCGACGATCCGGCCGGCGTACATGACGAGGATCCGGTCGGCGATGTCGGCGACGACGCCGAGGTCGTGCGTGATCAGGATCACCGCGGAGCCGAAGTCCTGCTTCAGCTTCTTGATCAGCTCCAGGATCTGAGCCTGGATCGTCACGTCCAGCGCGGTCGTCGGCTCGTCGGCGATCAACAGGTCCGGGTTGCACGACAGGGCGAGAGCGATCATGACCCGCTGGCGCATCCCTCCGGAGAACTGGTGCGGGTAGTCGTCGATTCGCTCCTCGGGGCGGGGGATCCCGACCTGGGCGAGGAGCTCGACGGCGCGCCTGTGCGCCAGCCCCTTGCCCAGCTCGTTGTGCTCCTTGAGCTGCTCCTCGATCTGCCAGCCGACGGTGTAGACCGGGTTCAGCGAGGTCATCGGATCCTGGAAGATCATCGCGATCTCCTCGCCGCGCACCTCGCGCATCGCGTCACGCGAGAGGCTCATCAGGTTGCGGCCCTTGTAGACGATCTCGCCCTCGTACATGACGTTCGGGTCGGTGATCAGCCGCATCACCGACATCATCGAGACGCTCTTCCCAGAGCCGGACTCGCCGACGATGCCGACGACCTCGCCCTCGGCGACCGTGAACGAGATCCCGTCCACCGCGCGAACGATGCCGTCCTCGGTGCGGAACGAGACCTTGAGGTCCTTCACCTCGAGCAGCGGCTCTGCCATCGCTACGCGGGCCGGACCCGTGGATCGAGCCAGGCGTAGACGAGGTCGACAGCCGCGCTCGCGAGGGTGATGAAGAACGCGGCGTAGACGACGGTGGTCATGATCACCGGCAGGTCGAGCGCCTGCAACGAGTTGTAGGTCAGCAGCCCGACGCCGGGCAGGGCGAAGACGACTTCGGTCAGGAGGGCCCCGCCGCCGATCAGCACCCCGAGATCGAGCCCGAAGAGGCTGACGAACGTGATCATCGACGTGCGCAGGTTGTGCCGCAGCAGCACTCGCCGTTCCGAGATCCCCTTCGACCGGGCCGTGCGGACGTAGTCCTCGTTCTCGGTCTCGATCAGGTTTGCCCGCAGCACCCGCGCGTAGAAGCCGACGTAGAGCACGGAGAGCGTCAGCCACGGGAAGAACATGCCCTGGAACCACTTCAGCGGGTCCTCGGTCAGAGGCGTGTATCCGAGCGGGGGCACCCAGCTGAACAGGAAGGTGTCGTGCCAGCGGCTCTGCGTCAACAGGTTGACGACCTCACCGAGCCAGAAGACCGGCATCGAGATCCCGATCAGGGCGAGGATCATCAGCAGTGGGTCGAAGATCGTTCCGCGCAGGACGGCGGCTGCGAGGCCGAACAGAATGCTGAACACGATCCAGATGAAGGCCGCCCCGATCACCAGCGAAAGGGTCACGGGCACGGCGCTCGTGATCTGGGGGATCACCTTCGTGTGGTTCCCGTACGAGATCAGGTCGCGGCTGATGAACATCTTCTCCATCATCGAGACGTACTGGACGGGCAGCGACCGGTCGAGCTTGAACTCGTGCTTGATCTGACGGATCGTCTCGGGGTCCGGGTTGCGGCCTGCCATCTGGCGCGCCGGGTCGACGCCCGGAGTCGCGAAGAAGATCAGGAAGACGAGCACCGAGAGCGCGAAGAGGACGAACACGAGGCCGACGAGCCGCCGGACCGTGAACGCGAGCACTACTTCCTCACCCGCACCTTCGAGCGCGGGTCGAGGGCGTCCCTGAGGCCGTCCCCGAAGACGTTCAGGGCCAGCACGGTGAGCACGATCATGATCCCGGGCGCGATCGCGACCATCGGGCGGGTGTAGAGCAGCGCCTGCCCGTCGTCGATGATCGTCCCCCAGCTCGCCTGCGGCGCCTGCACGCCGATCGAGAGGTAGGAGAGCGCCGACTCGGTCAGGATCGTCGTTGCGATCATCAGCGGCAGCAGGACGATGACGGTCGAGACGACGTTCGGAAGGATCTCGCTGAAGATCAGCCGGAAGCCGCCCGCGCCCTGCGCCACCGCCGCCTCCACGAACTCCTTCTCGCGCAGTGAGAGCACCTGGCCGCGGATCGGCCGGTAGACGTACGGGACGTAGATCACCCCGATGATCAGCAGCGGGATCCAGAGGCTGCTCGCGTCGAGGTGCCCGATCGCGATGTCGAGCCCGTTCGGCGCGGTGAGCAGGACCGTCGCGAGCGAGATCGCGAGCAGGTAGACCGGGAAGGCCCAGATCAGGTCCATCGCGCGCGAGAGCACCGCGTCGACGCCGCCGCCGAAGTACCCCGCGATCAA
>DATMIX010000081.1:0-41455 GCA_035554095.1 Gaiellaceae bacterium | reverse complement strand
AGCCCGAAGCCCTCCGGCGCGCCGAGCCCGCGCCCACCGGCGACGATCACGTCGGCATCCTCGATCGCCGCGCCGCTCGTCTCCTCGTGCGCCTGCTCGACCATGCGAGCGCGCGTCGAGAAGTCCGCCAGCTCGGCGCTGAACTCCTCGATCGTCGCTGCGCCCCCGGACTCGACCGGATCGAACGCGCCGGCGCGGAAGAGCGCGAGCCGCGGCGTCCCCTGCCAGCCGACGTCGGCGACGACCGTGTCGCCCAAGGCGGGACGCGTTCCCACGAGCTCCCCGTCGCGCGACTCGACGTCGGTCAGGTCCCAGTTGAGGCCGGCGTCGAGTCGCGCCGCCAGCCCCGCGGCGACGTCGGCGCTCAGAACGGACGCGGCGAAGAACAGGTTCTCCGCGCCCGTGCGCTCGACTGCGGCGGCGAGGGCGTCGACGCGCGGCTGCGGGAGCGGCGCGTCCAGCGAGGGGTCGTCCCAGACGTAGACCGTTGCAGCGCCGTAGCGTCCTGCCTCGGCCGCCGCCTCGCGTACCCCGGAACCGACGACGACGCCCGCGACGTCGCCGCCGAGCGCTGCGGCCTTGCCGAGCACGCCGAGGCTGCCCTTCTGCAGCTCGCCGTCGTGGTGCTCGAGGAAGACGAGGGTCGTCACAGCGCCTTCCGCTCCAGCAGGAACTCGACGATCTTCTCGGCTCCGCTGCCGTCGTCCTCGATCTTCTGCGTGTCGCCGCGCGCAGGCGGGTCGTTCAGAGCGTAGACCTCGGTGCGCGAGCCGGCCTCGCCGGCGCGGACTCCCTCGACGCCGAGATCTGCGAGCGACACGGTGTCCTGCGGCTTCTTCTTCGCGCCCATGATCCCCTTCAGCGACGGGTAGCGCGGCTCGTTGATCGCGTCGGACACCGCAACGACCGCCGGCAGCGGGGCCTCGATCACGTCGTAGCCGAACTCCGTCTGGCGCTTGCCGCGGAGCGTGCCGTTCGAGACCGTCAGCTCGGCGACCTGCGAGATGAGCGGGCGCCGCAGGCGCTCGGCGACGGCGGCCCACATCACGGCTCCGTCCGAGTCGCTCGCCTGCTGCCCGAAGAGGACGAGCTCGGCCTCCTCACGCTCGAGCGCCTTCGCAAGCGCATAGCTCGTGGCGACGAGATCCGACCCGGCGGCCGCTCCGTCGCTGACGAGAACGGCCCGATCGGCGCCCATCGCCAGCGCCTTGCGCAGGGGATCGAGCGCCTTCTCCGGGCCCAGCGAGACGATCAGGACCTCGGCGTCCTCTCCGTCGCCCTTCAGCCGCAGCGCCTCCTCGACGGCGTTGGCGTCGAATGGGTTCAGGGCGCTCTCGCCCGAGCGGTCGAGCCGCTTCGTGCCCGGATCGATTCGCCTTGCCTGCTCGGGCACCACCTTCGCACAAACAGCGATCTTCATCCCGGCGCGGGACTCTACCGGGGCGACGGCGTCCGCCAACCGCTGCTAGGCTCCGCCGCTTCGAGCTCGAACCGGAGCCTCATGCGACGTCACCGGAGAACAGCCCGAGGAGTCCTTTTCCTCCTGGTTTCACTCACCCTCCTGGCAGGGACTGCCGCTGCTCGTCCCGGCGCTGTGGCGAAGCCGATCGTCTTCCCGGTGTTCGGCGCCGCGCGCTACACGGACGACTTCGGCGCGCCGCGCGCGGGAGGACCTCACAAGGGGATCGACATCATGGCGCCGCGCAAGTCACTCGCCCTCGCCGCCGAGGCCGGCAAGGTCAAGTTCTGGACGACCTCGGGGCCGGCCGGTTGCATGCTTTACCTCTACGGCGCAAGCGGCACGACCTACTACTACATCCACCTGAACAACGACCTCACCCGCGGGAACGACAACCGGGGGAAGTGCGTCCCGGGTACCGCGTACGCGCCGGGCCTGAAGGACGGCGCGAAGGTCTCCGCCGGGCAGCCGGTCGGCTTCGTGGGCGACTCGGGCGACGCGAACGGGATCCACCCGCACCTGCACTTCGAGGTGCATCCCGCGAAGAAGGTCGCGGTCGACCCGTTCCCGTACCTGAAGGCGGCCCGGCACCTGCTCTTCGCGGCGCCGGCCGGGACGCCGTTCACGCTCGAGCTCGACGGGACGGTGCTGATGCCGTCCGCGGACACGGTCCAGATCCGGGTCGGCGACGTCCACGCCTGGCCCATGCGCCAGCATCAGCGAAAGCTCCGCCGCAGCGTCCTCCTGAGCGTGCCGACCTCGGCGGTCGTCCAGGCCACGAACGGGACAACCTCTCGTCCGGCTCTGCTCGTCAACGCGCAGAAGGGCCAGAGCGTGAAGATCTGGACGGTGCCGGCGCGGGCAACCCTGCGGGCCGCTCGGGGCGATGACCTCGCCCTCAATGCGGCACTCGTCCTCCTGAAGACGGCGCCTTAGCCGGACGCTAGCGGCCCTTGAAGGCCGGCTCCCGCTTCTCGACGAAGGCGGTCATGCCTTCCTTCGCGTCCTCCGAGTCGAAGAGCTCGCCGAAACGCTCCGCCTCGGCATCGAGGTTCGCGGGGTGACCGCCCTGGAGAGCACGGTTGCACTCCGCCTTCGCTGCGGCGAGGGCGACGGGGCTCTTGGAAGCGAGCAGCTTGGCGACGGCCATCGTCCGCGCGAGCAGCTCGTCCGCCTCGAAGACCGCGTTGACGAGCCCGCGGCGCTCGGCCTCCTCGGCGTCGACGACCTTGCCCGTGAAGATCAGCTCCTTCGCGTAGCCGAGGGTCGTGGTCCGCGCGAGCCGCTGCGTGCCCCCCCACCCCGGGATGATCCCGAGGTTGATCTCCGGCTGGCCGAGCTTGGCTGTCCGCGCCGCGTAGCGGAGGTCGCAGGCCAGAGCGAGCTCGCACCCGCCTCCGAGCGCGTAGCCGTTGATCGCGGCGATCGTGGGCTTCGGCATCGACTCGAGCAGGCGTCCCGCCTCGTGGCCGAGGTCGCCCCACTCCTTCGCCTCGTCGACGTCGAGGCCGCTCATGTACTTGATATCCGCCCCGGCTGCGAACGCTTTGTCCCCCGCGCCTGTGAGCACGGCCACGCGCACCGAGTCGTCCGCGGCAAGCTCCCGCAGCCGGTCGCGCAGATCGGTCAGCGTCGGAAGATCGAGCGCGTTCAGCGCGTCTTGTCGGTCGATGGTGACGACGCCGACGCCACCGTCCTGGGCGACCGCGATCAGGCCGCCACCTTCGCGCGCAGAAAATCGACGATCTCCGACGTCGGCGCTCCCGGCGTGAACACCTCGGCGACGCCCTGGCCCTTGAGCTCGTCCGCGTCGGCGGTCGGAATCGTCCCGCCGACGACGACCACGACGTCCTCGGCGCCGTTCTCCTTGAGGCCTTCGAGGATCCTCGGCACCAGGGTCATGTGCGCGCCGGAGAGGATCGAGATCCCGACGGCGTCCGCGTCCTCCTGGATTGCCGTCTCGACGATTTGCTCGGGCGTCTGGTGCAGCCCGGTATAGATAACTTCCATGCCCGCATCCCGCAACGCACGTGCGATGATCTTGGCCCCGCGATCGTGTCCGTCGAGGCCGGGTTTTGCGATCACGACTCGGATCTTGCGCGCCACGGGCGGCAAGTATATGGCGGTGATGGGCAGGTGAAATTGACGGTCGTGGGTTGCTCGCCGGCTTGGCCCAACCCGGGCGGCGCGCAGTCGGGATACATGGTCGAAGACGACGGCGGTCGACTCCTCCTCGACTGCGGGCCCGGGGTCCTCGCGCGGCTGCGCGAGCGCGAGCCGTGGCCGAACGTGCAGGCGATCGCGCTCACACACTGGCACCTCGACCACTGGGGGGACGTCGTTCCCTGGGTCTGGGGCAAGACGCTCGGCCCGGGTGTGGAGCTGCCGAAGGCCGAGCTGTGGATACCACCCGGGGGCAAGGAGCTCCTCGAGACGATCGGCGCGCGGGTCGGGCAGCCGTGGATGTTCTCGAAGGCCTTCGACCTGTTCGAGTTCGCGGACGGCGAGCCGTTCGAGGCCGCCGGCTTCGAGGTGACCCCCGAGCGCGTCCTGCATTACGAGATGCTCGCGTTCGGCTTCCGGGCCAAGGCGAACGGCACCGTGATTGCCTACTCCGGGGACTCCGGCCCGAGCGACGCGTTGCCCAAGCTCGCCGCCGACGCCGATCTCTTCCTCTGCGAGGCGACGCTCCTGCAGCCGAACCCAGAGGGCGGAATCCGCGGCCACCTCGCCGCGACGGAAGCCGTGGACGCCTTCGAGGAATCGGGCGCCAAGCGACTCCTGATCACGCACCGCCCGACCGAGCGGCCGCTCGACGAGGGACTCGAGCAGGCGCGCGACGGCCTCGAGCTCGTCCTCTAGCGCGGAGCCTGCGGGGGGCCTGGCCCGAACCGCACTGTCCTCACGTCGGACACCGGGACTGGTCTCGACCAGGCATGGCCGAGAAGGGCGGTGGTCGCGGGCGTTCGGCTAACGGCGGGAGCCGGAGCCCGTGTAGTCCGAAAGCGTCGGCAGCGTCGACTCGTAGGTTCGGCGGGCCCGCCGGTTACGGCGCCACTCGCGGACGCCGAGGAAGATCGGGACCGAGAAGGCGAGGGCCAGCACCCCGAGGGGGGCGAGCAGCCACGCGCTGCCCAGGCCCTGCGCCGGGGGCGTCGAGCGGTCGCCCGCGAGCGGGTCCACTGCCCCCGCGACGACCTGCGCCGAGCCCGGAGCGGGGATCCACTGGTCGACCAGCCACTGCGTGTGCCCGCCTCTGTGACCCTTCTTCAGCTCCATGTAGTAGACCATCGGGTTCTTGATCTCGGCGTTCTTCTCCGGGAAGACGGCGATCTCGAGCCCCACGGTGTCCGAGTAGTTGTAGTCGAGCTTCCAGCGCGCATGGTGGATCGGGAACGGCGCGATGATCGTGTTCTCGCCGCGGTCCCAGTCCTCGCGCGACGTGTCGGACCTGATCTCGGCCGCGCTGATGTTCCAGGCCGAGTGCATGTTCTTCCGCCCGACGGCGTCGCGGACGAACTCCATCGCCACGGGCAGGACATGCCTCTGCTCGCTGTTCGTGAAGCGGATGTTCTTCGGCTGCGGGGCCGGAACGAACGGCTTGCCCTTCGTCACGGGCGTCTCGGTCGACGGAGCGGTGTTCTTCTCGTAGGCGAGCAGCAGCGCCACCACCACCGCGACGACGGCCACGACCAGCAGGACGACGAGCCGGCGCCTGCGGCGTGGGGACGAGAGGAAGGAAGACACCTGCCCGACCACTCCTAGAGTCTAGGCAGCGGGTCGGGGGTCCAGAGAGCCGTTTCCGTGATTAACGCGAGGGGTCGATCAGGACCTGGGGAGGACTCTTCGGCGCCCAGTAGGTGACGATCCAGCGCTTGTGGCCGGGGGCCCCGACCTTGGCCAGATCCATCAGGAAGTACTGCGGCTTGATCTTGATGCCCTTCTTGGGCACCAGGGCGAAGACGAGCTCGACGGCATTCTTGTGCGAGTACTCGATCTGCATGCCCGCATGCTTCGCGGCCGGGTACGGGACGACGGCCATGTTGCCGTTCAACCACTCCTTGTACGACGTGTCGGCCTTGAGGGTGCCGCCGGTGATCTTCCAGGCCTGGGCGAGCTTCTGCCGGTCGGCAGAGGTCAGCGGAATGTCCCGGTTACGGCCGTCGAGCGCAACGGCCGTGTCGATGAACTTGGCTGCGACGCTCCGCGCCGCGGGGTCGAGCTTCACGCTCGCGGGCTCGGGCTTCGGCAGCGCGGCCGGCTCGTTCGAGACCGGCGTGTTGATCTCGTCCGCGGTATTCGACCATTTGACGGCCGCGAACGCGATCACGCCGGCGGCCAGAACGGCGACCGCCACCCAGGGCAGCCACTTGTTCAGCGTTCGCGACGTGAAGAGATCCTGAACCAGGTTCATCGGGTTCTTCACAGAGTAGACGCGAAATCCGCTCTTCGGTTAGAAGACGGGCGTCTCGGTCCAGACGCCCCAGACCTCTCGCAGCGAGTCGCACATCTCGCCGAGCGTCGCGTACGCGCGCGACGCCTCGAGCAGCGGCGGCATCAGGTTCTCGTCCTCCCGGGCCGCCGCCTGCTTGAGCCGCCCGAGCGCCGCCTCGACCGCGACGGAGTCCCGCTTCGTCCGCAGCGCCTGGACTCGATCGATCTGCTTGCGCTCGAGCGCGGGGTCGATCTTGAGGATGTCGATCTCCGGCTCGTCTTCGAGCTCGTAGCGGTTGACGCCGACGATCACGCGCTGTTTCTGCTCGACCTCGTGCTGGTAGCGGAAGGAGGCGTCGGCGATCTCGCGCTGGAAGAAGTTCTCCTTGATCGCCGGGATCACCCCACCGAGCTTCTCGATCCGTTCGAAGTAGTCGTACGCCTCGGCCTCGAGCCTGTTCGTCAGATCCTCGAGGTAGTAGGAGCCCCCCAACGGGTCGATCGTGTTCACCGCGCCCGTCTCGTGGGCGATCACCTGCTGGGTCCGCAGCGCGATCCGCACCGCGTCCTCCGTCGGCAGCGCGAGCGCCTCGTCGAACGAGTTCGTGTGCAGCGACTGCGTGCCCCCGAGGACGGCCGCCATCGCCTCGAGCGCCGTCCGGACGATGTTCACCTCCGGCTGCTGCGCGGTCAGCGAGACGCCAGCGGTCTGGGTGTGGAAGCGCATGAGCCACGACCGTGGGTTCTTCGCGCCGTACTTGTCGCGTAGCTCCCTCGCCCAGATGCGGCGGGCGGCGCGGTACTTCGCGATCTCCTCGAAGAAGTCGGTGTGCGCGTTGAAAAAGAAGGACAGCCGGGGCGCGAAATCGTCCACGTCGAGGCCCCGCGCGATTCCGGCGTCGACATAGGCGAAGCCGTCGGCCAGGGTGAACGCGAGCTCCTGAATCGCGTTGGAGCCTGCCTCGCGGATGTGGTAGCCGGAGATCGAGATCGGGTGCCACTTCGGCATCTCCCGCGCGCAGAACTCGACCATGTCCGTGACCAGCCGCATCGACGGCTCGGGAGGAAAGATCCATTCCTTCTGGGCGATGTACTCCTTGAGGATGTCCGTCTGAATCGTCCCGCGCAGCTGCGCGGGAGAGACCCCCTGCTGTTCGCCCACGCAGGCGTAGAAGGCGAGCAGCATCGCCGCGGGGGCGTTGATCGTCATCGACGTCGACACCTCGGCCAGCGGGATGCCCTGGAAAAGAGTCTCCGCGTCGGCGAGCGAGTCGACCGCGACGCCCTCCCGACCCACCTCGCCGAGCGACCGGGGGTGGTCTGAGTCGTAGCCCATCAGCGTGGGCATGTCGAACGCGGTCGACAGGCCCGTCTGGCCATGGTCGAGCAGATAGCGGAAGCGCTCGTTCGTCTCCTCCGCGGTGCCGAAGCCGGCGAACTGGCGCATCGTCCAGAGCCGACCCCGGTACATCGATGGATAGACCCCGCGCGTGAACGGGTGGACACCCGGGTAGCCGAGGTCGCGGTCGTGGTCGATCTCGACCGTCTCGGGCGTGTACAAGGGCTCGTTCTCGAGCCCCGAGATCGTCGAGAAGAGCTCGCCCGTGCGTTCGGGGACGGCGTCGTAGAGCTCGCGTCGCCATTGCTCGGTGCCGTTCTGGAGCTCGGGGCGGTCCTCGGTCGTCGCCACGGCCGAAAGTCTACGGCCAGGGCCCAGCGCAGCGTTGGTGGCGTCTAGGAATCGATTGAGCTGCCGGGCTGCCACAGCGTCTCGTCGCGACCGGCGTTCGCCGCGCGGGCGAGGATGAAGAGCAGATCCGAGAGGCGGTTCAGGTAGACAGCGACGAGCGGACCGGCAGTTTCGACACGGAGCACGGCGCGCTCGGCGCGGCGACAGACCGCGCGGGCGACGTAGAGGCGCGCGGCGAGCTCAGTTCCCCCGGGCAGCACGAAGGACTTCAGCGGCTCGAGGGCCGCGTTGGCCGTATCGCATTCGAGCTCCAGCCGGTCGACCAGCTCCTGGGAGACACGGAGCCGGGTCCGAGCCCTGCCGTCGGAGCTCGGCGTCGCGAGATCGGCGCCGACGTCGAAGAGCTCGTTCTGGATCCGTCGCAGCAGCTCGGGCGCCCCCTCGACGGCGAGCGCCCAGCCGACCAGGGAATTGAGCTCGTCCACCTGGCCGACCGCCTCCACCCGCGGATCCGTCTTCGAGACGCGGCTTCCGTCGCCGAGGCTCGTCTCGCCCGCGTCGCCGCCGCGCGTGTAGATCTTCGTGAGGCGGACCGGCTCGTCACGCTTGCGGCTCATGCCGTCACGAAGCCGGCGCGCATGCGGCACGGACGCGGCACGGATGCCGCTGTACCGTGCCGGTGGGTGGGGTGGTGGGCTCCCGAGTGACGCGTGTGCATCTCTAGCCCTGGGCGAGGGCCCGCTCCGTCAGGCCGAGGATCGAGCGCGCGATCACGAGCCGCTGGATCTCGCTCGTGCCCTCGTAGATCTCGGTGATCTTCGCGTCGCGGTAGTAGCGCTCGACGGGGAACTCCTTCGTGTAGCCGTAGCCGCCGAAGATCTGGATCGCCTCGCCGGTGTGGCGCCGCGCGGTCTCGGAGGCGAACAGCTTTGCCTTGGCGCCCGCCTCCGTGTGGGGCTCGCCGCGCTCCTTCAAGTCGGCGGCTCGGTAGACGAGCAGCCGCGCAGCATCGATTTCGGTCGCCATGTCGGCGAGCTTCCACTGGATCGCCTGAAAATCCGCGATTCGCTTGCCGAACTGCCGGCGTTCGAGCGCATACGCTCTGGCCGAGTCGTAAGCCGCCTGCGCGATACCGAGCGCCTGAGCGGCGATCCCGATCCGTCCCCCGTCCAGGGTGGCCATCGCGACCCGGAAGCCCTTGCCCTCCTCGTGCAGCAGGCGGTCGCGCCCGACCTCCGCTCCCTCGACGACGATGTCGTTCGTGATCGACGAGTTGAGCCCCAGCTTCTCCTCGTCGCGCGTCACCCGCACGTGGTCTCCGTCGAGCACGAACGCGCTGACGCCGCCGGCGCCCGGCGTGTCCGGGTCGGTCCGGGCGAACAGCAGAACCGTGCCCGCGTACCGCGCGTTGGTGATCCATTGCTTCGCACCCGTGATCCGCCAGCGGTCGCCGTCGGCCTCGGCCCGCGTGCGCAGTGAGCCGGCGTCTGAGCCGGCCTCGGCCTCCGTCAGAGCGAACGCACCGAGATGCTCGCCGCGCGCGAGCGGCGGCACGAACCGGGAGCGCTGCTCGTCGCTGCCGAACATCAGGATCGGCAGCGTCACGGCGCTCGTGTGCACGGCCACCGTCACTCCGACACCGGCGTCGGCACGCGAAAGCTCCTCGAGGACCAGGATGTAGGAGAGGAAGTCGGCGCCCGCCCCGCCGTACTCCTCGGGGACGCAGGCGCCCATCAGCCCGAGCTCGGCAAGCGGGGCGAACAGCTCGCGCGGGAAGCGGTGATCCCGGTCCCACTCTGCCGCGTGCGGCTCGATCTTCTCGGCCGCGAAATCGCGCGCGAGCGCCTGGATCTCGCGCTGCTCCGGGCTGAGCTCGAAGTTCACCGGCGTGATATTAGTCGCGTCGTTTTGCGGCTTCGGCTCGCGCTGGCCCTCCTCCCCGTCGCCGTCCTCACCGGCTGCGGCTCGAGCGCTCCCTCGCCGGAGAGCGTCGTCCGCGCGTGGAGCCAGGAGCTGAACTCCGGCGACAACGAAGCCGCCGCGAAGCTCTTCGCGCACGGCGCGAGGGTCGTGCAAGCGGGGACGACCATCCGCTTGGAGACGGAGGCCGACGCGGTGGCGTGGAACGCCGCCCTCCCCTGCTCCGGCCGGCTCGTTTCGATCGAGACCAGGGGCGACACGACACGGGCCACGTTCGTGCTCGGCGATCGCCAAAAGAGCAAGTGCGACGGGCCGGGGCAGCGGGCCACGGCGATCGTGCGCGTCGACAAGGGGAAGATCGTGCTCTGGCACCAGACGGAAGCGACACCGACGACGACCGGGCCGACGGTCTGAGGCTCAGGCCGCGGCGAACTGGCGGCTGATCCCGCGTAGGGCCCGCGCGCGGGAGGCGAAGGCGTCGACGACGTCGGGATCGAACTGGCGCTTCGACTCGGCCACGATCTCGCGCCCGGCCGCGGCCCAGCTGAGCGCGCTGCGGTAGGGCCGGTCGCTGGTCATCGCGTCGAGGGCGTCCGCGACGGCGAAGATTCGCGCGCTGAGGGGGATCTCGGTTCCCGCCAACCCGTCCGGGTAACCGCTCCCGTCCCACCGCTCGTGGTGCGAACGCACGATCCGCAGCCCTTCACCCTGGAGAAACGCGACGCCGCCGAGCATCTGCTCGCCGAGGACCGTGTGGGTCTCCATCCGGCGGCGCTCGGCATCCGTCAACGGACCGGGCTTCAACAGGATGTCGTCGGGGATTCCGATCTTGCCGACGTCGTGGAGGAGGAATCCGTACTCGGTGGCCTGGTCTTCGACGAGGGCGGGCTCGACCGTCTTCGCAAGCTCGACGGCGTAGCGCTGGACGCGCTGCGAGTGCGCGCGTGTACCCGTGTCCTTCGACTCGAGCGCGGTGGCGAGGGCCGCGACGGTCTCGTGATACGCGTTCTCGAGCAAGTGACGCTGCCCACGCTCGATCTCGAGCAGGTGCCGAAGGTCGCGTGCGTAGAGCAGCAGCTGTTCCTGCGGCTCCGTCGCCTTGGTCGCCCGGAACGGGATGCCGTAGAGACCGCCGGCGAGCCGTTCGACGATCGCGAGCAGCTCGAGGGGGCTGAACGGCTTGGCGAGGAACGCTTCCGCACCGGCGGCGAGCGCCGCTTCGGCCGTGCCGCCCTCCGAGCCGCTGAGGATGACGATTGGGATGTCCTTCGTCGCCTTGGCGCGTTTCAGGTCGCGGCAGAAGGCGAGGCCGTCGAGGCCCGGCATGTTGACGTCGAGGACGATCGCGTCGGGGCGCTGTGTCTGGATCGCCCGGGAAGCACCGGCGGCATCCTCGGCATCGTCGAGGTCGATGTCGACAGCGTCGAGTGTGGCCCTGAGGAGGGCGCGCAACCCTGGATCGTCGTCGACAAGCAGAAGGCGCACTCGCTACCTCCACCTCGGGTGTCTACAGCTCCGTTTCGGCTGTAGCGGCTGTTGACTTTAGGTGTGACTAGTAGATGTAGAAACCCTGCCCGGACTTGCGGCCCGTTCTTCCCTGCTCAACGTAGGTTTCGAGCAGGGGTGCAGGGGCGTACTTGTCGTCGCCCAATCCCTCCTGCAGGACTTTCATGATCGCGACGCAGGTGTCGAGGCCGATCAGATCGGCGAGGGCGAGCGGCCCCATCGGATGCGCGAAGCCGAGCTTCGCGATCGTGTCGATCGCCTCCGGCTCGGCAACGCCGTCCTGGAGTGCGTGGACCGCCTCGTTGATGTAGGGCATCAGGATGCGGTTCGAGACGAACCCGGGGAAGTCGTTCGCCACCGCGGGGGTCTTGCCGAGTTCGCGCGCGAGCTCGGTGATCGCCTCGGCGGTCGCGTCGGAGGTCTCACGGCCCCGGACGATCTCGACGAGCGCCAGGACCGGCACCGGATTGAAGAAGTGCATCCCGATCACCCGGTCGGGCCGCGCCGTCGCCGCCGCGAGCGACGTGATCGGGATCGACGAGGTGTTCGAAGCGAGCACCGCCTCGGGCGGCAGCACGTCGTCGGCTCGGCGAAAGACGTCCTCCTTCACCGAGGCCTCCTCGACCACCGCCTCGATCATCAGGTCGGCCGGGACGACGTCCTCGGCGGGCTCGACCCGGGCGAGTACGTCATCGGGCGCGGGGCCGCCCTTCTCGGCGAGCTTCGTGAGGCTCTTTCGCATCGTCTCGAGACCGCGCTCGACCGCGCCGGGCGCGGCGTCGTAGAGCGAGACGCGCCGTCCCGACGTCGCGGCCACCTGGGCGATCCCACCGCCCATCTGGCCGGCGCCGACGACGAGAATGTGGCCGAAGCGCATCGTCGAAGAGGCTAACGTGCAGCGCCGCCATGGTCCGCATCGAGCACACGGTCGAGATCGACCGCCCGCTGCACGAGGTCTGGGAGTACCTGGTCGACCCGGAGAACGTCCCGGAGTGGCAGTCGAGCGCGGTCTCGTCGCACCAGGTCACGAACGGGCCGATGGGAGTCGGCACCAAGCTCGAGGACGAGCGCAGGTTCCTCGGACGCCGGGCGAAGTCCGAGGTCGAGGTCACCGAGTACGAGCCCGAGCGCCTGTTCACCCTCCACGGCATCTCCGGCCCGATCCGGTTCACCTTCCGCCACCGCCTCGAGGAGCACGGCGACTGCACGCGCGTCCACATCGAGGCCGAAGCGGACCCGGCCGGCATCGGTCGGTTCATCCGGCCGATGGTCGAGCGAGCCGCCGAACACGAGCTGAAGGGCGACTTCGCCCGGCTCAAGGCGCTGCTCGAGTCCGAACGCGAAACCTAGTAACAGACTGTTACATGGCTTCGGGTCGAGGCCGGGTCAGACCTCGATCAGAAGGGCGTCGCCCTGGCCGCCGCCCGAGCAGATCGCGGCCAGTCCGAGACCGCCGCCGTTTCGGCGCAGCTCGTTGACCATCGTCCCGACGATCCGGCCGCCGGAGGCGCCGATCGGGTGGCCGAGCGCCACCGCGCCGCCGTTCACGTTTGCCTTCTCCGGGTCGGCGCCCAGCATCCGGACGGAGTTCAGAGCGACCGACGAGAAGGCCTCGTTGACCTCGATGCGCTCGACGTCGTCGATCGTCTTCCCGGCCTTCGCCAGCGCCTGCTCGCCGGCCTTGGCGGGCGTGCGTGCAAGGAACGCGAACTCGTCGGCGACGTATCCCTGGGAGAGGATCGTCGCCAGCGGCTCGAGGCCGCGCCGCTTCGCGAAATCCTCCGAGCAGACGATCACGCAGCTGGCGCCGTCATTGACTCCGGGCGCGTTGCCCGCCGTCGTCGTCCCCTCCGGGTCGAAGACCGGCTTCAGCTTCGCGAGCCCCTCGATCGACGTGTCACGGCGAGGTCCCTCGTCGGCACTCAGGTCGCCGACCGCGACGATCTCGTCGGCGAAGAAGCCCTCGTCCGCGGCTTTCACCGCACGTTCGTGCGAGCGCAGGGCCCACGTGTCCTGTTCCTCGCGCGAGATCCCGAGCTCGCGCGAGACGAACGACGCCTGCTCGACCATGTGCCTCCCGTCGAAGCTCGAGGTCAGGCCGTCGTGGGTCATCAGGTCGATCAGCGTGCCGTCGCCGAGCTTGTAACCGAAGCGCGCCTTCTTCAGGGCGAATGGGGTGTTCGTCATCGACTCCATGCCGCCCGTGACGACCACCTCGACGTCGCCGGCGCGAATCATCGAATCTGCGATCTCGACCGCGCGGATCGACGACGCGCACACCTTGTTGATCGTGTCGGCCGGAAGCTCGATCGGCAGCCCCGCCCCGATCGCCGCCTGGCGAGCCGGCGCCTGGCCTGCACCGCCCTGCAGGACCTGGCCCATGATCAGATACTGGACCTCGTTGGGCTCGAGGCCGGCACGGTCGAGCCCGGCCTTGATCGCAAGCGCACCGAGGTCGGTCGCCTCGTGGTCCTTCAGACCGCCGCCGAGCTTCCCGAACGGGGTCCGAACAGCCGAGACGATCACCGAGCGTGACATCGAAAAAAAGCGTAACAACGAGCGCCCGGCTCGCCGACGCGGGTTGACGAGGCTCACACGGCCTGCCTACTCTTCGTCCAATGACTCCTGCCACGCACACCTGGGCCTGGACCTGGCGCCACGAGCGGGGCGGGAGCCGCGCCTGAGCTGACGCAGGCCGACACTCCGTTCCGCTCGACAGACCTTCCGCCGGAAGGTCTTTTCGTTTGCCATGAACGCAACCACCGTCGTTTCCACCGATCTGCTCACCCCGCTCGGGGCGTACCTGAGGTTGCGCGACAGCCGGCCTGACGGCGGTGCGTTCCTCCTGGAGTCCGTGGAGCACGGCCGGCTCGGCCGCCATTCGTTCGTCGGCTGTGGCTCGCGCTTCGTCACCTTCGCGGAGGCGGAAGCGCTCGGCGAGCCCGTCGTCGGTTACCTGGGCTACGACCACATCGTCAGCCTCGAGACGACGGTCGGGCTGCCGGACGCCGGCCGGGACCTGCCGGAAAGCCGTTTCGTCGTCGCCGACACGCTCGTGCGTTTCGACCACGGCCTCGGGATGGCCGAGGTCCTCCGTGGCGAGGCGGCGGACGTGACCGAGCTCCTGGCCGGCCCGCAACCGGACGCCGCCGCCGGCCCGCGCGGGCGCAGCGGGTCGACGCGGCGACTCCCGTCGCGCCACGACTACGAGCGCGGTGTGGTCAGAGCGAAGGAGCACATCCGCGACGGGGACGCATTTCAGATCGTGCTCTCGCAGCGCGCCGAGCGACCCACGTCCGCGACCGCGCTCGAGCTCTATCGCTCACTCCGACGCGTCAATCCCTCCCCGTACCTCTTCCTGCTCGAGCTCGACGGAATCGCGTTGATCGGCTCCTCCCCCGAGACGCTGGTCAAGCTCGAGGGAACGCGCGCGAGCCTCAACCCGATCGCCGGCACGACGGCGCCCGGGAACGGCGACGGCGCACGGCTGCTGGCCTCTGAGAAGGACCGGGCCGAGCACGTGATGCTGGTCGACCTCGGCCGCAACGATCTCTCGCGGGTTTGCCGCGCCGGCACGGTGCACGTCGAGCGATTCCTCGAGCCCGAGCGCTTCTCGCATGTGACGCACCTTGTCTCCGAGGTCGCCGGCGAGCTGCAGGACGGGCTGTCGCCCTTCGACCTGCTGCGCGCCTGCTTCCCGGCGGGGACCGTCTCCGGCGCTCCGAAGGTCCGCGCGATGCAGATCATCTCGGAGCTCGAGGGCTACCGCCGCGGGCCGTACGCGGGGGCGGTCGGCTACTCGCTCCCCGACGGGACCCTCGACACGTGCATCGCGATCAGGACGATCGTCCTCCACGACGGCCTGGCGCTGCTGCAGGCCGGTGCCGGGATCGTCGCCGACTCGGACCCCCCGGCCGAGCACGACGAGTGCCTGCGAAAGCTCGCCGCGCTGGAGACCGCGATCGAGCTGGCGGAAGCGAGGGTGCGATGATCCTCCTGATCGACAACTACGACTCGTTCACGTACAACCTGGCCCACCTCTTCGGCGAGCTCGGCGCCGAGGTGGAGGTACGCCGAAACGACGCCGTCGATCCCGAAGAGGCCGAGCGCCTGGCTCCGTCACACCTGGTCGTCTCCCCCGGTCCCGGGCGGCCGCGAGACGCCGGCGCCACTGTGGAGATCGTGAGACGGCTCGCGAGCCGGGTGCCGACGCTCGGCGTCTGCCTCGGCCATCAGGCAATCGTCGAGGCCTTCGGCGGCGAGATCGGCCGCGCCAGGGAGCTCGTGCACGGGAAGTCGAGCGCCGTCCGCCACGACGGCCGCGGCATCTTCGCCGGCCTGCCGGAAGAGTTCGAAGCCGGGCGCTACCACTCCCTCGCGGCCACCTCCATCCCCGGCGAGCTCGAGGTGTCCGCGACGTGCGCCGAGGGCGAGGTCATGGGGGTCCGGCACCTGGAGTTCCCGGCCGACGGTGTCCAGTTCCATCCCGAATCGGTGCTGACGCCCGTCGGGCCGGCTCTGGCCAAGAACTTCCTGGAGGCGGCGAGATGATCCAGCAGGCGCTCGCCAGGTTGCTCGACGGGCACTCGCTCACCCGCGACGAGGCGCGTGACGTGATGGGGTCGATCATGCGGGGCGAGGCGACCCCCGCCCAGATCGCCGGCTTCCTCATCGCCTTGCGGGCCAAGGGCGAGACCTCGGACGAGATCGCCGGCTGCGCCGAGGCGATGCGCGAGCACGTGCTGCCGGTGCGTCCTCGCCGCGACGATCTGGTCGACACGGCCGGCACGGGCGGCGACGGCGCGAAGACGATCAACATCTCCACCGCCGCAGCGCTGGTCGCGGCGGCCGCCGGCGCCGGTGTCGCGAAGCACGGCAACCGTGCGGTCTCCTCCGCGTCCGGATCCGCCGACGTGCTCGAGGCGCTCGGCTTCAACCTCGAGTTGGAGCCGGACCGCGTCGCCCGCTCGATCGACGAGCTCGGCTTCGGCTTCCTGTTCGCGCCCACTCACCACCCCGCGATGCGACACGCCGCCCCCGTGCGCCGAGAACTGGCCGCGCGAACGGTCTTCAACGTGCTCGGCCCACTGACCAACCCTGCCGGCGCCCGCGCTCAGGTCGTCGGCGTCTACGCGCCCGAGCTGGTGCGAACCATCGCCGACGTGCTCGTGCAGCTCGGGGCGAGGCGCGCGTTCGTCGTTCACGGCGCGGGCGGCATCGACGAGCTCTCGCCGACCGGCCCGAACTTCGTCTGCGAGGTCGTCGACGGCGGCGTGCGGGTGCGCAACATCGACCCGCTCGAGTTCGGCATCGAGCGCTGCGACCCGGGCGAGCTCCGCGGGGGCTCACCAGACGAGAACGCCGCGGCGATCAAAGCGGTGTTCTCGGGCCAGAACGGCGGTCGCAGGAGCGCGATCCTCCTCAACGCCGCCGGGGCGATCGCCGCGGGCGGCCATGCCGAGGACCTGCGTGAGGGCCTCGAGCTCGCACGTGACGCCGTCGACTCGGGGGCGGCGGCCGATCGCTTGGAACGACTGATCGCCTTCACCCGAGCCGAGAAAGCAGTTGTTTGATGGGTCGCTTTCGTGACGCGCTCGCCGAGCCCGGGCTCGGCGCAATCGCCGAGATCAAGCGACGCTCTCCCTCTGCCGGCGATCTGCGCCCGGACGCGGAGCCGGCGGAGCTCGCGCCCCGGCTTGCCGCGAGCGGGGCGGCGGCGATCTCGGTGCTCGTCGACGAGCGCTTCGCCGGCTCGGTCGACGATCTGCGCGCGGCGCGCGCGACGACCGACGCACCGTTGCTCGCAAAAGGGTTCTTCCGCGACGCCGAGACGCTGGACACCTTGCGCGCGGCCGGGGCCGACGCCGTGCTGCTCCTGCTCCGCGACCTCGACGACTGGCTCGCCTCGGCGCTCCTCGAGCACGCCCACCGACTCGGTCTCGACGCGCTCGTCGAGGCGCACGACGCCGCGGAGCTCGAGCGGGCGGTGCGGCTGGAAGCCGAGACGATCGGGATCAACGCGCGCGACCTCGAGACGTTCGAGGTCGACCGCGTGGCCGCGCTGGAGCTCGTCGCGGCGGCGCCGAGAGACCGGGTCGTCGTTGCAGAGAGCGGGATCCTTGCCCGGGCTCACGGCGCGGCAGCCGAGCTCGCGGGCGCGGACGCGATCCTGGTCGGCAGCGCGTTGATGCTGGCACGCGATCCGGCGGAGAGGCTGCGGGAGCTGCTCGCGCGGCCACTTGTGAAGGTTTGCGGCCTGACGCGGGAGGACGACGTCGCGGTCGCCGCCGAGGCGGGCGCCGATCTCGCCGGGTTCATCCTCGCGGCGGAGACGCCGCGCCGCGCGCCCGGGGTGTTGCCGGTTCCGGACACGATGCTCTCGGTCGCCGTGTACGTCGGTGAGCGAGGCAACGCCCCGAGCGACCTCGCTCAGCTCTACACGCGCGAGAACGGGCATCGCTCTCGAGACGGCGTGCTTCTCCGCGACGCCGAGACCGTCGCCCGGGTCGTGGACCGCGCCTGGCAGGCGGACGACCCCGGCCATTTCGACCGCGCCCGTGCCGCCGAGGGCCGGATCGTTCTAGCCGGGGGCCTCGGGCCGGAGAACGTCGCCGGCGCGATCGAAGCCGTTCGGCCGTGGGCCGTGGACGCCAGCTCGAGCCTCGAGACGGAGCCCGGAATCAAGGATCACGCGCGCGTGCGCGCGTTCGTGGCGGCCGTCCGGTGAGCGCTCCGGCGCGCACCTTCGGCGACTACGGCGGGCGCTACGTCCCGGAGACGCTGATCCCGGCGCTCGACGAGCTGGAGCTCGGCTGGCGCGACGCGGTGGCCGACGACGGGTTCGCCGCCGAGCTGGACGAGCTCGGTCGCACGTACGGTGGACGACCGACCCCGCTGACGCTCGCCGAGCGCTTTGCGCCGGGAAAGCGCCTCTATCTCAAGCGGGAGGACCTGCTCCACACGGGCGCGCACAAGCTGAACAACGCGCTCGGGCAGGCCGTTCTCGCTCGGCGGCTGGGCAAGCGGAGGATCGTCGCCGAAACGGGCGCCGGCCAGCATGGAGTCGCGACGGCGACCGTCTGCGCGCGCTTCGGCTTCGACTGTGTCGTCTACATGGGCGCCGAGGACATGCGCCGCCAGGCGCCGAACGTCGACCGGATGGGCCTCCTCGGCGCCGAGGTGCGACCCGTCGAGTTCGGGACGAAGACGTTGAAGGAGGCGACGAGCGAAGCGATCCGGGACTGGATCACGAACGTCGATACGACGCACTACCTGATCGGCTCGTGCGTCGGCCCCGCCCCGTACCCCGAGATCGTTCGCGAGCTCCAGGCCGTGATCGGGCGCGAGGCACGTGAGCAGCTGCTCGCCGCCGAGGGACGCCTGCCCGAGGTCGCGATCGCCTGCGTCGGCGGCGGCTCGAACGCGATCGGCCTCTTCACGGCGTTCGTGGAAGACCTCGACGTGCGCCTCGTCGGCGTCGAGGCGGCCGGCGCCGCGAGCCTCGGCTCCGGGCGAGCGGGTGTGCTGCACGGCTCGCGCTCGTCGCTGCTCGCGGACGAGGACGGGCAGATCCTCGATGCGCACTCGATCTCGGCGGGCCTCGACTACCCCGGCGTCGGGCCCGAGCATGCGTTCCTCCGCGACAGCGGTCGCGCCGAATACGTCGGCGCGACGGACGACGAGGCGATGGCGGCCTTCCGCCGACTCGCGGAGGCCGAGGGAATCATCCCGGCGCTCGAGCCCTCCCACGCCCTCGCGAAAGCCGCGGAGCTCGACGAGGAGCTGATCCTGGTCTGCCTTTCCGGCCGCGGCGACAAGGACCTCGCGGAGGCCCTCTCGCGATGAGCCATCTCCAAGCGCCACCCCGCACCCCCACCCTTGGGTGGGGCTGCTGCCCACCGCCCTCGGCGGCTGACGCTACCGGCGATCGCGTGCTCGGGTGCGTGCCGGACCGTGCCGGCTTCGCGACGATTCCTCCACGGCCGTGAAGACGCTCGTCGTCTATCTGATGTGCGGCGCCGGCACGCCGGAGCTCGTGGAGGCGGCGGTCGAGGGTGGAGCGGACATCGTCGAGCTCGGCTTTCCGTTCTCCGATCCTCTGGCCGACGGCCCCGTGATCCGGCGGGCCGGTGAGCGCGCGCTCGCGGAGGGGATGCGGACCGATGCGTGCCTCGAGTGCCTCGCCGAGGCGCGGCGCCGGACGGACGTCCCGCTGATCCCGATGACATACGCGTCCCTGCTCGAGGCCTACGGGTACGAGCGCTTCGAGATGGAGGCCAGGCGGGCCGGAGCGACGAGCCTGATCGTCGCCGACTTGCCCGTCGACGAGCATCCGGAGCTTGCGCGGGTGCAGCTCGTCGCGCCCACGTCCACCGACCAGCGGATCGCGCTCGCCGCCGAGCGCACGGACGGGTGGCTCTACCTTGTGACGCTCACGGGCACGACGGGCGCGCGGGTGGGCCTGTCACCGGCGCTGCGCGGCTTGGTCGAGCGGGCCCGCGCGCTCACCAGCGCGCCGCTCTACGCTGGCTTCGGGATCTCGACCGCCGCTCACGCCGCCGCGGCGACCGAGCTGGTCGACGGAATCGTCGTCGGCTCGCGCGCGGTCGAGATCGCTGCCGAAGGACCGTCCGCCCTCCGCGAGTTCGTCGGCACGCTGAGGAACGCGATCGACGCACCTGTTCGGGTCTAGGGCTATCTTCCGCGGATGCTGCGCGCAGCGGCACTCTCGGCGGCGCTAGCCCTTCTGCTCGCGCCGCCGGCGGCGGCCGACATTCTCGGCACCGCCCAGGTTCGGAGCTCCGACGGCTCGCTGCTCGGCGCCGCCCGCAACGGATCGTTCGTGTACCCCGAGGACGGCTCGGTGCTCTCGATCGCGAAGGTGCACGCGACCGAGAGGCGCGTCGAGCTCCAGGACGTCTCGATGCTCGGCGGACGCGTCCACGCGGACAGGGTCAGCCTCTCACGTGGGCGCGCCGCCCTGATCGAGGGCCTCGTGGTCGACGGGCTGCTTCGGGACGCGAAGCCCAACGCGCTCTTCTCGCTCGACGGCTCCAGCTACCTCGTCGTCAGCCAGAAGGCCGTCATCGGCAAGAAGACCGGAGTCGTCGGCCTGCGGCTGAACGTCGCTCCCGGGTATCCGGGTGTCTCCAGCGGCGCCGAGGTGCTCGTCGGGCTCCGCGAGCGGGGAGACTCGCACGCCGCAAAGCTCGCCAGCCGCGTGGTCACCGCCTCGGGCCCGTGGGCCGCGCTGGGCTTCGGGGCCGCCCCCTCGATCGCGGGTCTCCCGATCGTCAGCGAGCCGTTCGTGGGCGGTCTCCTCCCGCCCGCGAACGGGCTCGGCGGCAAGGCCGTGGCGATCGCCGCCCAGTACCTCGGCGTGCCCTACCGCTGGGGCGGGGCCAACCCGCTCACGGGCTTCGACTGCAGCGGGCTGACGATGTTCGTCTACGCCAAGCTCGGCGTCAGCCTCGGGCACTACACAGGCACCCAGATCCATCAGGGCAAGGCGGTGCCGCCCTCGGCTCTTCAACCGGGCGATCTGCTCTTCTTCGACGCAAGCGTCTTCGGCACCCCGGGCCACGAAGGCATGTACGTCGGGAACGGGATGTTCATCCACGCGCCCCATACCGGTGACGTGGTCCGTATCGCGAGCCTTGCGTCGTACGCCGACCGCTACGTGGGGGCCGTGCGGCCGTACGCCTAGTACAACTAGCGCCGCCGCTGCTTCTGCATCTTCTGCATCGCGCGGCGCTGCTGCCGGTTCGCGGGCTCCGGGAGCGCCCCCTCTTCGCCGGCGGCTTCGAGGTACGCCTTCCGCTCGGCCGGAGTCAGGCGTGAAAGCGCGGCCTGCGCGCGCTGAGGATCCTTCGCAACGCCCGCACGCTCGAGCTTCTGGAGCGCGCTCGCTGCGTCGGGGTTCTGCTTCGCGAGCGCGGCCCGCGAGGCCCTCATCATCAGTCCGCGGACGCCCGGGATCTTCGCGATGCCCCGCATGACCGGCCGCGCGTAGCGGCCGCCGCGGAAGCGGGAGAGGATGGCGAGCACGCCGACCAGCAGGAGCAACGCGCCGGCGATGTACAGCGGGATGAAATAGAGCCACACGGCGGCGCAATCGTAGCGCGGCCGGCGGAGCTCGCTTCCCTTGTGTTGACTCGGCCGCTAGCTCGCCGCGAGCCCCGCTACCGTCGCGGGAACGCCTTCCCACGAGCCGACAGACCTCAGCACGCCCGCTTCTCCGACCGCCCAGCCGAAGACCCGGCCGCCGTCGGCGTCGATCGCGTAGAGGAAGTCGCCGTCGCTCGTGAGCGCCTCGTCGCGGAGGCCGGTCTGGCCTCCCACCGCGGCGCCGGCGACCGGCTCCTCGAGGGAGAGGCTCCCGTCCGAGCCGATCGCGTAGCGCGAGACTGCGCCGTCCGCGAAGTTGGTCGTGAAGGCGTACCGGTCGTCCTTGGTGACGACCGCCCAGCAGATCTCGCTGCGACCGTTGCCGACGGAGCGTGAGACCGGCGTGGCCGCCGACCCGGTGACCCGGTACGACGAGGCCGCAGCCTTGCCCTTCTCGGCACCGAAGGCCTCGGTCACGAGCAGTGTCCCGTCGCTCGCGAACGCGAAGCCGTACGGGGTCGGCCCGGAGGAGGGCTGCACTTCGGGCTCGGCAAGGCGGCCGTCCGCGCCGACCGGGTAGAGCGCGATCGAATCGGTGCCGCGATCGGTGACGACGAGCGTCGTCCCGTCGGGCGTGAAGCCGACCTGCGCCGGATCGCTCTCCGCGCCCAACGCGATCCGTCCGCCGTCGATCGGCCTCAGGCCGCCGTCGCGGAGCCGAAATCCGACCAGCGAAGGGTCGCCCGTGTTCAGCGCGTAGACGAGCCCGTCGTGCTCGGCCACGCTCTTCGGCGCCGTCCCGCCCGACGAGACCGTCCCGAGCAGGTCGAGACGGCTGCCCGAGACCTCGAAGATGCTGATCTCGCCGCTGCCGGCGTTCGTGACGAGCAGCCGGGAACCGTTGCCGGTGAGCACGACCGATCCCTGCGAGGTGAGGTGCGGCACGCCGTCTCCGGCGCCGCCCGTGTCGTAGCTCTCGAGTCCCGCGAGCGTTCCGTCGGGTTCCCGCCCGAACGCGATCACGCGGTTCGCTCCGGCCTCGTTCGTCTGCGCGAAGACCGCCCGAGCCTTGCTTCCGTTTTCCATGTCCTTCACTCCCGTCGATGACCCCGGTTTCGGAGTACCGTCGTCGGGAGCCCAGCTTCGTTACACCGAGGCGCCGGACGTCCAGTCGCGGAAAGCGTGGAGCAGGGCTCGCTCGGCCTCCGGGCTGACGTCCTCGGGCCGGAGCCGGCCGGCGAGCTCGACCGTCGTGCGCATCTGCCGCAGATACTCGGCGCAGCCGGTGCAGTTGCCTGCGCCCACGTGCCGCTCGAAGCGCTCGTGCTCTTCGGAGGCGAGCGCACCCTCGAGGTAGTCGGTCACGAGCTCGACGAGCTCCTGGCAACTCAGCTGTTCTGCGCCTGCGGTCGTCACTCGGCCTCCGAGAGGTAGTCCTCCAGCGCCTGCCGGACCTTCGATCGCGCGCGGTGGAGGAGCACTCGTTGATTTGTCTCGCTGACGCCGAGAGCGTTACGCGTCTCCTCGGCGCTCCAACCCTCGAGGTCGCGCATGCTGATCACGGCGCCCTGGGCGGGTGGGAGCGCTTCGATCGCACGCTCGACGATGCCGCGCGTCTCCGCGGCGAGCAGGCGCTCCTCGGGCCACGGCTCGGGACGTGCCGCCCAGTGCCCCGGCCAGCGCTCGTGGTCCGGCGGCAGGAACCGCTCGGCGTCGACGGCGGGCTCGGGAACCACCCCGGGGCGCTCGAGCGCGGAGAACGGGAGCGTCCGGCCCTCCCGCTGGCCGCGGGTCTTCGCGATGTTGGTGAGGATCCGGAAGATCCAGGTCTTGAGCGAGGAACGCGCCTCGAACCGGTCGATTCCGTTCAGCACACCGAGCCACGTCTCCTGCACTACCTCCTCGGCCACGGCGCGGCTGGAGACGTAGATCTGCGCCACCCTCAGCAGGGACGCGTTCAGCTCGCGCATGAGCTCGACGAACGCGCTCTCGTCCCGCGCGCGCAGCGCTTCGACGAGGAGCGCTTCATCCATCGCGCGACTGTAACGAGTCGCCCCCGGCATGCGACTCTCCCGCAAACGGAGGAGGAGCGCCATGAACGTGCAGCGATATGACCTGATCGTCATCGGCGCGGGCTCGGCCGCCCGCGACGCGGCGAACCGGGCGGCGAACGAGTACGGCGCGCGCGTCGCCATGATCGAACGCGAGCGCTGGGGCGGCAGTTGCCCCAACGTCGCCTGCACCCCGACCAAGGCTTACCTCGTCGCGGCCGAGCTCGTGCACGCGGTCAACACGCGCGCCGCGAAGCTCGGGATCGAGGTCGGGCCGGCACGCGCGAACCTCCGCGCCGTGAAGGCGCGAAAGGACGCTTTGAAGAAAACCCAGCTGGAGTGGCGAGAGGGGCTCGAGGCGGCCGGATTCGACACGTACGAGGGCACCGCGCGCTTCCTCGACGCACGGTCGGTCCGGGTGGACGAGGAGGCGGAGTTGACCGCGGACCGCATCCTGATCGCGACCGGTTCACGGACAGCTGTGCCGCCGATCGACGGACTCGAAGGCCTCGACTGGCTCGACCACGTGTCTGCGCTCGAGCTGGAGGAGCTACCCGGATCGCTGCTCGTCGTGGGAGGCGGCGCCGTCGGGCTCGAGCTCGGTCAGGCGTTTTCGCGCTTTGGGTCGACGGTGACGATCGTCGACGCGCTCGACCAGATCGCGCCTGGTTCCGAAACCGACGCAGCGGCCGAGCTCCAGGCGGCGCTCGAGGACGAGGGGATCCGAATCGTGCTCGGCAGCCTCGTGAGGCGCGTCGTCGCAGGTCCGCGCGGCTGCGTCGCCACCCTTGCTGCTCGGGAGGACGGCGAGTCCGAGGAGATCGCGTTCGACCGCCTCCTGCTCGCGTCGGGACGCCTGCCGAACATCGAGGAGCTGAACCTCGACGCCGTGGGCGTCGAGACGTCGAAGGCGGGGATCGTCACGGACGAGCATATGCGCACGGGCGTCCCGGGCATCTGGGCCGCCGGCGACGTGAATGGACAGGCGCCGTTCACGCCGGCTGCGCAGTACCAGGCGCGGATCGCCGTCGACGACATGTACGCGGCCGACGGATCTGCCGACTACTCGGTCCTACCTACGGCGATCTTCACCGACCCGGAGCTCGCCGCTGCCGGCCTCACCGAGGGCGAGGCGAGCGAGCAGGGCCACGAGGTGGAAACGGTCGTGCACCCGCTCGAGCGGGTCCGGCGCGCCACGTACCTCGACGCGAAACATGGGCTCTACAAAATCGTGTTCGACGGGCCGTCGCGCCGGGTCTTGGGGCTGCACGTCGTCGCGCCTGCGGCAAGCGAGGTCGTCCAGGGCGTGTCGATCGCCTTGCGGCTCGGCATCACCGTCGACGAGCTGGCCGCGGCCCACCACACGTTCCCGACCATCGGCGAGGGGGTGAAGGCGGCGGCGGAGAAGGCGCGAACGACGCGGACGGTCAGCCGCCCGGGGGCGGCGTCAGCTCCTGCCAGTTGACGCTGAAGGAGCCACCGTCGCCGCCGAGAGCGGTCGGGATCGCGTTGGCGCCGGCCTGAGAGGGATGGCTCGGGTCATCGAGGTCGCCGTGGAGCTCGATCGCGGTCGGCGCCCAGACGGGATCGCCGATCCGGCCTTTGTGGCCCTTCCTCGCCGCCGTGCCGTGCGAGAAATCGACCGTCCCGAAATTTGTCAGCGGCAGCGTCGAGCAGTAGCCGACGTAGTCGCAGCCGGTCGGCGCCTCGGCGATCCACTCGGCCGATGTCAGGTCCGGCCGCCTCATCCGCAGCCGTTTCACGAACAGCTTGTCCGTCGTCACGTTCCTGAGGCGGATGAGGACGACGCGTTTGTTCACCGTGACGGTCGCCGACATCAGGTCGCCCGGCCGGATCCGCATCTTCACGTAGACGGGCGGGGCGGGAAAGAGCTCGTACCAGGCCGCGTAGTAGGGCTCCTCGACGTAGCAGTTCGCCTGCGTGCCGGTCTGCTCGACGGCGTAGGACTTGGCCGAGAAGCCCCCGAGGCCGACCCAGAAGGCCGAGTACGTCGGAGTGCCGTTGCACGTCGCGGCGGGCTGGACCCAGCGGCCGGTCACGCTCGCGAACGGCTTCCTGGCGCCGGTTTGTGCGACCACGGCGTAGCCCGCCCAGTTCGTGCTCATCTCGGTCCCGGCGTCCCCGCGGAGGAGGTGCAGCCCGCCGTGCCGGACCGCCGCAGAGGCGGAGCCGAACCCGGCTGCACACGCTCCGCAGATCGCGAGCACGATCAGACGCCTCCCCATCCGCTGAGCGTAACCCATGATCCCTCAGCCGCCTGTTGCCGAGAAATGCTGGTAGTCGGGCGACCCGGCCCAGCGTCCGCCCCACCTCCAGCCGACCTCTGCGAACGCGCGCACGAGCAGGCCGCCGGGAACGGCCATCCCGCGTCTGACGTTCGAGCGATCGAGGTAGGCGCGCCCGTTGCGCGGGTGAACTCGATTGCCTTCGAGATAGGGGTTCTCGACCGGATTGACGTCGATCGCCTCGCCGTACGCGTGCGAGGACCAGCGGCGCGGCCCGGGCGCGACCGCGTACCGGCAGTTGAAGGCCGCGGTGTTGTCGGCTTCGAGCGAGCGCTCGTCGTTGCCGCCGTACGCGTCGATCGGCCGCAGCCGGTGGATCGGAAAGCGGGCGCGGTAGAGGCGGCGAAACACCCGCACGAGCTCGTCGACGCGGCGGGCGCTCGCCACGAAGGCGCCCGTGTGTACCGCACGGTCGAACCCCCAGTACGTCACGCGCACGCGCCGGAGTCGTGCCGGTGCGACCGGGCATCCCGGCCGCCACGAGTGGGCGAGCTGGCCCGCGGTCACGCGCGACACGGAGTGTCCGAACGGCGGGGCCTGCACGGACGACGCGGCGAGCAGGCCCAGGAGCAGCACTTTCATCGCCGCTCGAGCGTAGTCTGAAAGGTTCTATGGCGAGAGGGGTCCCAGCATCCGTAGCGGTGCTGCTCGTGCTGGCGATGCCGGCGCTCGGCTCGAGCCGTACGACTTTGCAACAGTCTGTCGCGAAGTTGGGCGCGGCCTGCCCAGACACCCTCGCCAATCAGCTGGCGACGACTCGGGACGCCCGGCAGCTCGTGACCGTCGTCGCGGCAACGGGGCGCTCGACCCGGGGATCGTTGCGGCTCTGGCGCAAGTCCGGCGATTGCTGGCTCGCGACCGGCGGGCCGTGGACGGCCTGGCTGGGAGCACGGGGCGTCTCGGAGAACCGGCACGAGGGAGACCGGACCACGCCGGCGGGCGCCTACGGTTTCCAGCGGACGATGTACGGGGTCGGCCCGAACCCGGGCGTCCGCTACGCGTACCGCCGCATCGTCTGCGGCGACTGGTGGGTCGAGGATCCGAAGTCGCCGTCCTACAACCGGTTTCGACACGTGCGCTGCGGCAGCAAGCCGCCGTTCCGCGTCACCAGTGAAGACATGTCGCGGTCGCCCACGGCGTACCGCCACCTCGCGGTGATCGACTTCAACACGCACCCGGTCGTTCCCGGCCGGGGCTCCGGGATCTTCCTCCATCGCAGCACCGGCAGGCCGACGCTCGGCTGCATCAGCCTCCCGCTCGCCCAGCTCGTGACGGTGCTCCGCTGGCTGCGACCCGAGGCGAAGCCGCTGATCGTGATCGGCACGGCCGCGACGATCCGACGCTACTGACAGCTCGACCGGACGCGCCCGCACCGGCCGCCCCGTCGCGGCGTCCGACACCGCGCAAACAGGCGCCTGAGCAGCGACTTTCGGGGCCGCCGTCACACTTCGGTAACGGTGTCCGACGTCGAGACTGGTCTCGACCCGGCAGGTCGGAGCGGGACGGCTAGCTCCACCCCAGGTCGCGGCCGAGGAGGTCGTACAGGCGGCGGTTTGGCTCGGCGAAGTGCTCGGTCAGACGCCGGCGCGTCTCGGGCCGCATCTCGCCGTACGTTTGCTCGTAGACCCGCGGGTAGTCGCTCAGATCGTGAGCGGCCGCTCCGAGGAAGTCGAGCACGCGCGCGTACGAGCCCGACGGATCGCTCGACAGCTCCTCGCTGGGCACGACGAGCAGCTGCTCCCGCGGGAAGACCGCGAACCAGCGCTCGATCTGCTCGGCGTAGCGGCCACGCGCGAGGTAGGTGTAGTCCCACCACGCACGACTGAAGTAGCCCGGCTCGCGCAGCATCTTCGCCTCCTCGCCGCGCGTCCGCACCGGCTCGGCGTCGAGGGCTTCCTCGAACGTGAGCGGCTCGCGGCCGAGGGCGACCTCGTGGTGGTAGTGCGAGAGCGCCCGGTCGACGGGATCGCGGACGAGCACGATCAGCTTCGCCGCGGGCACGATCTCCCGGACGCGCTCGGGCGCGAGCGGGTGGAACAGGTACCCGGGGCTGGCCTCGCCGACCAGGCGGCCGCGAGACCGCAGGGGGAAGTGGCCCCGGTACCACGCCGTCCCGCGCCCGTAGTGGCGGTCGAAGAAGCTGACCTCCTTCCACGACGGCCCCGTGATGCCGGGGTGCCAGCGCAGGTACGCGTAGAGGGCGGTCGTGCCGGCTTTTTGCGCGCCGAGGATGAGGAAGTCCGGCAGCGGGCGCGCCGTGGAGGTCGCCCGGCCGAACGTCCAGACGGCGTTGCGCAGTACGGCCCGCACGGGCCGCGGAATCCTGGGAATGAGCTCGGCTGGAAGGCGGCGGCTCAGGCGTAGCCGAGCTCGCGCAGCAGCGGGCCCGCCTCACGTTCGACGTCTGCGACCTGCTCGGAAGTGAGATCCCGCCGCCACCGCCCGATCGACCGCGTGTGCACGGCCGCAAGAGCCTCGGCCAGGGGCGCAGGATCCGAGTCGAGCCGCTGGGCGATCAGGGCAGCCGTCGCCGGGGGATCGGCCGCCAGCTCCTCGTAGCGCACCTCGAGTGTGTGCTCCGGCGCCGCCCGCGCAGCGGTGAGGTAGCGGCGCCAGGCCCAGGCGGCGCGTGTCACCTCGCTCGCCTCCAGGAACTGCTCGCGCCGCTCGGGCTCGACCCATGAGCGCGTGTGGCCGCCGTAGCGCAGGCCGGCGTCGTCTCGGCCTTCCCTGGCGTCGCGGAGCCATCCCTGCTCGAGCAGCGAGCAGACGACGTCGCGCCCGTCGCGGACGATATGGAGCACCGTCGCCCGCGGGTACGCTCGCACGGCCGCGCGGACGACGAAGCTCAGCTCGGGTGTTTGTTCGACGGGCCTGAGGTCGCGGACGAGGCCGAGCCGGCGTACGCGCTCCAACGTCGTGCGGAGCTCACGCGCAGCGTCCGCCTCGGCCAGCCGGGTCCACCGCGCGACCGACGCCTTCACCGGCCTCACCTCGCCGAGGTCGACGAACCCCGGCTGTGAGCCGATCGCGCCCGCCAGAAAGGTCGTGCCCGAGCGCGGAGAGCCGACGACGAACACGATCCGCTCGGTGGCCAGCTGCGGATCGCCGCCGGCCTCACCCCAGCCGCGCTGGGCGACCCGGGCGACCGTGCGGCCGTACAGGCCGGCCTGGCGAATGACGTCGAGCGCCGACATGGGGCTAGAGATTACGAGCCGTGCAGGAAGGCCGCCAGAGCTGCCCGAGCGGTGTTCGTCTGGGCGCGCAACTGGGTGCTGTGACCGGCGCCGTGGACGATCACAAGGCGGCCCTTGGGGGCCCGCCGAAGCTCGTCCTTCGCCCACGGGATCGGCGTCGAGAGATCACGGTCGCCGGCGAGCAGAAGCGCGGGCACCGGTGGGAGCTTCTTCGCGCGAGGTTGGGGTGGCGCCGGCGTCGGCGGCCACCATTGGCACGTCTTGACGATCCCGTTGCCGGCCGCCACCGCACGGGTGAACGGCCAGATCGCCTTCGCTGGGATTCGCGCGACCGTCCGGCGCAGGGCGGCGGCTCGGCGCGCGAGCGGGACGTTCGACCCGCCCCACGGCATCTTCGTGTCGGCGCAGAGCGCGCTCGCGTGAAGACCCTGGCTGAAGAGCGGGTACGGGGTCTCAGGGTCGGGGCCCCAACGCTCGACGAGCGATTCGAGCGGGCTCCAGTTCCCGCGGCGCGCCGAGTGCAGGGCGGCGGCGACACCGGGGAACCGGGGATCCGCGACGCTCATCGTCACGAGAGCGTCGAGGAGAGCCGTCCCGATCCTCGGCCGCCGGCGGACGGCGGCCGCGAGGTCGGCGGCGGGGTCGGTGTTGCACTTGTCGGCCTTGCAGACGGCCCGCAGGACACGGGCGGTCGAGTGGGCATCGTCGACGGAAAGCGGGTCTGCCGAATCGTGCGGGACGACCGAGTCGAGCACCAGCCTCGCGACGCGGTTGGGGAAGCGCAGCGCGTATCGCTCCGCGACGAACGTCCCGTACGAGACCCCGTCGAGCGTCAGCTTCTCGACGTGGAGCGCGCGCCTGAGAGCCTCGAGGTCCTCGACGGTCTGCGCGGTGCTGAAGAACTGCCGTTCCGATCCGATCGCCTTCGCGCAGCCGACGACCGCAGCCCGCGTCGGCACGGCCAGGTCGCTGCTGCCCATCTGCGCCTGCAGGGCGGGGCAGCGGAGGGCCCCGGCGCCGGTCCCACGCTGGTCGAACATGACGACCCGGTAGCCGTCGACGGCCGTCCCGAGACGGGAGCTCACGCGCAGGGCGAAGGGCTCGCCGGGCTGGCCCGGGCCGCCGCTGAGGAAGACCAGGATCCCACGCGACGCGTTGACGTCCTGCGCCGCCACTCGCAGCTTCAGGCTGCCGCGCCCCGGATGAGCATGGTCGAGCGGAACCGTCAGCGTCGAGCAGGTGAAGCCGGGTGCATCCGGACAGCGGTCGGCATGTGCCAGCTTCGGGCCCGCCGCCCCGCTCCGGCTGTCGGCCGCGGCGAGCGTGAACGCGGCGGCGGCTAGGCAGACGAAGAGCGGAAAGAGGTCGCGCCGCACATCCAGTTAGACGAAACGGGCACGCTCTTGATTGAGCCGTGCGCTCCGCGTCTAGGGCTGCAGCAGGATCTTCACGGCCCCGTCCTGCTTCTTCTGGAAGATCTCGTAGCCCCGCGGAGCGTCCGCGAGCGGCAGGTGGTGGGTCGCGAAGCCGTCGACGCCGAGGGGATCGTCGTCGGTGAGCAGGGGCATGATGTCCTCGACCCACCGTTTCACGTTCGCCTGGCCCATCCGAAGCTGGATCTGCTTGTCGAAGAGCGTCAGCATCGGCAGCGGGTCCAGCATCCCGCCGTAGACGCCGATCACCGAAATCGTGCCGCCCCGGCGCACGATGTCGATGGCCGCGTGGAGCGCGTGGAGCCGGTCGACGCCCGCCTTTTCGATCAGCTTCGCAGCGAGCGGATGGGGAAGGAAGCCGGTCACCGTCTGCGCGAACTTGGCCACGGGCGCACCGTGCGCCTCCATCCCCACCGCGTCGACGACGGCATCCGGCCCACGCCCCTCGGTCCGCTCACGAATCGCGTCGCCCAGGTCGCCGTCGTGGTCGCGGAGGTCGATCGTCTCGGCGCCGCGCGCGCGGGCGCGCTCGAGCCGCTCGGGCACGAGGTCGACGGCGAGCACCCTGTGACCGCGGTGCAGCGCGATGCGCGCCGCCATGTCCCCGATCGGCCCGAGCCCGAGCACGGCGACGGTGCCGCCGCTTCGGACGTCCGCGTATTCGACCGCTTGCCACGCGGTGGGAAGGACGTCCGAGAGGAAGACGAACCGGTCGTCGGGCGGCCCTTCCGGCACCTTGATCGGCAGCGTGTTCCCGAACGGCACGCGCAGGAGCTCCGCCTGTCCTCCGGGGACCTCGCCATAGAGCTTTGTGTAGCCGAACAGCGCTGCGCCCATCCCCTGGTCCCGCATCTGCGTCGTCTCGCATTGCGAATGGAGGCCCTGCCCGCACATGAAGCAGGTGCCGCACGAGACGTTGAACGGGATCACGACCCGATCGCCGGGCGAAAGCTCCGTCACGTCCGACCCGACCTCCTCGACGACTCCCATCGGCTCGTGCCCGAGGATGTCTCCTTCCCCGATGAGCGGGCCCAGGACTTCGTAGAGGTGCAGGTCCGACCCGCAGATCCCGGTCGACGTGATCCGGACGATCACGTCGGTGGCCTCTTCGATCGCGGGGTCGGGGACTGTGTCGACCCGCACGTCCCGCTTGCCGTGGTAGGTGACCGCCTTCATCCGGCCCCTCTGTCCCCACACGGAACGCGTAAACCCATGCGAGAGATCGAGGCCCGGGCGACGAATTCATCGCCGCCCGGGCCTCGTTCGAAGGCGCTACTTCAACCGCAGGCGGTACGCGCTACGGCCGTGGGTCGCCGCGTAGAGCAGGCGGTCGCCGTTCTTGCCCGACGCGAGCGTCAGGCCGGAGACGGCCGCCATCGGCAGCCCGTCGGCAGCCTGGATCCACGTCTGGGTGCCGTTGGCGAGGCGGTTGACGCCGAAGTCGGTCGACACGTAGATGTCGCCCGTCGCGACGTCGAGGACCGCGTCGTCGATCGGCTGGTCGCCCAGGTCGTAGGAGATGTCCTTCCACGTGATGTTGCCGCCGTCCACGACGACGTCGAACACGTGACCAGGCGTCGTCGGCGTGCTCGCGTTGTAGCCCGAGAAGGTGACGATCGCATGGTTCGCGTTCGTCGGGTCAGCGTAGACCGACGAGGGCACCCGGTTCGGCTGGCTCGCGGTGTCCAGCCGCGTGAACGTGACGCTCGCGGCAGGATCGTTGGCATTCCTCGAGACGAAGATACGCCCACCGCTCGTGGCGGCCCAGAGGGTGCCGCCGTCACGGCTGCGAGCCAGCGAGGTCAGGTTCCCGCCGGTCTTGGTGGTTCCGAACGCCGTGCCCGTGAGCGTCGACGCTCCGAGCGGCGACCAGTCGGTCCCGCAGGCGCCCGTGTACAGCAGGTCGCTCGTTCCGAATTCGTTCGCAGCCGTGTTGCAGTGCTGCTCGAGGAACGCGCGATCGCCGCCGAGGTTCTGCGTCCGCCAGACGCGCTGCGCCCCGACGAAGATCGTCTTCGAGACCAGCGGGTCCGTCATCGCGGGGGCGTAGAACCGAAGCGACTCGCCCAGGTTCAGGAATTTGTCCCCGATCCAGAGCCACGTCTTCGGATCGTCGCCGTTGTAGTTGATGTCCATCTGCGCACCCGTGTAGGTGTGCATGTGGATGTTCGGGACGACGGCGTCGAAGCCGGGGTCGCCACCGTCACCGGTGAGCGGCAGGTACCACTTCGGCGAGCCGCTGAAGACCAGCGTCCCGTTGTCCTGGGTGCCGGCCAGGGCCCGGTTCGAGTCGAATGGGCTGACCGCCAGCGCCGTCATCTGCAGGGTCGCCAGGCCGGCGTTGATCACGGTCAACTCGGTCGGGATCTGCTTCAGCCACGCCTTGCAGTCGGCTAGGAACAGCGCGGAGGTGATCCCGCGGTGGTCGCATTGCTCCCCGGCGTCGGCCCACTCGCCGCTCGTCCGGATGACACCGCCGTCCGAGCCGACGAAGAATCGGCTCGGGTTCCCCGGCACGAACGCGAGCGCGTGCTGGTCGGGGTGCATGGACTCTCCGCCGACATCGCCGGTCACGTCGGTCCAGGTCGCGCCTGCGTCCATCGACATCAGCACGGCGCGGCCGTTGGAGCGAATGAAGCCCGGGGCTGCGTACGGCTTCAGCTCCTCGTAGTGCATCAGGCCGCCGACCACGACCATGTCGGGGTTGTCGGCGGGCGACATCGTGAACATGTCGTAGCTGCACTGCGAGCCGACGAGCGGCGTGTTGCAGTAGTTGAAGACCGCGAAGCCGGGCTGGCCGTCGGTTGGGTTCGAGAGCCGCGTCCAGGCGGCGTTGTTCGAGGCGGTCAGCGTCGCGGCCGGCTGGCTCGCGTCGTCGGTCCGGTAGACCTGGGCCCCCTGGCCGCCGCCGCTCGCGTCGGACAGGTAGATGCGGGTCTTGCCGTCCTTCGCCACCGGCGAGAACGAGAAGCGGCTCCGGTTGAGCGAGAAGATCGTCTCCCAGCTGCCGGCTGCGCCGCCCGCCTTCGAGCGGACGATGCCCACGGTCGCCTCGGCTGCATAGACGACGTTGGGATCGATCGGGTCGAACTTGACCTCGTTCGTCTGGATCCCCGGGGATGAGACGAGGGCGAAGCTCGTCCCGCCGTCGGTCGAGTTGTAGACCCCGACGGCGGGCGCGGTCGCCGGGGTAGCGATCGGCTGCGCGCTGGTGGCGTTCGAGCCGATGCCGCGGACGCCGGTCCGGGTCGCGAGCAGGATGTGGTTCGGATCCCCCGGCTGCACCGCGATCCACGCGATTGCGCGGTTGTTCGTGGCCGCGAAGGAGCCGGGCACCAGCGACCAGTGGGCGCCGTCGTCGGTCGTCCTGTAGACGCCGAGGCCGGCCTCGCTGTCGCCGCTGTTGTTCGCCTCACCGGTGCCGACGTAGATCGTCCTGCCGGTCGGATCGTTCGGATCGATCGCGATCGCGCCGATCGCGTTCGTCGGAATCCCGTCGGAGATGAACCTCCAGCTCGGGGTCGGCGCCAAAGCGTTCTTGGAGCGCCAGACGCCGCCGCCGGCTGCGCCGACGTAAAGCGTGCATTCCTGCGGCTTGCATTTCGGATCGACAGCCATCGCCGTGATGCGTCCGGACCACTGGGTCGGCTTGATGAAGGACTGCGTGCCGAGCCGGTCGACGTCGAGCGTGTCGGGCCCGACGAAGTCCCATTTCGAGCCGAGCTTCGCGCCGCGGGAGCTGACCTTGTTGTTCGCGGCGATCGAGCCCTGGATCTGCTCGATGGAGATGCTGGTGGCGGGATACGCGCGATCCATGTACGCCTCGGCCGCGCCGCCCTCGTCGCCTTCCTCGCCATCGTTCTCTGCGCGAGCGGGCTCGTGCAGCGCCGCGCTCTTCATCGCGAAGGCCGGTTTCGCCGAGCTCGGGCGAGACCCACTGCCGAAGACGAGTGCCAGAAGCACTCCGGCAGCCAAAGTTGTCAAAAGCACGGCGAAGACTCGCCGGTTCCTTCGCATAGTTGCCCCTTTCGACCTAGGTAACGGTCCCTATATCTCGCATGCTCGACAGCGAAAGTCAAATTTCGCCCGCGGGGCGGTGATATCACGACCGAAGGCCCGGCTCGGCCGGGCCTTCGGTCCTTTCGTTCGAGCGGATCAGGCGATTGCGCCGTGGTGCAAGCCGGACTGCTTGGCCAGCTGGGCCAGGCGGGCGCGGAGGCGTTCGATCTCGGCGCTGTGCGCTTCGATCTCGGCGGACGGCGCGCCCCGGTCCTCCAGCAGGGCCCTGACGTGCACGAGGCCCTTCAGATGCAGGACGAGGTCGTCGAGCTCGTGCTCGATGGCGAGCGTGCTCATGCCGCCGCCTCGAGCTCGGGGACGGCCTCGACCTGTTCCGGCTGTTCGGCGGCCGGCTCGACCAGCACCGCGGCGAGCAGCGCGCCGACCGCGGCGATCGCCGCCAGCGCGTAGAAGGCGATCTGGAACCCGTGCGTGAGCGCGGGGCCGCCGAGGGGGCTCACCCCCGCGTGCGTGTCGACGTAGTTCGCCGTGAACGTCGTCGCGATCGTGGTCGCCGCCGCGACGCCGATCGCACCGCCGATCTGCTGCGTCGTGTTGATCAGGCCGGAGGCGATGCCCGCGTCCGCCTGCTTCACGCCGGTGAGGGCGCCGATCGACATCGGGACGAACGCCAGGGCGAGCCCGATCCCGCTGATCAGGAACGCGGGGAACAGGTCGGCGAAGTAGTGGCCGTCGACCGGCAACCGCGCGAAGAGCACGAGCGCCACCGTCGAGAGGGCGAGGCCCGCCGTCAGCACCGGCCTCACGCCCATCCGCGTCACCAGCGCCTGGGAGACTGCGCTGAAGGCGATGATCGTCAGGGTCAGCGCGATGTACGCGACTCCGGTCTCGATCGCCGAGTAGCCCAGGACCTGCTGCATGTAGAGCGTCAGCAGGAAGAACTGGGAGAAGATCGCGGCGCCCATCAGCAGGCCGGTCACGTTCGATGCCGTCAGCGTCCGGAGCTTGAAGATCCGCAGCGGCAGCAGCGGTGCCTTCGAGCGGAGCTCGATGACGAAGAAGGCGACGATCAGAGCGGCTGAGCCGGCGAGGAGCCCGATCGTCTCGGCCGTTCCCCAGCCGTGCTGCGTCGCGCGCGTCATCGCGTAGACGAGCAGCATCAGCCCGCCGGTGACGGACGCGGCACCGGCGAAGTCGAAGTGGCGGTGCCCGAGCTCGGCTCGGCTCTCACGCAAGAACCACGGAGTTGCCGCTCCGACGAGGATGCCGACCGGGACATTGATGAAGAAGATCCACGACCAGCCCAGTGCGCTGGTCAGCGCACCGCCGAGCAGGACGCCCGCGGCGCCGCCGCTACCCGACGCGGCGCCCCAGATGCCGAGCGCGACGTTCCGCTCGCGACCCTCGCGGAACATCGTCGTCAGGATCGAGAGGGCGGCCGGCGAGAGCATGCCTGCGCCGAGACCCTGGATGGCCCGGAAGGTGATCAGCGATCCCTCGGACCACGCGAGGCCGTCGAGGAGCGAGCTCACCGTGAAGATCGCCAACCCCGCGATGAAGAGCCGGCGGCGGCCGAGCAAATCCGCAAGGCGGCCGCCCAGCAGCAAGACGCCGCCGAACAGGATCGAGTAGGCGGTGATCACCCACTGCAGGTTCGCCTGCGAGAAATCGAGATCCGTCTGGATCGACGGCAGCGCGACGTTCACGATCGCGACGTCCAGAACGACCATGAACTGCGCCGCAACGATGACGGCCAGCGCGATCCAGCGCCGGGGGTCCGGCTTACCGACCGCCATCTGTGCCACACTTTGCTGGTTCATTCGTTTCCTCCCCAAATCGTTGAATTGCTCCACGGTAACAGAATTAAACGATCTGCGCTACACTTCGTTTCGTGATCCCATCGTCGACAGCGCAACTCGAAGCCGGAACGCCCCTCCGCGTCGCCGCGGAACTGCTCCAGAGCACCGGTTTCCTCCTCGCACGCCTCGGTTTCACGGTCAAGGCACGCTTTCTCGCCGAGCTCGAGCGGGCCGGCGCCAGCCCGTACCACTACGCCGTGCTGGCACTGCTCGGCGAGGGTGCCCGCGAGACGCAGGCGGCGATCGCGGACGCGCTCAGGGTCGACCGCAGCCAGCTCGTCGGCGTCCTCGACGAGCTGGAGGAGCAGGGTTTGATCGAGCGACAGCGCGACCCGCACGACCGGCGGCGCCACGTCGTCAGCCTCACGGCGGACGGGCGAAAGCAGCTTGTCCGTCTCCGCGCGATCGCCAGGCGGGTGGAGGACGAGTTCCTTACACCGCTCGACGACGACGAGCGCGCGGAACTGCACGCGCTGCTCCTGCGGCTCGCAGCGCACCACGATCCGTGCTGCTCGATGCAGACCGCACCGGACGCCGCGTAGGAGAGCCCGATCAGACCGTCCGCCGAGGGCAGGCCTGACCTAGCCCAGTCCTCACGTCGGACACCGTTACGGAAGTGTGACGGCGGCCCCGAAAATCCCTGCTCGATCGGCACCGTCGCGTGGTGTCCGACGCCGGGACAGGAGGGCCGCTGCGGCCCCGGCCCGCGCGGACGATCCCAAGGCGATCGTCAGTCGATGAGCTTCCGCGTCATCGCGTCGATCGCGATGCGCCAGAGGATCAGCCCGAAGACGACGAGGAAGCCGAGGCGGCCGAGGTCGGCCCAGCCGTCCCAGCCGTAGACGACCGCGTCCCGGACGAGGACGACGCACTGGTGGAGCGGGTTCAGATTCGCGAGCACCCTCGCCCACTCCGGGAAGTTGTCGAGCGGGAAGAACGAGCCCGCGAGCAGGAAGAGCGGCGTCAGCACCGCGCTGACGATGTAGTTGAAGTTCTCCATCGACTTCGAGTAGCCGGCGACGGCGATGCCGAAGCAGGCCCAGCCGAAGCCGGCAATCCAGTTGATGAACGGAACCGCGAGCATCCCCCACGCCGGGTCGAGCCCGAACGCCATCGCCACGAGCATCGGCACACAGCCGTAGACCCCCGCGCGGGTGGCGATCCAGAGCGCCTCGGCCGAGACGAGCTCCTCCGTGTCGACCGGGGCCGCGAGGATCGCGTCGTAGGTCCGCTGGAACTCGTACTTGACGAACGTCCCGAACATGGCCGGGAACGCGCTCGAGAAGAGCACGGCCGTCGCGACCGTTCCGGAGCCGACGAACTGGACGTAGTCGAGCCCGCCGATCGTGCTGACGATCGAGCCGAACCCGAACCCGAACGCGAGCAGGTAGATCGTCGGCTCGACGGTCGAGGAGAAGGTGCTCGAACGCCAGTAGGACGAGTAGTTGACAGCCTCGCGCACGAGCACGCCCGTGAGGGCGGGACGCTCGAGCCGGCCCAGACGTTTGCTCTCGGCGACGGCCATCAGGCGATCTCCTCGCCGGTCAGCAGCACGAACACGTCCTCCAGGTTTGCCGGGCGGCGCTCGCCCTCGACGGCGAAGCCGTTCGAGCCGATCCCGAGGATCGACACGCTCGTGCCGGTCCGGCGCGTGCGCATTCCCGCGGCCGCGGCTTCCTGCTCGACCTCGGCCAGGCGCGGCGGCGGCCCGTAGACCTCGATCGCCTCCCGCCCGGCGTATTCCTGGACGAGGTCGGACGGTGGGCCCGCGGCCACCGCTTTGCCGTGCGAGACGATCAGCACGGTGTCGCAGAGCCGCTGCGCCTCCTCGATGTAGTGCGTCGACATCAGGATCGTCGTCCCGTCGGCGCGCAGCGCATCGATGAGCGCCCAGATCTCCTGGCGAACTTGGGGATCGAGGCCTACCGTCGGCTCGTCGAGCAGGACCAGCCGCGGGCGGTGGACGAGGCCGCGGGCGATCAGCAGGCGGCGGCGCATCCCGCCGGAGAGCTTCGAGACCTTCGTGTCCCTCCGGTCACCGAGCTTCGCGAGCGTGATCGCGCGCTCGATCGCCGCCCCTCGCTCCCCGCGGGCGATCCGGTAAAGGTGCGAGAAGACGAGCAGGTTCTGCTCGACGGTCAGCGTCGTGTCGAGGTTGTCGAGCTGCGGCACGACACCGGACTGCGCCCGCGCCATCTTCGACTCCTCCGGCAGGCGGAAGCCGAGCACGTCGAGCTCACCCTCGTCCGCGATCGCCTGCGCCGTCAGGAGGCGCATCGTCGTCGACTTGCCGGCTCCGTTCGGACCGAGCAAGCCGACGCACGTGCCCTCCGGGACGTCGAGGTCGAGGCCGTCGACGGCGGTGATTTCCCCGTAGCGCTTGACGGCGCCGCGAAGCCGGATCGCGAGCTCGGTCACGCCGCGCGGGCGGGCTCCGCGGCCGAGGGCTCTTCTTCGCCCGCGCCGGCCGCTGCGCCGGCAGTCCGCAGGAACACGGCGGCGACCGCGGCAGCGGCGGCCGCGAAGATCGCGCCCGCGAACAGGGCCGCGTGGTAGCCGCCGTTGAGCGCCGCCAGCGGCGCGTGACCCGACGCCTCGAGGCTGTTCGTGCGCGAGGCGGCAAGGCTGGCGAGCGCCGCGAGGCCGAGGGCGCCGCCCATCATGAACGACGTGTTGACGACGCCGGATGCAAGCCCGGACTCGCTCTGATCGACGTCGCTCATCGCGGCGAGCAGGACAGGGTTGAACGCCATGCCGGCCCCGAAGCCGAGCAGGATCATGCTCGGGAGGACGTCGACGGCGTAGTTCCCGTCCACGGGCGCGCGCGCGAAGAGCAGGAGCCCGGCGGTCGCCAGCAGCAGCCCGGTCGCGAGCGGCGCCTTGATGCCGAACCGCATCACGAGCTTCGCCGAGAGCCCGAGCGAGAACGCCCCCATGATCAGGTTCGCCGGCAGAAACGCGAGGCCGACCTGGAGCGGGCTGTATCCCAGCACGAGCTGGAGGTAGAGCGCCGAGATGAAGAACCAGGCGAACATCGCGGCGGCCCAGAAGACGCCCACGACGTTCGCCGTGGCGACGTTCCGCAGCTTGAGGATCCCGAGCGGCATCAGCGGCGAGCGAACGCGCGCCTCGATCATGAGGAAGGTCGCGAGCAGCACGACCGCCGCGGCCAGGAGGCCCAGCGTCTGGGCCGAGCCCCAGCCCTCGTCGTTGCCGTTGACGATCGCGTAGACGGCGAGCATCAGCGCCGCCGTCACGGTCACCGCGCCCGCGACGTCGAGGCGCCCGCCCACGCCGGCACCCCGGTCCGCCGAGACCAGCTTCAGCGAGAGCGCGTAGACGAGCACGCCGATCGGCACGTTGACGAGGAAGATCCAGTGCCAGCTGAGCGCGTCCGTGAGGATGCCGCCGAGCAGGACGCCGATGGTGCCTCCGCCGGCCATGACGAAACCGAAGACGCCCATCGCCTTCGCCCGCTCGGCCGCCTCCGTGAACAGGCTCATGATCAGCGAGAGCGCGACGGCCGAGACAACCGCCCCGCCGAGCCCCTGCACCGCGCGGGAAGCGACGAGGAGCCCCTGCGAGGTGGAAAGGCCGCAGGCCACGGACGCCAGCGTGAAGAGCGAGATGCCGATCAGGAAGAGGCGCCGGTGACCGAAGAGGTCGCCGAGCCGTCCGCCCAGCAGCAGGAACCCGCCGAACGTCAGGAGGTACGCGTTCACGACCCAGGCGAGCGACGTCTCCGAGAACCCAAGATCCGCGCGGATCGAGGGCAGCGCCACGTTCACGATCGTCGTGTCGAGGACGATCATCAGATCGCCGAGGCAGAGGACGAGCAGTGCGAGCCAGCGGGTTCGGTTCTCTTGGGCGGTCATGTCAGTTCCTTTCGGTGCGTTTGCTCGGCTTCGAACGGTTGAGACCGCCCGGCGGTCCGAAACTCATCGGTCGGCGTCCGATGAGTTTTCGCAATTCCGAAGGTCTATCAATCGGATGGCTGCCAATGCCCCGGAGACGATCGCTCTTGCGATCGAAGGGCCGATCCACCGCGCGGATCTACCCGGGCTGTGCGATCGCGTCTGCGCACTGCTCGAGTGCACCGCGGCCGAAGTCGTCCACTGCGACGTCGCCGGCGTCGAAGCCGACGCGGTGACCGTCGACGCGCTGGCGCGCCTTCAGCTGGCCGCGCGCCGCCACCGCTGCAGGGTGCTCCTCCGCCAGGCCTCGCCCGAGCTGCTCGAGCTCGTGGGGTTCATGGGCCTCGGCGACGTGCTGTCCGGTTAGCCGTCGAGCCGCGGCGGCAGCCCGAACAGCGGGAAGAGCGCCTCGGTGTCGAGGAAGAAGGTGAGCTCGCCGATCCCGCCGTTCTCCAGCTCGAGCACCTGGAGGGCCCAGGGCTCGTAGCCGCCGTCGGGACTGGGCTTGTACTGGCCGAACGCCGGCGACCCGTTTGCCGAGACCGTGGGGATGACGCGCGAGCCGCGGCAGGCGATCCCCGGGCCGAACCACCACTTGAAGATGTCCTCGCGGCCGCTCAGCCAGAGCTCGTACGGCGGCATCGACTGGGTGGCGTCCTCGTGAATCAGGGACGTCAGGGCCTCGATGTCGTATGCCTCGAACGCCGAGACATAGCGGGCGAGCAGCTCGCGGTCGGCCTCGTCGAGCGCGGGCACCGGATCCGTCGTGCTGGCGTTCGCCTGGTCGAGGGTCGCGCGGGCCCGCTGAAGGGCGCTGTTGACCGAGGCAACGCTCGTCTCGAGCAGCTCGGCCACCTCACTCGCCTTCCACCGGAGCACCTCGCAGAGGATCAGGATCGCTCGCTGCCGCGCCGGCAGGTGCTGCAGGGCGGCGACGAAGGCGAGCCTGATCGTCTCGCGCGCGACCGCGACCTCGCCCGGATCGCTTTCGGGCACGACCCGACCGTCGGGGATCGGCTCGATCCACGTCACCTCGGGCAGCGTCTCGCCGATCGGGCCGAGCGGGTCGCGCGCCGGGCCGAGATCCATCGGGCGCGCGCGCCGCTCCCTGCCGTCGAGCATGTCGAGGCACACGTTGGTGGCGATCCGGTAGAGCCACGAGCGGAGCGACGACCGGCCCTCGAAGCGATCGAAGCTCTTCCAGGCGCGGATGAACGTGTCCTGGACGGCGTCCTCGGCCTCGAACGGCGAGCCGAGCATGCGGTAGCAGTACGCGGTCAGCTCGGCTCGATGCGCCTCGAGCCGCTGCTCGAGCTCTCCCGCGTCGGGCTTGACGGAGACTTGCGAATCCTGCACGGCGGTCCATCGTATAGACCGGGCCGCGGCTGGAACTCATCGCCGTGACCGATGAGTTTTCGCGGCCGACGGGGTCCAAGACGTACGTTCCAGTCACGAGGCGCCGGCCCCCGGCGCGGGAAGGAGAGACGAATGGGACAGCCGGTTGTCCACTTCGAGGTGATCGGAAAGGACGGCGACAAGCTGCAGAGCTACTACTCGGA
>DATMIX010000080.1:0-13338 GCA_035554095.1 Gaiellaceae bacterium | reverse complement strand
TCGGTCAGGTGAAGGAGCTCGATGTCGTCGGGCGAGACCATCTTCTCCGCGAGCAACCGAGTGCGCATCCACTCGAGCATCGGCTGCCAGTAATCGGTGTCGAAGAGAACCACCGGGAAGTCCAGCACCTTCCCGGTCTGGATCAAGGTCAGCGCCTCGAAGAGCTCGTCGAGGGTGCCGAAGCCGCCGGGGAAGATCACGAACCCCTCCGCGGCCTTCACGAACATCGTCTTGCGCACGTAGAAGTGGTCGAACGTGAGCTCGATGTCGAGGTACCCATTCTCGTGCTGCTCGTGCGGAAGCTCGATGTTGAAACCGACCGAGAGGCCGCCGCCCTCTCGCGCCCCCCGGTTCGCCGCTTCCATCACGCCGGGGCCGCCGCCCGTGACGACCGCGAAGCCCGCGTGCGCGAACCGCCGGCCCACCTCGCGCGCCTCCTCGTAGGCCGGATGGCCCTCGGCGACGCGGGCCGAGCCGAAGATCGACACCGCCGGCCGGTCGATGCGCTCGACGGCCTCGAAGCCCTGGATGAACTCGCGGCCGATGCGCTCCCCGTGCTCGCGGAGGTTGCCGTCGCGGCGCTCGAGTAGCTTCCGATCCTGCACTAGAAGTCGCGCGGAACGTGCGTCTCGTGCATGCCCAGGACCAGCAGGACGGCGAGACCGAAGTAGAGGAGGCCGATCACGAGGCGATGCTGGGGGGAGACCTGGTAGTAGGTCTCGTACTCAGGGTGACGGCGCATCTGCCAGCGCCGCCAGACCTCCGAGGCGGCGACGATCAGGATCAGGATCAGGATCGGGTTCGGCCGCAGGATGACCAGGCCGAGCAGCGCGAGCACACCGACGAACCAGAGCGCCGGATGGAGCGCGGCCACGATCCGCCCCCCGTCGAGCGGGCTCGCGGGGATCAGGTTGAAGAGGTTGATGAAGAAGCCGAGAAAGGCGATCGCCTTCAGTGCGTTCGAGTCCTGCTGGAGCGCGACGAGGTAGACGGCGAAGGCGCCCAGCGAGCCGAGGATCGGCCCGGCGATCGCGATCCGCGCCTCGCGCCACGCGTCGTGCGGCATCTCCTTCAGCGTGATGAGGGCGCCGAGGAACGGGATGAAGAGTGGCGCACTCACGGGTAGGCCCTGGCGTCGAGCTTCGAGCACGTGGCCCATCTCGTGGACGAAGAGCAGCAGCACCAGCCCGATCCCGAATGCCCAACCGCCGATCCAGACGTAGACGGCTGCCGAGACGAACATCGAGAAGAGGAACTTCGCCTTGAAGAGCACGGCGCCGAACTTCGCGAGGAACGCCCCGATCGCCGCGAGCGGAGCCCAGGCCCGCCGCGCGAGGCCCTTCCAGTCGGTGCCACGCGGGTGGACCGGCTCGTAGTCGCGAAAGTCGCGGGGGAGCTCGGGCGGAGCGTTGGGGTCGAACTGCGGCGTCGGTTGACTCACCGACTCATCGTAGCCGGGCACTTGTACGAGCCCGGTGTCGGCGAGACGACACGCGTCCGCGCTTCAAGGGAGGGCGGGGCTCCGGCTCCCATCTCCACCTCCTTCCCGCCGGCCGTGGCTAGCTCCGTCCGAGCGAGGCGTTAAGACAGTGGCGTACGTGCGCGCCGAGCTGGCCGCTTCTGGAAGAAACGGCGCGCACTCGGCGTCTTGCAGTCACCTGTCAGTTGAACTCATAGGAGGGTCAATGAAAGGATTCGGGAAGCATCTGCGCGGCCATTTCGTCGCGTATCTAGCGTTGTTCTTCGCACTTGGCGGCACATCGATCGCAGCCGTCCAGGCCCTGCCGGCGGGCAGCGTCGGCGCAAAGCAATTGAAGAAGAACGCCGTTATCAACTCGAAGATCAAGGCCAACGCCGTTACCGGGGCGAAGGTGAAGAACAATTCGCTCACGGGCGCCGACGTTCTCGAGTCGAGCCTGGGGAAGGTGCCCTCGGCTGCGACCGCGGACAACGCTACTCATGCGACTGCGGCCGACAGCGCGAGCAACGCGACCAACGCGACGAACGCGACGAACGCGACGAACGCGGCGAACGCGGCGACGGCCCAGAGCGTCGTCGACAACGCGATAACGTCACCCAAAGTCGCCAACGGATCTCTCGTCGCCGCCGATGTTGCGTCCGTGACGGGGACGTTCACGGATAACGCACCGTCGATCGCGGCGAACTCCTGCCTCACAAGGGCCCCAAGTGGGCTGACCGGCGTTCAAACTGGAGACGTACTGCTGGTGACTCCTCCGGCGGAGGCCTCCTTTAACGTCGGTGAAACGCCGATCGTGATCATGACGACCCAGAGCATCCTGAACGGGTTCGTTCGTTTGCACATTTGCAATACGTCCGCCGGTGCGTTCGACCCGCCTGCGTACACGTATCGCTACATGGCTTTCCACTAAGCAGATCCGTGGGGGCTGGAACGTCGATTTGACTTCCAGCCCCCATCTGCGCCGCGGTAACCGAACGAGGCCCCTAGAACGAGGGACGCTGATGCGTCGAGCGAGCGCCGATACCGCTTCGGGTGAGCAGCTTTGCCAGGGCGCTCGTTGTGGCCGGGACCCTGGTTTGCCTCTCCGCGCCCACCGCGTTCGCTGAGTCGGATCGCGCGGGCGCGCGGATCGTCACCTACCGCTCGCCGCAGGCCCTTCGCACGCTGCTGGCACGGACGCACCTCCGAGTCACGCGCCGACTTCCCGCATTGCGGGCGGTTGAAGTCGAGGGCTCGACCGTCGGGGCGCGCCCGGTAGCCCGCTACCCGAGCGCCGAGCCGGAGTCGACGGAACCGGCCGTCAGGGATATGTACTGGGCTGGTGTTCCCTACGAATGGCAGTACACCGCCACGCGGGCGCAGTTCGTCCCGGAGAACGTCCTGCGCGCCGCTCGCGCGTTGAAGATCGCAGTGGTCGACACCGGTTGCGATCTGCGCCAGCCGGACCTTTCTGCCAAGGTTCCCGAGGTCTACAGCGTGGTCAAGCGGACGCGGCGAGCTGATGTCCGCGACTTCTACGGCCACGGCACGTTCGTCGCGTCGCTGGCCGCCGGCTCGGTCACGAATGGGGAGGGGATCGCGGGCTTCGGCGGGGACGCGGGTCTGCTCTGCGTCCAGGTAGCGCACGACGACGGCTCGATCAGCGACGTCGACGAGGCCGCGGGGATCGTCTACGCGGTTCGCCACGGCGCCAAGATCATCAACCTCAGCCTCGGCGGCCTCGAGCCTTCGAAGCTGGAAACGCGGGCGATCCGCTACGCCGAGCGCCGCGGCGTGTTGCTCGTTGCCGCCGCGGGCAACGAGTTCGGCGAGGGGAGCCCGATCGAGTACCCGGCCGCGCTGCTGCAGCGCCCAGGCTCGTACGGCCGCGGGGGCAGCGGCCTCTCGGTCGGCGCCTCGACACTGAAGGGGGAGCGGGCATCCTTCTCCAACACGGGCTCGTACGTCTCGCTGGCGGCGCCTGGAGACGACGTCTTCGCCGCGCTCTCGAGCTACTCGGACTGGTCGCCTGCGCCGCTACCGGGCTCGCGCGAAGGCCTTTATGGGTTCTCCAGCGGCACCTCCTTCGCGACCCCCGAGGTCGCGGGCGCGGCGGCGCTCGTCTGGGCGGCCAACGGGGCCCTGACCGCGCGCCAGGTCGGGGCGATCCTCAAGCAGACGGCGTCGGGCAACGGCAAGTGGACGCCCGAGCTCGGTTTCGGCGTGCTGGACGTCGCCGCAGCCGTCGAGCTGGCCCCGAAGGTCGGCCCGGCCCACCATGCCACCTCGAAGCTCCTCCGGCGCCGGTCCTAGAACCGTCCCCGAGGGGCGTGTCCTGGTGCCTGGCACCAGATTTCGGGCGGGACATGCCTACCGGCCTGTTGGAAAGACACCCTTTTACAGGGCTTTTGTCCATCAAGGACGTGGCCCCGTGCCTGGCACCGGGACACGCCCGTAGAGGCAGGTCAGGAGCCGCGGCCGAGCCACTCTTCCCCGTCTTCGTAGACCTCCTTCTTCCAGAGCGGCACCGTTTGCTTGAGCTCGTCGATCGCGTCCTTGCAAGCGGCTAGAGCGGCCCGGCGGTGCGGCGCCGACACCGCGATCACGACACTCGCCTCGCCGACCTCGACACGGCCGACTCGGTGGTGGATCGCGACATCGCCGAGCTCGTGTCGCTTTGCGAGCTCGGCGGCGAGCTGCACCATCACGTCCTCGGCCATCTCCGCGTAGGCCTCGTACTCGAGGTGCCCGACGGTCCGCCCTCGCGACTCGCGCCGGACCGTGCCCGTGAAGGTTGCGATCGCGCCGGCGTCCTCGCCTGCGACCTCGGCGACGACCGCGTCAAGCGACAAGGGCTCCTCGGTGATGCGGAACGCGCCGCCGGAGACCGGCGGAATGAGCGCGACCTCGTCACCGTCCGCGAGTTCGCGCTCGCGGTCTGCGTACTCGCGGTTGACCGCGTAAAGCAGCCCCTCCGGCTCGTCGCCCAGGCCGAGCGACGGCCAGACGTCCGCGACCCGCCCCACATCGGCAAGCTCGCGCTCTGAGAACCCGGCTTGCTCGCGCAACCCGGCGAAGAGCCTGACTTTCACGGCCACCGCGTACCATCTTCGCCGATGGCGACGACCGAGGGCCGCCGGGAGACCGACTCAGGAATCGAGGTAAAGCCCGTGTACACGGACGCCGACGTCGCCGACCTCGAGCTGGAGGCGCCGGGAGAGTTCCCGTTCACGCGCGGGCCGTACGCCGACATGTACCGGGGCCGGCCGTGGACGATCCGGCAGTACGCAGGCTTCGCATCGGCGGAGGAGACGAATGCCCGCTTCCGCTATCTGCTCGAGGGCGGGCAGCAGGGGCTCTCCGTCGCCTTCGACCTGCCGACGCAGCTGGGCTACGACTCGGACGACGCGCGCGCCGCGGGCGAAGTGGGGCGGACGGGCGTCGCGATCGACTCGATCGCCGACATGCAGCTCCTCTTCGACTCGATCCCGCTCGGCGAGGTCTCGACCTCGATGACGATCAACGCCCCGGCGTCCCTGCTGCTCCTGCTCTACGAGCTCGTCGCCGAGGAGCAGGGCGTCGCGAGCGACAAGCTGCGCGGCACCGTCCAGAACGACATCCTCAAGGAGTACATCGCCCGCGGGAACTACATCTTCCCCCCGCGGCCGTCGATGCGGCTGACGACGGATCTGTTTGCCTACTGCGCCGAGAGGCTCCCGGCCTGGAACACGATCTCGATCTCCGGCTACCACATCCGCGAAGCCGGCTCGACCGCGGTGCAGGAGCTCGCCTTCACACTCGCGAACGGGATCGCCTACTGCGACGCGGCGGTCGCGGCAGGCCTCTCACCCGACGCGTTCGGCGAGCGCCTCTCCTTCTTCTTTAACGCGCACAACCACTTCTTTCAGGAAGTGGCGAAGTTCCGGGCCGCGAGGCGGCTCTGGGCGAAGATCATGCGCGACCGGTTCGGGGCCAAGAACCCCAAGGCGCAGGCGCTCCGCTTCCACGCCCAGACCGGCGGGTCGACCCTGACGGCGCAGCAGCCGGAGAACAACGTCGCCAGGGTGACGGTGCAGGCGCTCTCGGCCGTCTGCGGCGGCGCCCAGTCCGTCCACACGAATGCCTTCGACGAGGCACTAGGCTTGCCAACGGAGCGGTCGGCCCGGATCGCCCTGCGGACGCAGCAGATCCTGGCCCACGAAGCGGGCGGGACCGACACGGCCGACCCGCTCGGCGGCGCGTACTTCCTCGAGGCGATGACCGACGACCTCGAGCAGCGGGCCCTCGAGCTGATGGAGCGGATCGACGACCTCGGCGGCGCGGTCGAGGCCGTGGAGCAGGGGTTCGTCCAGCGCGAGATCGAGCAGGCGGCGTTCGACTACACGCAGCAGGTCGAAGCCGGCGAGAAGGTCATCGTCGGCGTCAACGCTTACGTGGAGCCGGAGGCCGACGAGATCGAGCTGCACCGGATCGATCCCGAGGCCGAGCGGCGGCAGCTCGAGCGGACCGCAGCCTTGCGCGCGGGCCGCGACCAGGACGCCGCGGAGGCTGCTCTCGCCGTCGTGGCCGAGACGGCCCGTGGGGAGGGGAATCTCCTGCCGCCCATGCGCGAGGCGCTGCGCGCACGCTGCACAGTTGGTGAGATCTGCAACGTCCTCCGCGACCTCTTTGGAACCTTCGACTCCCAGCACACGTAACTTCCGCTGAATGGCGACGGTCGAGGGCATTGCGGGGCCTGTTCCGGCCGGTCGGCCCGCAGGCGCGTGGACGATCGCGTGGCGGCGCCTGCGGCGTGACAAGGTCGCGCTCGCCAGCGCGGGCGTCCTGATCCTGATCATCCTGGCGTGCTTCGGCGGTGCCCCGCTCGCCGCAAAGCTGGTCGGCCACGGCCCCGACGATCTCTTCCCTTACGCCCAGAGCAGCCTGAAGCCCGTCGGGCTGTGGAGCCACGTTCCCGACACGAGCATCACCGAGTCGCTCGACCCGCTCGCTCCGCCGCCGACGAAATACGGCACCACTCTCTTCGTCCTCGGCGGGGACGGCCCGCTTGGCCGGGACGAGTTCCTCCGCGTGCTCTACGGGGGCCGCGTCTCGCTCGAAGTCGCCATCGGCGCGGCGTTCCTCGCGGTCCTGATCGGTGCGGTCCTCGGCACCGTCGCGGCGTATTTCGGCGGTGTCGTCGACTCCGTGATCTCGCGCTTCATCGACCTCGTGATGGCCTTCCCGCTGCTCCTGTTCCTCGTCATGGTCGGCTACACGACGGTCGGCAACCGCTTATCGCGGTACACCTTGCACGGGCTTTTCTCGCCCGGTGTGCTGGCCCTGATCGTGATCATCGGCGCCTTCACCTGGTTCTATCCGGCCAGGATCGTCCGCTCGGAGATCCTCTCGCTGCGCCGTCGCGAGTTCGTCACGGCGGCGGAGTCGACCGGGGCCGGCGACCCGTGGATCATCCGCAAGCACCTGCTCCCGCACGTCGCGCCGACGCTCCTGGTCTGGGGATCGATCGCCGTCGCGACGAACATCATGCTGGAGGCCGGGGTCACGTTCCTCGGCGCGGGGATCAAGATCCCGACGGCGAGCTGGGGAACGCTGCTCGCGTCGACGTGGGGAACGGTCGCAAACCCGACGGGTTACAACCCGGCCACGTTCAGCGCGTGGCCGACCCTCGCGCCGACGGGGGCGATCTTCATCACCGTCCTCGCCTTCAACCAGCTCGGCGAATCGCTGCGCGCCGTGCTCGACCCGCAGGCGATCCGCTGATGACGATCGGGTGGCGGTATCTGCTGCGGCGGATCCTCGTGAGCATCGTCCTCCTCTGGCTGCTCTCGATCATCACCTTCGCCATCTACTTCGCGATACCGCAGGAGCCCGCGGCGTTCCTGATCGATCCCCAGCACGCCACGCCGGCGATGATCGAGAAAGCACACAAGCAGCTCGGTGTCGACAAGCCGGTGACGACGCAGTACGGCAAGTTCGTCTGGCGCGCTCTCCACGGCGATTTCGGTGTCGCCTTCTCGGGGCTCAGCTACAACGCCCAGTCCGAGCTCGAGGGGACGGCCGTCGGGGCCGAGGTGATCCGTGCCGCCGCCGTCACGGGCTGGCTCGCGCTCGGCGGGATCGTGCTCGTCATCCTCTTCGCGATTCCGGCGGCAATGGCGGCTGCGTCGCGTGTCGGCTCGTGGCTCGACAAGACGTTGCTCGCGGTTGCGCTGATCGGCATCTCGACGCACCCGATCGTGATCGGCGTCGTCCTGCAGACGTTCGTCGGCAACCGCTGGCATGTCACACCGCCGGGCGGCTACTGCCCGATCCTCGACAGCGCGTCCGCCGTGTTCGATCCGCTTGCCACCCACCCGGAGGTGTGCGGCGGTTTCTCGGATTGGGCGAGCCACATGATCCTTCCCTGGATTACGTTCGCCCTCTTCTTCATTGCGCTCTACATGCGGATCGTGCGCGTGCGGCTGCTCGACGTGCTCGGGGCCGACTACATCCGCGCCGCGCGAGCCAAGGGCGCGCCCGAGTCCCGTGTGCTGAGGCGACACGCTCTGCCGAACACGATTCCACAACTCATCACGATGATGGGCATGGACATCGGGACGGCGGTCGGCGTCGCTGTGTATGTCGAGACCGTCTACAGCCTGCCCGGCTTGGGCCGCCTGACGCTCGGGGCGATCAGGGGGGACGCGGGATTCGACCTGCCCATCATCATCGCCGTCGTGATGATCGTCGGCGCGGCGATCATCTTCCTGAACCTTCTCGCGGACATGGTGTTGGCGGTCGTCGACCCGACGATCGAGACCCGCGCGCCCCGGCGCGCACAGGCCACGGGCGGTGTCGTCTGAGGGACCCGGCCCGCGTTCGCGCTCCGGCAGCCGTTAAAGGTTCACGCGCGCGCCCGTGAAACCCCCCCACCCTTAAGGGTGGGGCTCGACCCGCCACCCTCGAGGTCTACGCTACCGCCGGAGCCCTCACGCGTCCGTGACGCGGCTGCGCCGAAAGCGCGAAACTCCGGCGCGGTGCGGATCCTCCTCGTGTCGCAGATGTATCCCGGCACCGCGGAGCCGGACTACGGCGTCTTCGTCCAAGGGCTCGAGGAGGCGCTCGCGCGCCGCGGCCATGAGCTCGAGCGCGCCGTGCTCGACAGCCGCGGCGGGGGGCGCCGGAAATACGCGCGGTTGGCGGCAAAGACGTTCACGGGCGCCCGCCGGTTCCGGCCGGACGTCATCTATGCGCACTTCCTCGTCCCGACCGGCTTGCTCGCCGGGCTCGCGTCGCGGGCACCGCTCGTCGTCACGGCGCACGGGCAGGACGTCGAGAACATCGGCCGCATTCCCGGAGTCCGCGCGGCGACGCGGCTTCTCGTGCGCCGCGCATCGGCCTTGGTCGCGGTCTCCGACTACCTGCGCCGCGAGCTCGAGGCGAGGGTGCCGTCGGCGCGGGGCAAGACGCACGTCATCGACTCCGGCGTCGATCTCGAGCGCTTCACGCCCACGCCGCCGCCGGACGGGCCCGACGCCTATCTCTGTGTCGGCTCGCTGAGCGAGCGCAAGAACGTCGTCCGCCTCGCGGACGCGTTCGCGAGGCTCGGCGGCGGTACGCTGACGTTCGCCGGCGACGGGCCGCTGCGGCCGCAGCTCGAAGGACGCGAGCGGGTTCGACTCCTGGGCCCCGTCCGGCACGACCGCGTCGCGGCGCTGATGCAGGAGAGCCACGTCGTCTGCCAACCGAGCCTCGTCGAGCCGTTCGGCCAGGCCGTCCTCGAGGCGATGGCCTCTGGACGGTCGGTCGTCGCCACGAACGTCGGCGGCCCGCCGGAATTCGTCCCCGCCGGTGCGGGGGTGCTCGTCGACCCGCTCGACGTGGATGCGATCGCCGACGGCCTACGGTCCGCGGCCGCGCTCCCGCGGCCGAACGCCGCGGCCCGCGCCGCGGCCGAGCTGCACGACGTCAATGAGCAGGCGCGCCGGGTGGAGGAGATCCTCGAAGCCGCTCGAGATCGGCGACCCGGATCTCGACCAGCGGCCTGACCGAATCCTCGAGGCCCGCCTCGCGTGCGACCTCGAGTGCCTGTTCGTAGCTTTCCCGGGCCTTTGCCGGATCGACGCCTTGCTTGAGCCGATTATCCCCGGTAATCAGCAGCTTCTGGATCCGCTCGTGAGCGTCTCCCTCTTGCACGGCCGAAGCCTAGCTGCGCATCTTTCCGTTGTAGAACGAGAGATGGAAGCCGCAACCCATCTGGACCGCGCGATCCGCGTGCTGATCGCGGACGACCACAGGCTCTTCGCCGAGGCCCTCGAGGCGATCCTCGCCGGCGAGAGCCGGATCGAGGTGGTCGGGCGTGCTCGCAACGGCGCCGAGGCCGTCGAGCTGTCGCTCGAGCTCGAGCCTGACGTCGTGCTGATGGACATCAGCATGCCGGTGATGGACGGCATCGAGGCCACCCGGCGGATTCGCGAGGCCCGGCCGGACGCGTGCGTCGTGATGCTGACCGGATCCAACGCCGCGGCGGACGTGGACCGTTCTCGCGAAGCCGGCGCGTCGGGCTACGTAACGAAGGACCGGATCGCCTCGCAGCTCGTCGAGGCGATCGTCGAAGCCGCCGGCGCTTAGCCGCTCGCGGCCTCGGCTATCCTGGCTGCTCGATGCTGCAGGTGCTCGCGGTCATTCATGTTCTGCTCTCGATTGCTCTGATCGGGCTGATCCTGATGCACTCGGGCCGTGACACGGGCTTCGGAGGCATGGGGTTCACGCCTGCCTCCCAGGGCGGGACGCACATCGTCGAGCGGAATCTGACACGGCTCACGGTCGTGATCGGCCTGCTCTTCTTCGCGAACACGATCGCGCTGTTCCACCTGCTGGACTAGGCGTGGCTCAAATACCCGGCGGCCCGCCGATCCCGGTCACCTCGAACCGGGCGGTCGCGAGCGCCGGCACGAGAGCGCCGAAGGCGAAGCGCTCGTCGTAGAACGCGGCCTCGTTGGCCAGCGTCTGCTCGCGTGTCAGGCCGGGGACATCCGCAAGGAGGTCGGGAACGGCGACGGTGAAGCGCAGGTTCACGAGCGGCTCTGCGACCTTGCCGTCGCGGATCCGGAAAGTCCCGTCCCGTGTCATCCCCGTGAGGATCCCTTGCCGCGGCTCGACGATGCCGAGGTAGTGCAGCCTGGTGACGTAGATCCCGTCGCCGACGTGTTCGGCCAACTCGTCCACCGATTCGGCATCGCCGCCGGCGAGCGAGAGCGCGAACGGGAGCGGCCCCCAACGACGAAGTGCCGGGGGCGGGGCATGTCCGGTCGAGTCGGCCTCGACGCCTGACGCCCTTGCCCGTGCCGCGCTCGCCGAGTCCCACACGACCCCTCGCAGGACGCCGCTCGCGACCAGCTCGACCCGATCCTTCGGCCGGCCCTCGAAGTCGAACTGCTTGGGCAGGCCGCGGGGGTCCAGCGCGTCGTCCGTGATCGAGACCGCCTTGTCGAAAGCCTGCTCGTCGAGCCGTCCTGAGAGGTAGCTGCGCTCCTCGAGGAGAGCCAGACCGCTGAACGCGTCGAACGAGAAGTACTGGAGCAGTTCGCCGATCGCATACGGCTCGAGGACGGCACGGTACGTTCCCGGCTCGATCTCCACGGCGCCGTGCGTGCGGCTCGCCTTTTCGACGGCCGCTCGCGCGACGGACTCGGGATCGACGTCCGAGACCCGCCACGCCGTCTGCTCGGCGTATCCGGAGGCGCCGTCCGTCGCGGCGAGCACGAGGGTCGTCGCGTCGGTCGAGGTCTGCTCGACGGCCAGGCCGTCGCTCGTCGCCACCGCGACCGTGGCCGTGCCGCTCGTGAAGAAGCCGTAGATGGGAACGTCGCCGGCCGCACCGATCGCGGCCGCGGCGAGCTGCGCCTGGTTCTCCGCCCCGAGGTCAGCGGTCTCCGCGTCGTAGCCCTCGATTTCCGGCAGCTCGGCGGGGCCCGCGAGGCCCGGAAAATCCGGGTCGTCGGGGGAGGCTTCCGCCGCGGCGCTCGCGCGAGCGGCGAGCTCGCGGAGCCCGTCGTCGTCGACACGGTTGCCCGCGGCCGCGCCGACTTTGGTGCCGCGCACGACGCGCAGGAAGACGGTCTCGTCGTCGATGAGGGTCGGCTGGTGCACCTCCGAGCCGGCGAAACGGGCGAAGCCCGACTGCTCGGCCTGGACGACGGCCTCGACGGCGTCACCCTCGGCGGCACGCAGCGCGCGGTCGGCGAGCTCGAGCGAGCGGCTCACGACGGCGCCACGCCCACCTGGACGTTGCGGAAGCGCGCCGGCGAGGCTCCGTGGCTGACATGCGCGTGTTGCCCAGGCTGCCCCTTGCCGCAGTTCGTCAGGCCGTGGAGCCGCCAGAGGCCCGCCCCCGCGACGGCGTCCAGCGACCCCCAGAAGATTGGAGTGACGCCCGTGTAGGTCGCATCCCGCAGCATCCGGCCGAGCTTGCCGTTCTCGATCTCCCAGGCGATCTGCGTGCCGAACTGGAAGTTGAGGCGCTTGTCGTCGATCGACCAGGACTTGTTCGTCTCGAAGTAGATCCCACGGTCGACATCCGCCAGCAGCTCCTCGAGTGCGCCCTCGCCCGGCTCGAGGTGGAGGTTCGTCATGCGCACGAGCGGCATTCGGCTCCAGCCGTCCGCGCGCATCGAGCCGCCTCGGCCGTGGCCGATCCGAGCGGCGGTCTCGCGGGAGGTGAGGAACCCCTGCAGGACGCCCTCCTCGACGACCGGCACACGCTCGGCCGGGACGCCCTCATCGTCATAACCGAAGGTGCCGAGCCCTCGCGGCGTCGTCGGATCGGCCGTGATGTTCATTAGCTCCGAGCCGTAGCGCAGCGACCCGAGATCGCCCGGCTTGAGGAAGCTGGTGCCTGCGTACGCGGCCTCGGTCCCGTAGACGCGGTCGAGCTCGGTCGGGTGGCCGATCGACTCGTGCACCTGGAGGGCCATCTGCTCGGCGTCGATCACGGCCGTCGTCGTGGCGGCGGGGCAGAGGGACGCGCGCAGGAGCGCCGCCGCCTGCTCGGCCACACGCGGAGCCTCGCGCTCGAGCGCGAGCTCCTCGACGAACTCCCAACCGGCGCTCGAGCTGGAGCCACCGTGCGCGCTCGGGTAGCTGCGGAGTTGTGAGACCTCTCCGTCGGAGGCGAGCGCATCGATGCCGCCTCCGCATTCGACCAGCTCCTGCTCGACGGCCGTGCCTTCGGAGGAGACCAGCAGCTTGTCCTCGCGCATCGCGCGGACGAACGCGTTCGTGACCTTGACGTCGGCGTGCTGAAGTGCCTCCTCCGCCCTCAGGCAGAGCTCGATCTTCTCGCCGACCGGGACAGAGACCGGTTCGCGGTCGTAGGGCGTGCGGTACTCCCCCTGGATCGGCTCGATGGGAGCCAGATCGCGCTGGTGGGCACCCGGGGCCGCGCGGGCGAAAGCGGCGGCGCGATCGGCGGCGTCGCGGGCGCCGCCGAGGTCGAGCCGGCGGTCGCAGGCGAAGCCCCACGCACCGTTGACGAGAACGCGGACGCCGATCCCCTCGCTCTCGAAATCGTCCACGCGGTCGACCCGTCGATTCTTCGTCGTGACCAGCTGAGCGCGCCGGACGATCGCGCGCGCGTCGGCGTAGGACGCACCGGCGGCGAGAGCCGCGGACACCGCCTCGTCGCAAAGCTCTCGCACCGCTAGAAGCCTACTTCGGGCTGCCCGGGAGCCGCCGCTACAATCCGCTCCGCGCGCTGGTGGCGGAATTGGTAGACGCGCAAGGTTGAGGGCCTTGTGGGGTTAACACCCCGTGGAGGTTCAAGTCCTCTCCAGCGCACTCTTGAGGGGTTGGCACTTGTAAGTGTCTCCTTCGACCGGGGTTAGCGGCCGCGCCGC
>DATMIX010000079.1:0-20562 GCA_035554095.1 Gaiellaceae bacterium | reverse complement strand
CCTTGTCCTCGGCCGCTTCGGTGCTCATTCCAGCCTCCTCGACCAAGCTGCGAACGTATTCGATCCCGAGCACCTGGAGGAAGGCCGGGAACTCGTCGTCGCGCAGCGGCCGAAGCCGGATGTCCACGTCTACTTCTGGATCTGGTACTTCGACACCCAGTCGTTGACCGTCGACCAGTCGAGGTTGTCGAAGAACGCGTCGATGTACGACGCACGATCGGTCTGGTAGTCGAGGAAGTAGGCGTGCTCGTACACGTCGAGTGCGATCAGCGGCGTCGCGTTCCAGATCGGGTACGTGTTCTGGGCATCGCCGACGTAGTTGAACAGCCGGCCCTCGTCCCAGTCGTAGGCCGTCCAGGCCCAGCCGCGCCCCGCCATCCCCGACGCCTTCAGGTCGCGCCGCCAGTCATCGGCCGAGCCGAAATCCCGCTCGACGAGGTCGCCGAACGCCCCGTCCGGGCTCCCGCCTTCGCCGCCGAGGTGGTCGAAGTAGATCTCGTGGTTCTTGATCCCGCCGACCGCGAACGAGAGCTCGACCTTGAGCGAGCGGATCTCGGAATACACCTGGTTCGCGGTGGCCAGATCGACCGAGCCGAGCTTCTCCAGGATCTCGTTCCGCTTGTTGACGTAGCCCTCGTAGAGCTTGTAGTGCGCCTCGACGCCCTCGCGCGAGATGCCGTCGAGCTCGAGCAGCTCGGGCTTCAGCTGACGGGCGGTGATCTCTTCGTGGTTGTAGGCCAGCGTGGCCAACGCGACTCCTTTCGTCCGACGGTGCGCGAGCATAGCCGCGCCCGTGCCGCGAACCCGCTAGCCTCGCTTGACGAGAGACGAGAGGAAGGAGGACGAGATGGCTTTCGAAGTGCCTCCGCTGCCGTACGACTACGCGGCGCTCGAGCCGCACATCGACGAGCAGACGATGCGCGTCCACCACGACAAGCATCACCAGGCCTACGTGGACAAGGCGAACGCCGCGCTCGAAGGGACCGAGTCCCAGCACGAGTCCGTCGAACACATCCTGTCGATCCTGGACACATTCCCCGCGGAGAAGCGGACGGTGATCCGCAACAACGCCGGCGGTCACGCGAACCACACGCTCTTCTGGGAGATCATGAGCCCCGAAGGCGGCGGCGAGCCGGACGGCGAGCTCGCGCAGGCGATCGACGACACGTTCGGCGGGCTGGACGACCTGAAGGAGCTCGTCAACGAGCATGGCGTCAACCGCTTCGGCTCGGGCTGGACGTGGCTCGTGCACGACGGCACTGGCCTCGCCGTCTATTCGAGCCCGAACCAGGACTCGCCGATCATGCAGTCGGACGAGCCCCTGCTCGGGATCGACGTGTGGGAGCACGCCTACTACCTGAAGTACCAGAACCGGAGGCCCGACTACCTCGAGGCGTGGTGGAACGTCGTCAACTGGACGGCGGTCGCCGAACGCTACGCGCGCGCGACCGGAAAGGTCGGCGCCGCCCCGTAGAGGAAGAGAGCCGCCGGGGCTCTACCCCGGCGGCTCGAACCATGCTTTAGCTGCGAACCGCCTTGCTGACGGCCGGCAGGTAGCACGTCCCCGCCTGCCCGACGGGCAGGATCACACGCACCTTCGGGTGCCGCTTGATCCGGACGGAGTACCTCTGCGACGTGACCTGCGTGGGCGCCGTCGTCGTCGCCACCTTCGTGAGCGTGACCTTCTTGACGGTGATCCACTTCGTGCTGCCGCGCTTCTGGAAGACGACGTACTTGCCGACGAACGACTGCGCCGACGTCAGGGAGATGAGGAAGCGTCGCGTCGTCAGGCCACCCGTCTTCTTCAGCGTGAGGAGCGGCGCCACCTTGACGGCGACGGTCGCGCTCGTCGCGCCCTTGTTCTTCGCCCGGTAGCTCGTGTTGAGCGTGGGCTTCGCGCTGAAGGAGTAGGCGCCTCCGGTGGTGGTGACGGCCGCGCCGACCTTCTTGAAGGCGGTCTGGCCGCACTCCTGGGCCTGGATGTCGATGCTTTGACCCGCCTTCTGAGTCGAGAGCACGCCCGAGAGCGCCGTCGAGCCGCCGTACTTGACGATGGCCGGCGCCGCCTTCAGCGTCAACGTCGGAGGCGCTGCCGCTACGGGTGTCGCGCCGAGAGCAGCGATCACTGCGACGAACATGAACTTCTTCATTGCTGATTCCCCTTTCGTTACCTCGCTCTAAGAAGACGCTGTAAGGGGCGGAAATTTGCGCCGTGCTATGACTCGCCGAATGCGAGCGCTCGTGACCGGCGGGACGGGGCAGGTGGGCGCTGCCGTGGCGGAACGGCTTCGGCGCGACGGCGGCTCGGTGCTCGCCGCCGGCCGGGCCGACGGGGACGTCTCACGGCCCGAGCAGGCGAGAGCCCTGGTCGAGCGCGCGGTCGACGAGCTCGGCGGCCTCGACCTCCTCGTCAACGCAGCCGCGGAGGGGTTCGCGCCGAAGAGCGTCCTCGAGCTGACCGAGTCCGACTGGGAGCTCGCGTTCGGCGCCACCGCCAAGGGGAGCTTCTTCGTGACGCAGGCCGCCGCGGGCGCTTTGCGCGAGGCGCGCGGAGCGGTGGTCATGATCGAGGACGTCGCCGCCTTCCAAGCGTGGCCCTCGTTCGCAGCCCACTGCGCCGCCAAGGCGGCCCAGGCGATGTTGACGCGCGTCCTCGCGCGCGCGCTTGCTCCCGACATTCGGGTGTGCGGAGTAGCGCCCGGCCCTGTCGCGGTCAAGCCCGAGCAGCGGGATCGCCGAGCCGCCGAGACCGCGCTCGGACGCGTCGGCTCGCCCGAGGACGTCGCTGCTGCGGTCGTCTACCTCGCCGGTGCGGACTTCGTGAACGGCACGTCACTCGTCGTGGACGGCGGCCGTCTGCTGCAATCCGGTATGCCGTGAGCGTCCGTAGAGATGATGAGATGGAGCTCGCTCTCGATCTCCCTGCCCGGTCAGGCAAGCGAGACCCCCGGCCGGCGCCGGCGGAGAGCTCCACCGATGGCGAATTGCTGCAGCGGATCGGCAAGGGCGACCGCGACGCGTTCGACGTCCTCTACCGGCGATTCGTCCGCCCTGTCTTCGCACTCGCGCTCCGCCGCCTCGGCGACCGCGGTCGCGCCGAAGACGCAGCGCAGGAGACCTTTGCATCGGTCTGGCGCTCGGCCTCGAGCTACAAGCCCGAGCGAGGCCCGGGCGCTCCCTGGCTCTACGCGGTCGCGCGCAACGCCATCGTCGACCGCGCCCGCGCCCGCTCCGAGACGCCGACCGAGCCGCCCGACGAGCCGGCTCCGGGCGGGACGCCGGCCGACGAGGCGGAGCGCTCGTGGCTCGCCTGGCGCGTCCACACCGCCCTCCAGAATCTGCCTGACCATGAGCGGACCCTGCTCGAGCTCGCCTACTGGGGCGAACTTTCCCAGTCGGAGATCGCGGAGTTCCTGAACATCCCGCTTGGCACCGTGAAGACCCGCACGCGCAGCGCCCTCAGCCGGCTGGCCGATGCGCTGGAGGAGGTTCGGTGAGCCGCGCACCCGATTTCCGCGACCTCGTCGGCGACGACCTGGCGCCGGACGAGGAGCGGCGCCTCCGCCGGGCGCACGAGCTCCTGCTCGAGGCCGGTCCGCTGCCCGAGCTGCCGCCGTCGCTCGAGCAGCCGAGCACAGAGCGCGATGACGAGCGCGCAGGCACGGGGATGTTCCAGCTACTCCCTCGTCGCCGCGTGGGCGCGGCGCTCGCCCTGGCGGCCGCGATTGCGCTCGTCGCCTTCTTCGGCGGCTACCTCGCCGGTTACCGACAGAACGGGTTCACCGCTCAGTTCTCGCCCGGGATGCACGGCGTCGCCGGCGTCGACGCCGCCGCGGTGATCAAGGTCGGCAAGCGCGACTCGGACGGGAACTGGCCGCTGCAGCTCGAGGTCAGCGGGCTCGAGCGCCTAAAGAACGGCGGCTACTACGAGATGTTCCTGACGAGGGGCGACCGGCGCTGGACCTGCGGCACCTTCGCGGGCGGCGGCGACGAGAAGGTCGAGGTGCGGCTGAACGTCCCCTACGAACTGAAGCGCGGCGACGGCTGGATCGTCACCGAGGAGCTCCCGGGAAAACCGCACCCGGGCAAGACCGTCATGACGACCTAGCGATCTAGGGCGCCGCGCGGGCGTTCTCGACGAATGCGGCGTACGTGACCGGCATCTTCTCCGCGAGGAAACGCTCGCACGCCTCCGCGTAGCGCCGGATCTCGCGCTGGGCCGTCTCGGCGGCGCGGAGCGAGACGAAGTTCATCAGCGAACGCGCGTTGACCGTCCAGTAGAACTCGGTGTAGGCGCCCATCGGCATCACGAGCCGGGCGAGCTCGCGGGCGACGCCCTGATCCACGAGCTGGGTGTACGTGGCGTACGCCGCGTCGTACACGGCTCGAAGCTCCTCGCGCGTGGTCTCCGCAAGCTCGGGGTCGACCGGCTCGAACGAATAGGCGCCGGGCTTGCCGACCTGCGACCGGACGTCCTCCGGTTCCGGGACGTAGAACTCGTCGCTCGCCTTCGCGTACCGCATCGAGAACTCGTTGAACGAGCCGACGCGGTGTCGGAACCACTCGCGCGCGACGAACAGGGGGCAGCGCACGTGGAAGCGGAAAGCGTTGTGCTCGAACGGCGTCCCGTGACGGTCGCGCATCAAAAAGCGGATCAGGCCCTCGTCGCTCTCGTCCATCTCCTCCTTGCGGCGGGCGAAGCTCACGCGGGCCCCGTTGACCACTGAAAGGTCGCTCGCCATCGCGTCGTCCAGCCGGACGAATCCGTGGTCCAGGACCGGGATCGTGTTCTCGGTTATCACTTCGGCCATGGTCGCCACGCCGTCGAGTGTAACGGGGCTCTATGTCGGCGCTTCCGGCTTTTCCTATCCATCCTGGCGGGGCGGGTTCTACCCGGAGCACGCGCGGCCCTCGGAGTTCCTCGAGCGCTACGCGGAGCGGTTGCCATCGGTCGAGTTGAACAACACCTTCTACAAGCTCCCCTCCGAGGAGCAGCTCCGAAGCTGGGCGGATCGGACGCCCCCCGACTTCCGGTTCGCCGTGAAGATGAACCGCCGGATCACGCACTTCGGCCGCTTCGAGCTCCTGCCGACGTTCTCCGAGCAGGTGCGCTCGCTCGGCGAACGGCTGGGCCCGGTGCTCGTCCAGTTTCCGCCGACACGTCCGCGCGACGAGGGTCTGCTGCGGCTCGTGCTCGACTCACTTGACCCGGCCCTCGAGTACGCGTTCGAGTTCAGGCACGAATCGTGGGCCGGCGCAGAGGTGCCGGTGACGGTCAACGCCCTCGAGGGGGACGCGCCGTTCCGCTACCTGCGCCTGCGCGAACCACCGTACGACGACGCTGCGCTGACGGAGTGGGCGCGGCGGCTCCGGCCGCTGCTCGACGACGGGGTCCGTGTCTACGCGTACTTCAAGCACGAAGACGAACCGACCGCGCCGCACTACGCGGAGCGCCTTCTGCAGTTGCTGGGCTAGGGTCGCTCGATGGAGGAGCGGTTCGCCGAGCTCGAGCGCCGCGTGGCGGAGCTTGCCGTCCGCGTCGGCGCCAACGTCGCGCCGGGACAGGATGTCGTCGTCTTCAGCCTCAGCCTGGAGCACGCGCCGCTTGCCCGGCTGATCGCGGACGAGGCGTATCGCGCCGGGGCCCGCTACGTCTCGGCGATCTACTGGGACGCGTACGTGAAACGGGCCCGGTTGCTCCACGCGCCCGAGGAGTCGCTCGGCTTCGTCCCCGACTGGTTCAACCGCTCGATCACCGAGGCGGTCGAAAACGAGGCGGCATCCGTGACGATCACCGGCGATCCGGATCTGACCGTCTTTGACGACCTCGACCCACAGCGCGTCGGCCTCGATCCGATGCCGCTGGTGCCGGCTTTGCTCGAGCTGGTCGAGAGCCGGCGCGTGAACTGGACGATCGTCCCCTGTCCGACAGCGGGCTGGGCGCAGCGGCTCTTCGGCGAGCCCGACCTGGCGCGGCTGTGGGAGGTCCTGACACCCATTCTCCGGCTCGACAGGCCGGACCCGATCGAGGCCTGGTCGCAGCACGTCGACGCGCTCGGCGAGCGCGGTCGTGCGCTCGACGAACGCGGGTTCGACGCTCTTCATTTCGAGGGTCCGGGCACCGACCTGCGGGTCGGGCTGATCCCGGGCTCGCGCTGGCTCTCCGCCCAGTTCGACACGATCCGTGGCCGTTCCGCGTTCGTCAACATCCCGTCGGAGGAGGTGTTCACGACACCGGACTTCCGCCGGGTCGAGGGCACGGCGCGGATGACCCGGCCGCAGCTGCTCACCGGGGGCGGCGTCGTCGAGGGCCTGGAGCTTCGGTTCGAGCAAGGCCGGGCGGTCGAGGTGAAGGCGACGAAGGGCGCCGAGGCGGTGCGGGCCCAGATGGCCGCGGACGACGGCGGCAACCGTCTCGGCGAGGTGGCGCTCGTCGACGGCTCGTCCCCGGTCGGTCGGGCGAACCTCGTCTTCGGCGATCTCCTTCTCGACGAGAACGCGGCCTCGCACATCGCCTGGGGCCACGCCTACAGCCTTACGGTGCCCGACCTCCCGGACGATCCCGCGGCGCGCGAGGAGCTCGGCGTCAACGCCTCCGGCGTCCACCAGGACGCCATGATCGGCGGGCCCGAGGTCTCCGTCGAGGGGATCGAGCCCGGCGGCACACGTGTCCCGATCATCCGGGACGACGCCTGGGTCTTCGCCTAGGAGAAGGCGGCTGCGCCGAGATGGGGCTCGTAGGCCCGGGTCTCGACGATCTCCACGATCTGCTCGGCCGCCGAGCGCACCTCGGCGTCCGTGTTGTAGAAGTGCGGCCCGAGCCGGATCCCGGCATCCGGACGGAAGTCGCAAATGATGTCGCGCGCGTCGAGCTCGCGGTGCACCGCCTCGAACTCGGGCGTTCGAACGACGACCGTGCCGCCGCGGCGGGATGGCTCTCGCGGGCTCGCGATCTCGAACCCGGCCCCCTCGAGGATCTCGACGAGGAGCGCCGTCTGGCGCATCGAGTGCTCGCGGATCCGCTCGACGCCCACCTCCTCGACGACGTCGTAGCCGGCGGTCGCCGCGTAGAGGGCCGGAACGTTGGGCGTTCCTGTCAAGAACCTCCCCGAGCCCTCGGTGTACTCGTGCTCGCCCTCGAATGCGAACGGCCGCGCGTGTGCCTGCCAACCGGTGACGGCCGGCTCGAGTTGCTCGGCGTGATCCGGCCGGACGTAGAGCCACCCCGCGCCGGGCCCACCGCAAAGCCATTTGACGCTGCCGCCGACCGCGAAGTCGACGCCGAGCGCGGTCACGTCGAGCGGGACGGTGCCGACGGCTTGGTAGGCATCGAGCACCACCAGGGCGCCGACGTCGTGGGCGCGACGAACGATCGCCTCCACGTCCTGGATCTCGCCCGTCTTGAACAGAACGTGGCTGATCGGGACGAGCAGGGTCCGCTCGTCGATCGCGGCGAGGATCGCCGCGGCGTCCGCGACGACCTCGATCTCGGCCCCACGGCGGCCCTGAGCCTGGTACAGGTAGCGCACCGACGGAAACTCCCCCTCGCCGTAGACGATCCGGTTCCGAGGCGGCTCGAACTCGAAGCAGGAGAGCACGACCGCCTGGGCGACAGCCACGTTCTGGTGCATGACCGTCGAGCCCTTCGGCGCTCCGATGATCCGGCCGAGCTGGTCTCCCACGGTCATCGAGGTCTCCCACCACCCCTCCTCCCACGCGCGGACACCGCGCTCGCGCCACTCGCGTGCATAGTCGAGGAGTCGTTCCTCGGCAGCCGCCGGCATCGCGCCGAGCGAGTGGTTGATCAGGTAGGTCGTCCGCTCGAGGATCGGAAAACGGTCGCGGAAGCTTGCGGGATCGCCCACGGCGGCGAGTCTACGCACGCTCGATCCCTCGTTCGGGTGAACTTCGAGCGCCTTCCCCTCAAAGGGTGATGAGGCCACGCCCGCGCGGGTCTACCGTCCCGACTGTCACTGCGGTACCGCGCAATCCGCGCGGTCGGAAACGAGGGAGAAGGGGTATGACCAAGCACGAGGGCAACCGGATGGGACGGCACCTGCCGAAGCGAGCCCGGCTCGTCGCAGGGGTCACGGCGCTCGTGAGCGCACTGGCCCTCACGGCTCCGGCGCTCGCAGGAGCGGCCAAGAACGACCGGTCGGTCACGATCACGCAGAACACGTCGATGATCGTGGACGTGAGCACGTTGAGCCAGGCGCCGGTCAACGCGGTTTCGTGGGGCGACGTCTCGTGGGCCGACGTCTCCTGGGCCGACTCCTACTAAGCCGGCGCAAAGACGACCATTGCCGTCCCGCGCCGGACTCGGCGCGGAGAGAGGGAAACGATGACCAGAACCGGACGTGGTGTGAGCTGCGGCGTGCGAATGAGCGGCATGTGGGGAACCGGCAACGGCGGAGGCCGCGCCTAAGGACCCACGGTTGCCGCGGTCGGCGGCGATGTGGACGGGGGTCGCGGCGGCGGCTTCGAATCGACGAGCACGGCCGCGGCGAGCAGGATCGCCATGCCGACCGCGCTCTCGCCGGCGAGGCTGCGTGGCAGGCGGGAGAGGATCGGTCCACCATCCCCCCTCTCGAGAGCAGGCCGCGCCACGAAGTGGTGCACCGCTCCCCAGGTGAGCGCAAGCGAGACGAGAGCGAGCTTCACGAGCAGCACGCGGCCGTAGCGCTCGCTCCAGAGATCGCTCAGCTCAGGCAGCCGGACGATGCTCAGGTAGAGCCCGGCGGCCAACAGCACCACGATCAACCCGGAGGCGAGACGCGAGAAGCGCAGGAAGGCCTCGCGGCGGAGCGCCGGCGCCTTCGGCCAGACGACGAACGCGAGCTGGACGAGGCCACCGACCCACAACGCGGCGGCACAGAGGTGCATCCAGTCGGCAAAAGCTGAGAGCCACGACGACCCGGGGTCGACCGCCGAGTGGCCCGACAGCGACAAGCCCGAGGCGAAGCCCAGCCCGAGCAGGAACGCGGGCCACAGGAGCGATCGGCGGTCGGTCAGCCAGGCGAGGAAGAGAAAGGCCGCGACGAGAGCGAAGCCGAGCGTCATCGCGACGAAGGCGGCACCGAATCGCGTCCCACCCGCGATCGAGGACAGATCTCCGTAGAGCAACCGCTCGAACGGAAGCTGCAGCGCGTCCTCTGCGCGCAGCAGGAAGGCGAGGATGCCGACCTCGAGGGTCGCGGCGGCACCGACGGCGGTCAGCAGGAAGAAGCGCTTCTCGGCCGCCGGCGGCAGCTCACCCCGCGCGATCAAAAGCCTGAAGCCCAGACCACCCGTCAGGAGCGCGAGGGCCAGGAAGTACGCCCAGCGAACCACGTGCTCGGTCCGCGTCGGCCCCGAGGCGCCGTAGGCCTCGGTGGGCGGTGGGGCCTTCACCTGGACGCCGAACGTGAAGACACCGGAGACGACGTGGCCGTCCTTGGAAAGCACATGCCAGCGCACCGTGTACGCACCGCGGTCGAGCCGCCGCAGTGGCGCCTCGACTCGCCGGTCGTCCGTATGGGCGCTCCGCGAGACCCTCTTGCCGAAGGCGGTCGTGACCTCGATCGCGTTCGGCTCGGCTTCGACCGGCTGGTCGAACAGGAGGGCGACCGAGCGCGGGCCGCTCTCGGTGCGCTCGCGGTAGCTCGGCGAGGTCTTCAGCAGGTTGGCGTGCGCGAACGCAGTCGCCGGCAGTGCGAGCGCGGCAACGAGGACCGACGCGAGCGCGAGTCGTCTCATCGGCGTGGCTCCCCGGCGAGCGGCGACATGTGGCCGAAGATCGGCGCCGTGTCGCGGTCGGAATAGAGGAAGACCGCGATCAGGACGAAGACGACCGCGACCCCCGCCTGCAGCGCGGTCGACCGGGGCCTGAACGCGCGCAGGAGCAGGAGGCCCGCGCCCACCATCGCGGTCCAGCCGATGGCGTGGTGGAGAAACGCGGCGCGCGCGAACAACCACCCGTTCTGCTCGTGGATCAGGATCGCCGCGCCGGAGACCGCCAGCCCGAGCGCGGTTGCAAGACGCCAGTACGGGCTCCTGATCTTGCCGCGCACGAGCGCGAGCTCTGCCCCGCCGGCGAGCATCATCGCCTGGGCCCACGAGCCGTGGGCCAGCATGTGGATCGTGGAGTTGGTGTAGAAGACCATCACCGGCCACATCAGCACTCCCATCAGGAACATGAAGCCCGGCCAGAGGTAGGCGCGCCAGGGTCGGCGCCGCCAGACCTCCGTCCCGACCACTGCCTCGGCGACCAGCAGGACGCCGATCACGAGGAACCCCGTGGCGAACCACCAGTGGACGAACTCAGCTCTCGGCAGCATCCTCCGCCTCCTGCAGATCGGCGACCACGCCCGGCGCCACGAGCACCGCGAAGACGAGGCCGACGAGAACGACGTAGAGCGGCGGCTCCGAGAGGAGCCACCAGAAGCCCTGCCCGTGTGGATGCAGCAGGGTCAGGCGGTACGGCTGCAGAAAGGCCCAGGTGACGCCGGCGAGCATCGTCAGCGGCCCGATCAGGTTGATCGCCGTGGCCCGAAGCGAACGCCCTCGCGAGCGCTCGACCGCGACGTCGGTTGCGATGTGGCTCTCCATTCCACCTCCCGCGAGGTCGACGCCTGAACAACGGCCCGCGGGCGCTCGGCGCGCGGGCTACGCGGGGGCGGGCGGCGGGCGGCTCTCGAAGGAGAGCCCGAAGAGCTTCCGCGGTGCGTTGCGCGAATCGGCGACGCGGTGGTCGAGGTGCAGCGTCGCCCCCGCGGCGGCGCGGTACGCCCGCGCAACTGTCGCCTCGGCGTACCGCTCGTAGTCCGCCAGCCAGCCGGCGACGACGCCCCAGACGAACGCGACGACCACGGCGAGGACGGCGAACACGGGCAGCGCCGAGGTGTGGAGCCACGGATCCAGGAGCGGCACGCCGCCCGCCGACAGCGCCTCGGCGTCCATCTGAACGAGGTAGAAGACGGCGGTCACGGTGAAGGACGCGAGCCAGAGCCGGGGCGAGAGGGAGAGGCGGACGCGAGGAAGCTGCCGCGAGTGGCGCGCGCCGACATGCGACAGGAGCCGCCGTCCCGCCCGCGCCGCCGCGTGAGCACGCGCGAACCGCCATGCGAGCCGCGCGAGCAGGAGCGCGATGCCGATCTTCACCGCCGCGAGCAGGAACGGGTAGTAGGCGGCCCCGACGTAGCTCGGCGCGCCGACGTGGCGGCCGATGTTCAGGTGGTTCGTCAGGCTCCGCCCGACGAGCTCAGCGGCCAGCGCGAGCAGGCCGAATGCGAGGCCCGAGAAGAGGCGCTGGTGACGACGCGCCCGTGCCATGTCCCGATGGTACTCCCCGCGGGCGAGCTGAGCGGCCTATGCGACGGTGGTCAGCGACCAGCCGCCCGGCGACGAGCCGTCGAAGCTGAGCAGGAGCACCCGCTGCCAGGTTCCGAGACAGAGCTGGGCGTCCCGGAACGGGATCTGCTCGGTGCGCGGGCCGAGCAGCAACCTGACGAGGCGCTCGCGTTCGGGTGCCTCGAGCGGAACGAGTCGTTCGAGCAGGTCTTCGAGATCCTCGAAGAACCCCGTCTCGCGCTCGTTAACGCGCACGAGCCCTGTCGGCTCCGTGGGCCACACGAACGCGATCCCGTCGGAATAGCCGGCGCTGTCGAGCTCGTGCGCGACGTCGTTCGTGATGTCGATCACCGTGAGCGAGGGAAGCGCGCAGGCGATGGAATACGGGATCTCGACAGAAGTCACCGATCAGCCCTCCCCGGGTACCGCCCGTTGAACCGCGGCACGTGCAAAGCCACGAGGAATCCAGCTACACCGGACGCGTAGCGTGTCACCGATCAGCCCTTGCCCCGATAGCGGACGCGTGGCGAGTCATGAGGCCACGACCTCGCGCGGTAAGCGGAAGTGGACGTCTTCCCGGGCGACCTCGATCTCCTGCAGGTCCTCGAACCCGAGCGCCGCGAGCCTCGCGACCACGGCCTGGACGAGCTCCTCGGGAGTCGAGGCCCCGGCCGTGAGCCCGATCGTCTCTCGCCCTTCGATCAGCGAGGCGTCCAGCGGGGTCTCGCCGTCGATCAGGATCGCCTCCGCGCCGTGGAGACGCGCGACCTCGACGAGCCGCTGCGCGTTCGAGCTCGTCTCCGAGCCGATCACGAAGATCCGGGTCGCGCCCTGCTGAACCATCTCCTTGACGGCGTCCTGCCGGTTCTGGGTCGCGTAGCAGATGTCGTCGGCGGCCGGCCGGCGGAGATCGCCGAAGCGCTCGCCCAGCGCGTCGACCGTCGACGCGACGTCGTCGAGCGAAAGAGTGGTCTGCGTGATCACCGCGATCGGCTTCCCGCCCGCGTCGAGCTTCGCGGCGTCCTCTGCGGACTCGATCACCACCGTCGCGTCCGGCCGCTCGCCGCGCGTGCCGATCACCTCGACGTGGTCGGCGTGGCCGACGAGCGCGACGAGGTGGCCGCTGTCCGCGTACCTCCGCGCCTCCGCGTGGACCTTCGAGACGAGCGGGCAGACGGCGTCGACGACCCGCAGCCCCCGCCGCTCCGCGTTCTCCTTCACGGCCGGAGCGACCCCGTGCGCCGAGAGGACGCAGATCTCACCCGCCGGAATCTCGTTCTCGTGCTCGACGAAGACGGCGCCGAGGTCCTCGAGCCGGCGAACGACATGCTCGTTGTGGACGATCTGGTGCCGAACGTAGACCGGCGGGCCGTACTGCTCGAGCAGGCGTTCGACGATCTCGATCGCGCGGTCGACGCCGGCGCAGAACGACCGCGGTGCGGCCAGGAGGACGCGCTTGCTCACACCGCCGCCTCGAGACGCTTGAGCGCACGGCGAGCGTCGCGGGCAGCCCGCGTGGTTTCCCGCGGCTCGCGCAGGAAGGCGCGCAGGAGGCCTGCGTAGTTCGGGTCACCGTTCGGCTTCGCGCCCTGCGCCAGGCCGCCGAGGCCCCGCTCGGGCGTGTCGCTGATCACCCGGATGCAGCCCGCGAGCCTGCCGGTCCGGGCCAGGGCGCCTGACTCCATGTCGACCGCGTCGGCCCCGCTCTCGCGCTGCGCGCGCGCCCGCTCCGCGGGCTCGTCGATGATGCGGCTCGCGCCGAGGATCGTCCCCTCGTACGCCTGGGCGAGGCCGAGTGGCCCGCCTTCCCAGAGGACGTTTCCGGCCTCGTCGACGACCCGCGTCGCGTCGATCAATGTCCCCACCGGGAGGTCCGGGCGGAGAGCTCCCGCGATCCCGAACGAGACGAGGCGCCCGCCCTCGGGGATGCCGTTCACGGCGCCGAGCCCGAGCCGCACCGTCGGGCCGAGCCGACGGGCAGCCCGTTCTTCGACTCCCATGGCACACGCAAACGTGAGCGGCTCGTCGGCTAGCCGGTCAGTGTCCAAGCCATGCTCCGGACGCCTTCCTTGAGGCTGTCGGCCGCGACCAGGGCTGCCGAGGGCTCGAAGCCCGAGTGGATGCCGCAATGCTCGCAGCGTGCGTCGTTGCCGGGGCCGTAGTCCTCCCATTCGATTCCTTCGAGCAACGCGTCGTACGTCGGGAAGATTCCGTCGGTCAGCAGGTAGCAGGGGCCCTTCCAGCCGTAGGGGTTCCGCGTGATCGAGCCCCACGGTGCGCAGGCCAGCTTGCGCTCGCCCGCGAGGAACTCCTGGTACACGGGGCTCGCGAGCCAGCGGTAGCCGTTCTTCTTCGCGGCGGCCTTGATGATCTGGAACTTCTGCTCGTGCTCGGCGCGCGTCATCGTCAGGTTGGGGTCGATCTGCGAGTACTGGTAGCCGGGCGCGACCAGCATTCCGTCGATGCCGACCTCGTTCGTCAGGTAATCCATCATCTGCAGGACGTCCTCGACCTTCGTCTCCTTGAACACGGTCGTGTTCGTCGTCACGCGGAAGCCGTGCGAGCGGGCGGCCTTGATCGCGTCGACAGCCGTGTCCCAGAGGCCGGGGTAGTCGCAGATGTAGTCGTGGATCTCGCGCATGCCGTCGAGGTGGACGACGAACGTGAGGCGCGGATCGGGCTCGAAGACCTCCAGGAACTGCTCGAGCTTGAGCGCGTTCGTGCAGAGCTCGATGTTCTTCTGCATCTCGAGCATCCCCGCGACGACGTCCTCGATTCCCTTGTAGACGAGCGGCTCGCCGCCGCAGATCGAGACCACGGGCGCCGGGCACTGCACGCCGGCATCGATGCACTCCTCGACCGAGAGGCGCGCCTTGTTCGACTCGTACTCGCGGATCTTTCCGCAGCCGATGCACGCGATGTTGCACGCGAGCGTCGGTTCGAGCATGAGCACCAGTGGGAAGCGCGCTCCCGCACGCTTCTGCTTCGCGACGTAGCTGCCGATCTGGATCGTCGAGCGCAGTGGGAATTTCATCCTGCGAGCCTTTCTCGTAGACGACCAAGGGCCATGAGCGGGAAGTGCAGACGGTAGAGGTGATAACGGATCATGAAGTCGAGCGGGAAGCCGGTCCCCGTGAAATGAGCTTCGTCCCAATCACCATCGGGTCGTTGTGCGCTGCAAAGCCAGTTCGCTGCGCGCTCTGCCGATTCTGATTCGGCTTCGCCCGCAGCGACGTAGCCTAATAGCGACCACGCAGTCTGAGAAGGCGTCGCCGTACCGCGTCCGCGCCACCGCCGGTCGGCGTACGAGCGGATGTCCTCGCCGAAGCCGCCGTCGGCCTGCTGGACCGAGTCGAGCCAGGCGACAGCGCGGCGGATCGACACGTGCTCGCGCGGGAGCCCGCACGCTTCGAGAGCGGGCAGGACAGCACCGGTTCCGTACAGGTGGTTGACCCCCCAGCGACCGAACCAGGACCCGTCTCGCTCCTGCTCGGCAAGCAGCCATTCGAGCCCGCGCTCGACCTCCCCGGCGAACGAGCCTTCGCGCACGAGCGCCTCCAGCGCGTGGGCCGTCACGTCCGCGCTCGGCTCGTCCGTGACCTTGCCGAAGTCGCAGAACGGAAGCTTGTAGAGCCAGTGCGCCTCGTTGTCGACGTCGAACGCGCCCCAGCCGCCGCTCGCCGACTGCATGCCGGCCGTCCACGCAAGGCCGCGGTCGACCGCGTCGCCGCCGGTTCGGAGCGCCCGCAGCGCGAGCGCTACCACCGCGGTGTCGTCGACGTCCGGGTAGAGGTCGTTCTCGAACTCGAACGCCCACCCGCCCGGTGCCAGGTCGGGCCGGCGGATCGACCAGTCGCCGGGGACGCGCACCTCTTCGCCCAGGAGCCAGTCGCCCGCCGCGCGCAGCTGCGGGTGGTCGGGCGGGACCCCTGAGTCGATGAGCGCGATCACGGCGAGCGCGGTGTCCCAGATCGGCGACTGGCACGCCTCCGGCCGCAGCCGCTCACCCTCGTCGATCGTGAACCCTTGCCAGCCTTCGACCGCCCGGCGCAGGGTGTCGTCCTCCAGCCCGTAGCCCAGCGCCGCGAGCATGACGATCGACCACACCCAGGGCGGCTGGATCCCGCCCCAGGACCCGTCCGCCTCCTGGCGGTCTCGCACCCACCGTTCCGCCGTCGCGAAGGCGACTCGCCGCAAGGGCCCGGGCCGCGGCGGCGGCTTCGTCCGACCCGGTCGGGCCCCGATTTCACGCAGCTCGATCGCTGCGGGCCGGACCGGCCGGATCGCTTCGACGACCGACAGCGGCACGACGGTCTGCCGGGCCCAGCACGAGAACGTGTAGACCGAGAAGGGCCCGTCGGGCGGAAGCAGGATCACCTCGGGGGGCATCCGGGGCACGAGCTGCCAAGGCCAGTGGCCGAGCAGTGCGAGGAAGCACTTCGTGAACACGCGTGCGCGAGGGACGCCGCCGTCGCGGCGGATGAACTCGCGCGCGCGAGGTCCGGGATCGACCCCCGCGAGCTTGAGTGCCGCATACGCCTCGACCGAGGTCGAAAGGTCCGGCGGCCCCTCGAACCAGATCGCCCACGTCCCGTCGTCGCGCTGCCTGGCGAGCAGCTCGTTCGCGACCTTGCGGTCGAGCTCCGGCGTCCGCAGGCCGAGGAAGTGATGCCAGAAGAGATGCTGGGCGATCATCGTCGCGTTCGACTCGAGCTCGCCGACCCACCAGCCGTCCGGGTGCTGCAGCTGGAGCAGGCGCGCGGTGGCTCGCTCGACGGCCTTGTCGAGCGTCGTCGTCGTCGTGTGTCTGTCCGGCGCGAGAGTCAGGCCGCCACCTTCGTTGTCAGCTCGGACACCAAGCGCGCGGCGTTCAGGCCGCTTTGAACGGCGCCTTCCATCGTCGCCGGCCACCCGGTCGCGGTCCACGCCCCGGCCCGCACGACGTTCGGCCGGTCGGTCTCGCCGCCGGGGCGCAGGCGGAGCGTGCCGGGCGCGGGCGCGAACGTCGCCCTGGGCTCGCGGCTCACGCGCGACCAGAGCACCTCCGCCCTCCCCAGGCGTTCGGTGAGCGCGCCCGCCACCGTCTCGACGAGCTCCTTGCCGCGGATCGGGAGCAGCTCCGGCGCGCCGCTGGACACGACGGTCAGGTACTGACCCTCGGCGGGCGGGTGCCCCGTCAGCCGGCCGCGATCGAAAACCCAGTGGGCCGGGCTCGCGAGCAGGCCGGCCACGAGGTGGCGCAGCAACGGGCGATCGAACAACAGATGAACCGAGACGATCGGGGAGTCGCCGAGACCTGGCTCGGGCTCGTCGAGCAGCCGCCCTGCTTCCTGTGGCGGCACCGCCACGACGATCGCATCCGCATCGACTCGTTCCCCGCTCGCGAGGGTCACCCCGCCGCCGTCGACCTCGACGACTCGTGCGTCGGTGCGCACCTCGGCGCCGGCCCGGCGGAGCGATTCAGCTCCGGCCTGGCCGTGCATCGTGCCGAGCGACTCGGCGGGCAAGAGCACGTCGGACGCGCCGCGCCGGCCGCTGAGCAGGGCGGTCGAGACGAGGTGGATGCCGTAGTTCGCGCCGGCCTCATCGGTGCGAAGGTTCAGGGCCGGGCGGACGAAGACGTCCCAGAACCGGTCGATCGCGCGTTTCGACTGGCCGAGCTCGCGCAGAAGTGCGCCGAACGTCTTGTCCTGGTTCTCGGCCTCGTCCTCGGCGCCGACCCGGCGGGCAACGCGCGCCACCTCGAGGCGCTCGGCGAGCGTCAGGTGGCGGTAGCGGAACAGCCCCGAGAGCCCGCTCCCGAGGTGTGCGACGGAGCCGTCCTCGGCGATCACCGGCAGACGCAGGCGCTCCCGCCGCAGCGCGCCGTCCTTGCCGATCCGCTCGAGGAAGCGCGTGTAGGCGGCGAAGCAGCCGAGCGCGATGTGCTGGCCGTTGTCGGGGGGCGGATCGGGGTCTCCCTCTCGCTCCGGCAGCGTCTGCACCGCGCCCCCGAGCGTGGGCCGGGCTTCGAGCAGGGTCACGCGGTGTCCGGCGTCGACGAGCTCGAGCGACGCCGAGAGCCCGGCGAGGCCACCGCCGACGACGACCGCCCTCATTTCGACACGCCGCCCGAGTCCGTTCCCAGGCTTATCCAACCCTCGGGGTTAGACGGCCGAAACGGCAAAGCCGCGACGGCCTTTGAACGGCATCGCAAGCGACGCCTCATCGCGCGAGCGCCGCCCCCACGACGCGGAGCTTCGTCACGGGCGAGAGGGTCGGAGGACCGCCGAACACCTCGAAGTCGTCGCGCTCGATCCGGTCGAGCGTCGAGCGGTAGAGACCCGCGAAGGTCGCCACGCAGGCTGCGCTGCGCCGGTCGAGATGCTCGAGGAGGCTCAGGCCGTCGTCGAGCCGGTCTCGCGCGCGGGCCGCCTGGAACGTCATCAGCTCCCGCCAGGCCGGCGTCGCCCGTCCGTCCGCGATGTCGTCCTCGTCGACACCGAAGCGTGCGAGCTCGTCCTGCGGCAGATAGACCCGCCCGAGCTGCCAGTCCTCCGCGACGTCGCGGATGATGTTGATCAGCTGCAAGGCGACACCGAGCGTCTCCGCGCGTTTCGGCTCGTTCGCTCCGTAGACCGCGACGCACGCGCGGCCGACCGCGCCCGCGACGCGGGTGCAATACAGGTGAAGCTCGTCGAAGTCGGCGTACCGCTTCTGCTCGGTGTCCTGGATGCCGCCCTCGATCAGGGCCTCCAGCGCGTCGAGCGGGATGCCGTACCGCCCGCGTGCGTGGGCGAGCGCGAGGAGGGTCGGGTCGTCTCCCGGCGGGACGTGTAGGTCGGCGCGCAATCGCTCCAGCCGCGAGCGCTTCTCGTCGTCGCCGAGGCGGCCGTCGGCGAGATCGTCGACACGACGGGCGAACGCGTAGATCGCCGCGATCGCCCGCCGCTTCGGGCGCGGCAGCAGCATGATCCCGTACGCGAAGTTCCGCGCGCGCTTCCGGGTCACGCGCTCGACCTCCGCATATGCGTGCTCGACGGTCATCGGACGAGCGCCCCCAGCGCGGCACGTGCGAGCCGGGTGCGCGACGGCTTCGGCCGCTGCGAGAAGACGTCGAAGCCCGCGCGCTCGAGCGCCGCGCACGTGGCGAGCCCACCACGTGCGAACGCGGCGACGGCGCGTCCCGTCCTCCCGGCGAGGCGACGGCCGAGCGGCTCGCCCGCGCCGAGCAGGTCGCGGGCTCGCTCCGTCTCGAACCTGAGGAGCCTCCGAAGCGGCTCGTTCGGCCGGTCGAGCTCGGTGACGCCGAACCGGCGTCGATCCTCCGCGGGCAGGTAGGTCCGCCCCAGCGCGAGGTCGCGGGGCACGTCCTGGATGAAGTTCACGAGCTGGAGGCCCGTGCAGACGTCGTCGCTCAGCGCGACCGCCTCGCGGTCGTCGAGTCGCCGGAGCACGCCGAGCACGAGCCTGCCGCATGGATCTGCCGAGTGAATGCAGTAGTGCTTGAGCGCGCCCCAGGTGTCGTAGTCGGAGACCCGCTGGTCGATCCGATTCGCCTCGATCAGGCGCAGAAACGGCTCGCGCGGAAGATCGTACGCGCGGATCGTCGGCTGCAGCTCGACGAGCACCGGCCAGGTCGCCGTGCCCGAGTAGCAGGCCTCGACCTCACGCTCGAGCTCATCGAGGGCCTCGAGGCGTGCTTGCGGGCCGCCGTCGAGCTCGTCTCCGATGATGTCGACGAGACGCGCGTAGGCGTAGAGCGCGCGAATGTGCGGCCGCAGCTCGCGCGGGAACGCCAGCGACGCGACGGGGAAGTTCTCGCCGCGGGCGCGCTCTGCCACCGAGGCAACGTCGAGCATCGGTTAAAGATCGCGGTTCGCGCCCGTCGGGCGCAACCTGCACGCTCTCGGCGCACTCTCGCGTGCCACACGTGCGGTCTTCCCTCCTAGGCTGAAGCCGGTGGGTGGCTCGCGGCCGGCCCCGAACGGGGGTCGGCGCGGCCGGACAGCTCGACGCGGTCTCCGGCACGGAGGCCGCGCCTCGCGGCCTCGCCTGAGGGGAGCTCGACGACAGCCTTCGCACCCTTCGCCGCGGCGGTTCGCCACGCCGGGACGCGCTCTGCGACTTTGAGCACCTCGCCGTCCCGGCCGAGGAACACCACGTCGATCGGGAAGCGCATGAAGAACGTGTGCACCGACGATGCGGGCCGGAGAAGCAGGCCTTCCCCGCTCTCCAGCCCGCTCCGTCCGAGCAACCCGCGCATCCGCGCGACCGCACTGTTCGCGACGAAGCAGCGTTCGCAAAGAACGCGTCCGCCGCTGATTCTCAACTCGATGCTTTTCATCAACGTCGCCCCAGGGACCCGCAACCGCCGGCGCGCGGAGCCGGGCTCCGCCCGGCGGGAGCGCTGGCTGACGGTTGCGGTGTCCTCAACACAAGGAGGGGGCTCGTGGGGGAAACTCGGTTTCCCCCACGTTCTGGTTTCCCCACGTTTTAGTAGCCGACGTGGATGTGGTCCCAGTGGTTGGCCAGCGGGAATGACGGACCGCCGAGCCCGAGCAACGAGATAACCTGCTTCGGCAGCATCTCGGGCGGCAGCAGCAGGAGCTGGCGGACCGCCCGCTCGGTGACGCTGCCGGCCTGCTGGTGGCCGGTGATCGACACCCCGCCGAGCGCGCTGATGTCGGCGGCGAGGCCGTAGATGTGCGCCGAGACGACGCCGGGGCGGGCGTACAGCCCGTGCCCGCTGATCAGACACGAGACCGTGACTTGCCCGAACGTGTCGGCGAGGTACTCGACCGTTGCGAGCACGCGCACGTTGACGCGGCCCGCCTGGATGTCACCGCGACCGCCGGAGTAGATCGAGACACGCGAGTCCTTGAGGACCTTCTTCGCGAGGTTCGACTTCTCGGCGACGAGCCCGCGGACGAGCGCCCTGAGGCCGACGGCCCGATAGTAGTGCGACAGGGCGACCGCGCGATCGGCGACCGATGCGTCGCCCGAGAGCGAGAACATCGCGGCCCACGGGCTGCCGCCGCGGACGTGCATGCTCCCGAGCCTCGATGCCAGGCCCTTGAGGCCGGCGACGTTCGCCGGGGCGGAGCCGTTGTGCCCCTCGGCGCGGAGCACGCCCAGCATCAGCGACCAGCTGACCTGCCGGCCGCGCGAGACGCCGAGAAGGTGCTTCGCGAAACGCGGCTTCAGGCGAAGCGCCGGCGGGGTCGGGTCCGGCAGCGCCCGGTTCAGCCAGAC
>DATMIX010000078.1:0-24786 GCA_035554095.1 Gaiellaceae bacterium | reverse complement strand
CGCGGAGCAGGCTGCGCTGGTCGGCAAGCTGCTGGCCGAGCGGGCCAAGGAGGCGGGCGTCCAGGCGGTCGTGTTCGATCGCGGCGGCTACCTCTACCACGGACGCGTCAAGGCGCTCGCAGACTCGGCGCGCGAAGGAGGCCTCAAGTTTTGAGCACCACGCCCGTCGAACGTGAAGTCATCGAGCGCGAGCGAGAGCGCGAGCTCAAGGAGCGCGTCGTCGAGATCAACCGCGTCGCCAAGGTCGTCAAGGGGGGCCGCCGGTTCTCGTTCACCGCGCTGGTCGTGATCGGCGACGAGGTCGACCGCGTCGGCGTCGGCTACGGCAAGGCGCGCGAGGTGCCACTCGCGATCTCCAAGGCAGTCGACGACGCGAAGAAGAACCTGTTCACCGTGCCGAAGAAAGGCACGACGATCACGCACGAGATCCTCGGCGAGTTCGGCGCGGCGCGCGTGTTGCTGCGGCCTGCCAGCGAGGGGACCGGCGTGATCGCCGGCGGCGGCGTGCGCGCGGTGCTCGAGCTGGGGGGCGTTCGGGACATCCTCGCGAAGAGCCTCGGTACCACGAACCCGATCAACATGCTCAAGGCGACGGTGAACGGGCTGCAACGGCTTCGCCGCCCCGAGGAAGTCGCCCAGATGCGCGGCCTGACCGTGAGCCAAGTGCTGCCGATCCCGGCGGCGAAGCCGCCTGTCCGCGACAGCGGATCAGCGGAGGGGGTCTCGGGAGAACCGGGACGGTCCCCCGGCGAAAGCCAGCCTGCGTCGGGGACGGAAGAGACGGCCGCGCCGCCGCTCGACCAACCGGCAGCGACCGATGTGAGTGCGGAAACGCAGCCAGAGGAGACGACTGATGGCGAAGCTCCGGGTAACCCAGACGCGTAGCGGCATCGGCCAGAGCCAGCGTCACCGCGGGACCCTGCGAGCGCTGGGTCTCGGCAAGATCGGCCGCTCGGCAGAGCATGCAGACAGCCCGCAGCTCGCGGGTATGCTCAGGAGAGTCCGCCACCTCGTTCGCGTCGAGGACGCGAAGTAGCGATGCCCGAGAAGCTGAACCTCTCGAACCTCAAGCCTGCGCAGGCACGCAAGGAGCGCAAGCGCGTCGGCCGCGGCATGGGCTCCGGCAAGGGCCGCTACTCGACGCGAGGCCTGAAGGGGCAGAAGTCCCGTTCGGGCTCCCGCAAGATGCGAGCCGGCTTCGAGGGCGGCCAGATGCCGATCTACATGCGCCTCGGCAAGCAGCGCGGCCCCTACTCGAAGGACGCGATGCCCGTCGGCCCGCACCGCACGCACACGGTCGCCGTCAACGTCCGCGACCTCGAGCGCTTCGACGCCGGCACCGAGATCACTCCCGAGTCGCTCGCCGAGGCGGGCCTGATCCGCAACACGAAGCACGACCTGAAGATCCTGGGTCACGGCGATCTCTCGACCAAGCTGTCCGTCAGCGCGCACAACTTCTCCAAGAGCGCGCGCGAGAAGATCGAGCAGGCCGGGGGCTCGATCACGTGGCTCCGCGGCGAGCCCGAACTGCGCAAGCCCAAGCGGCGAGTGCAGGCCGCCGTACCCCCGCAGGCCGAGCCGGAGCCGCCCGAGACCGAGGAGGAGCAGGTCGAGTCGCCGGACGAGGGCGAGCCTGAGCAGACACCGCCCGCCGAGCCCGCGGAGGGTGAGAGCTAGGTGTTCTCGTGGCTCGCGAACGCCTGGCGCGTCCCCGAGTTGCGCCGTCGCGTCATGTTCACGGGCTTGATCCTGGCCCTGTACCGGTTGGGCTCCTGGATGCCCGCGCCCGGCGTCGACTCGCAGCAGATCCAGGACTTCTTCGGCTCTGGCGGCCGCGGCAGCTCGATCCTCGGCCTGCTGAACCTGTTCTCGGGCTCGGCGCTGTCGCGCTTCTCGATCTTCGCGCTCGGGATCATGCCCTACGTCACCGCCTCGATCATCCTGCAGCTCCTGACGGTCGTGCTCCCCAAGCTCGAACAGCTGCAGAAGGAAGGCGAGGCGGGCATGACCAAGATCAACCAGTACACGCGCTACCTCACCGTCGCGCTCTCGGCTGCCCAGGCGACCGGCTACGCGTTCCTGTTCAAGCGCGAGGGAGTGCTGGCGGCGAACTCGGGCCGCCTTGTCTTGATCATCGTCACGCTCACCGCCGGCTCGACCGCGTTGATGTGGATGGGCGAGCTGATCACGAAGCGCGGGATCGGCAACGGCATCTCGCTGCTGATCTTCGCGTCGATCCTCGCGACGGCTCCCGCGGGCGTGGTCGCCTGGTACAACGGCGGCCCGATGGAGAAGCTGTTCTTCCCGCTCGTGGCCGTCGCGATCATCGTCGCCGTTGTCTTCATCCAGGAGGGTCAGCGCCGGATCCCGATCCAGTACGCGAAGCAGATGGTCGGCAGACGGATGACCTCCGGGGGCCAGACGTACATGCCGCTGCGCGTGAACATGGCCGGCGTCATCCCGGTCATCTTCGCCGCCGCCGTGATGGCTTTCCCGCCGACGATCGCGGAGTTCATCCCCTCGACGTCGACCTGGATCAACCGGAACTTCCAGCCGTCGAGCTGGGCCTACCTCGGGCTCGAGGCCTTCCTGATCGTCATCTTCACCTACTTCTACACCGCGGTTCAGTTCAACCCCGTCGACCAGGCGGACAACCTGCGCAAGTACGGCGGCTACATCCCAGGCATCCGTCCCGGGCCGCCGACCGCGCTTTATCTCGACCGTGTGCTGACGCGCCTGACGCTTCCCGGCTCGCTCTACCTGGCGCTCGTCGCCGTGCTGCCGAGCCTCTTCATTCGCTACGGCGGCTTCTCGCAGGCGACGTCGCGCGCTCTCGGCGGGACGTCGGTCCTGATCGTCGTTGGTGTCGCCCTCGACACGATGCGGCAGATGGAGTCGCAGATGATGATGCGCTCCTACGAAGGCTTCCTGCGCTGACGTGAACATCTTGTTGCTCGGGCCGCAGGGGTCCGGGAAGGGAACGCAGGCGAAGCGGATCTCGGCCGAGTACGGAGTTCCGCATATCGCGACCGGCGACATGCTCCGTTCGGCGATCGCCGAGGGAACGCCCCTCGGACAGCGCGTGCGGCCGATCCTCGACAGCGGCGGGCTCGTGCCCGACGAGTTGATGATCGATCTCATCCGCGACCGCCTCCAGGCCCCCGAGACCGAGGCCGGTTTCGTGCTCGACGGATTCCCGCGGACGCTCGTGCAGGCGGAGGCGCTCGACGCGATGCTGCGTGAGGTCGGCCGCGAGCTGAGAATCGTCTTCGAGATGCAGATCTCCGACGCCGTGTGCATCGAGCGCCTGCTGAAGCGGGCCCGAGACGAGGGACGGCCCGACGACACGCCCGAAACGATCGCGAAGCGACTCGAGCTCTACCATCAGGAGACGGAGCCGCTCGTCGAGTACTACCGGACTCAGGGCATCCTCGTCGGCGCGCACGCCGAGCGGAGCCCGAACGAGGTGTTCAACGAGATCCAGCAGGCGCTGGAGCAGGTGGCCGTGCGGTGATCTGCTGCGCAGCAGCCTGTCGGGGAGCCGGACCGGTGGAGGGGAAGCCGGCGCGGAGCGATGGGAAGGTTCCCCCGGCTAGGGTGGCAGGCCGATGATCATTCGCAAGTCCCAGCAGGAGATCGAGGGCATGGCCCGAGCCGGCGAGGTGGTCGCCGACACACTCGCGCTGATCGGCGAGGAGCTCCGGCCCGGGATCTCGATGCTCGAGCTCGACCGGCTCGCCGAGGGCTACATCCGCGACCGCGGCGGCGTGCCGACGTCCAAGGGCTATCGCGGCTATCCGGCGACGCTCTGCATCTCGCCGAACTCCATGATCGTGCACGGGATCCCCACGGAATACAGGGCGGAAGCGGGCGACATCATCTCCGTCGACGTCGGCGTGACGCTCGACGGGCTCGTCGCGGACAGCGCCTTCACCTTCGGCGTCGGGGAGATCGACGACGAGGCCCGGCGATTGCTGGACGTCTGCCAGCAGGCCCTTGCGGCTGGAATCGAGCAGGCGCGCGTCGGCAACCACGTCTCCGACATCGGTCACGCTGTACAGACCGTGGTCGAGGACGCCGGCTACTCGGTCGTCAGGAGTCTTGTCGGGCACGGGGTCGGGAGGGCGTACCACGAGGACCCGCAGGTGCCGAACTTCGGTGAGCCCGGCAGTGGCCCCGAGTTGCTGCCCGGGATGACGCTCGCGATCGAGCCGATGATCAACGCGGGGGGGCCGGACGTCGTCATGCACGCCGACGAATGGTCGATCTCGTCGGCGGACGAGTCCCTCTCGGCGCACTTCGAGCACACGGTCGCCGTCACCGAGGAGGGCCCACAGGTCCTGACAGGAGCCAAACGGCCTGTCCAAGCGGGTTTGCTACGATAGTCAACCGCGGCGCGAGCCGTGTTTTTCCGTGTTCCGACAACCGCGCTGATGAGGCGCGGTTTCTGTGAGGTAAATGGCCAGAAATGAAGGTCCGAGCATCAGTCAAGCCGATGTGCGAGCGGTGCCGCGTGATCAAGCGGCACGGCAAGACCATGGTCATTTGCAGCAACCCGCGACACAAGCAAAGGCAGGGGTAACCGCGTGGCGCGAATAGCCGGTGTGAACCTCCCGAACCAGAAGCGGCTCGAGATCGGGCTCACCTACATCTACGGGATCGGCCAGCCCACGGCGCACAAGGTCTGCGCCGACCTGAGCCTCTCGCCCGACGAGAAGATCAAGGACCTGACGGACGAAGAGGTCACGAAGCTCCGCGAGTACATCGACTCGAACCTCCAGGTCGAGGGCGACCTCCGCCGCGAGCGCACGCAGGCGATCAAGCGCCTGCAGGAGATCGGCGCCTACCGAGGCCTGCGCCACCGTCGCGGCCTGCCCGTTCACGGTCAGCGCACGAAGACGAACGCGCGAACCCGAAAGGGCCCGAAGAAGACGGTCGGCCGCGGTAAGAAGGCCGCCACCAAGACCTGATGGCGCCGCCTCGAAAGCCTGCGACCCGTGGTCGCACGCGCCGCCGCGTCCGCAAGAACATCGCGATCGGGCAGGCGCACATCAAGACCTCGTTCAACAACACGATCGTCTCGCTCACCGACGGCGAAGGGAACGTGATCGCGTGGGAGTCGGCCGGCTCGGCGGGCTTCAAGGGCTCCCGGAAGTCGACGCCCTTCGCCGCGCAGGTCACGGCCGATGCGTGCGCTCGCAAGGGCATGGAGCACGGGCTTCAGAAGGTCGAGGTCTTCGTCAAGGGGCCGGGCTCGGGGCGCGAGACGGCGATCCGCTCGCTGCAGGCCGCCGGGCTCGAGATCCTTGGCGTCAAGGACGTGACGCCGCAGGCGCACAACGGCGTCCGGCCGAAGAAGCGGAGGCGCGTCTAATGGCCCGCGATCTCGGACCGAAGTGCCGCGTCTGCCGGCGCGAAGGCATGAAGCTCTTCCTGAAGGGCGAGCGCTGCCTGACGGAGAAGTGCGCGATCGAGCGCCGCTCCTACCCGCCGGGCGAGCACGGCCGGGGCCGCATCAAGCAGAGCGAGTACCTGCTGCAGCTGCGCGAGAAGCAGAAGGCGCGGCGGTACTACGGCCTGCTCGAGAAGCAGTTCCGCACCTACTACACCAAGGCGGCCAAGGGCTCCGGCGTCACGGGTGAGAACCTGCTCCAGATGCTCGAGACGCGGCTCGACAACGTGGTCTACCGGCTGGGCTTCGCGTCCTCGCGCGCACAGGCGCGCCAGCTCGTACGCCACGGCCACTTCCACGTCAACGGCCGCCGCGTGAACATCCCGAGCTACCAGGTCAAGCCAGACGACATCGTCTCGATGGCGCCCGGCAGCTCCGCCGAGCAGGTGGTTCGCGACGCGACCGACCTCACCGCCTCGGTCGCGCCGTGGCTGCAGGCCGACCACGACGGCCTCACCGGCAAGATCCTGAAGCTGCCGGAGCGCGCCGAGATCGACACCCCCGTTCAGGAATCGCTCATCGTCGAGCTCTATTCCAAGTAACAGAGAAAGGATTTCATGGCAACGCGCACTTCCCTGATGGAGTTCCAGATCCCGAAGATCGTCCACGAGGAGATCGACGAGAACCGTGGCGTCTTCCAGATCGAGCCGCTCGACCGCGGCTTCGGCTACACGTTCGGGAACTCGCTGCGCCGCGTGCTGCTCTCGTCGCTCGAGGGCGCCGCGGTCACCTCGGTCAAGATCGAGGGCGTCGCGCACGAGTTCACGACCCTGCCGGGCGTCCGCGAGGACGTCACGGACATCCTGCTCAACTTCAAGAACCTGATCTGCCGCCTCCACGGCGAGTCCCCCGAGATCGAGGTGCGTCTCTCGAAGCGCGGCGCGGGTCCCGTCACCGCGAAGGACATCGAGGCGCCCGCCGAGCTGGAGATCCTCAATCCCGACCTGGAGATCGCGAACCTTTCGGACAAGGGCAAGCTCGAGGTCACGCTGACGATCGGCCGCGGCCGCGGGTACGTTCCGGCCGAGCTGAACCGTGGCCCCGAGCACACGATCGGCGTGATCCCGGTCGACTCGATCTTCTCGCCGGTCCGGCGCGTCTCGTACGACGTGGAGGCCGCGCGTGTCGGGCAGCGGACGGACTACGACAAGCTGATCCTCGACGTGACGACCGACGGCTCGATCGATCCCCGTGACTCGATCGGCCAGGCCGCCGAGATCCTGATCAAGCAGCTCGCGATCTTCACCGACCTCGATCGGATCGAGGGCTTCGGCGAAGCCGCGGCCGCGGCCGACGGCGGTGGCGCTGCGGAGCCGGCCCTCGCGCACGGCATGGAGAACTTCCCGATCGAGGAGCTCGAGCTCGGCGTCCGCTCGTACAACTGCCTCAAGCGGGTCGGCATCGAGACGATCGGCGACCTCGTCGTCAAGACGGAGAACGAGCTCGCCGCGATCCCGAACTTCGGCAAGAAGTCGATCGAGGAAGTCAAGGAGACGCTCGCCACGCACGGGCTGACGCTGCGCGGCGAGAACGGCGGGGCAGTCGCGTAGCGCGATGCGGCACCGCAGATCCGGCAGGAAGCTCGGGCGCGACGCGTCCCACAGGAAGGCGCTCTACGCGAACCTGACAGCGTCACTGATCGAACACGGCCGGATCAGGACCACGGTGGCCAAGGCGAAGGAGGTCCGGCCCGTCGCCGAGGAGATGATCACGCTGGGCAGGCGGGGGGACGTTCCTGCCCGCCGGCAGGCGTTGAAGTTTCTCCGCTCGCAGGACGTGGTGCACAAGCTCTTCAGCGACGTCGCACCGCGCTTCGCCGATCGGCCCGGCGGCTACTCGCGGATCGTGAAGCTCGGTCCGCGTCAGGGTGACGCCGCCGAGATGGCCTACCTCGAGCTCGTCGACTTCGTTCCGCGCAGGGGCGCAGGCGACTAGCCGCTGCTACGCGGCAGCGCTGCCAAGGGCCGCGCTGACGACGGCGATGATGATGCCGCCGAGCGTCACCGTCCCGAGCGCGCGGACGAAGCTGACCTCGAAGTAGCGCCAGCGCAGCCAGGCGAGCGCGAGCAGCTCGCCGGCGACGACCGCGATCGCGATCACGATCGCGGCGCGGTAGTGGGGGATCAGGAACGGGAGGGTGTGCAGGATTCCCCCCACAAAGGTGCCAAGGCCGGTGATCGCACCGCGGGCCATCGGGTTGCCGCGGCCCGTCAGCTCTCCGGTGTCCGACAGGCCTTCGGAGAACGCCATGCTGACGCCCGCGCCGATCGCGGTTGCCAGGCCGGCGTAGAAGGCCACATGTGGCTCGTGGGTCGCAAGGGCGACTGCGAAGATCGGTGCGAGCGTCGACAACGAGCCGTCGATGAGGCCGGTCATGGCAGGCTGGACGCGCTGCAGGAGGAAGGTTTGCTGGCCAGTCATCTGACTAGAGTCTACCAGACGATGTGCAAATTCTCCGATCATAAGGCAAACCTGACAAACACCGTCAGGGGCGCCTGACGTGCGGCTCAAGGTAACGCTCGAGTACGACGGCACCGGCTTCCGCGGCTGGGCCGCGCAACCGGGACTGCGCACGGTCGAAGGCGTGTTCCGCGAGGCGCTCGGACGCGTCTTCCCCCGGTGGGAAGGGCTCGCCGTGGCCGGTCGCACCGACACCGGCGTCCACGCGCTCGCTCAGGTCGCGAGCCTCGACGTCGCGGGAGGACCCCCGGTCGAGCGCTCCGGGCAGGCCCTGAACGCGGAGCTGCCGGAGGACCTTGCGGTCACCTCGGTCGAGGCCGCGGGGCCCGACTTCCACGCCCGCCATTCCGCGACGGCGCGGAGCTACCGCTATCGGGTCTACCGCCGCAGGTCGCCGTCTCCCTTCGAGGCGAGCCGGAGCTGGTGGTATCCGCGCCCGCTCGACGAGGAGCGGCTCGCCGAGGCCGCCGACGTGCTGGTGGGCGAGCACGATTTCACCGCCTTCACGCCGACGGAGACGCACCACGACGTGTTCACCCGAACGGTGGAGAGCGCGACCTGGCACCGCCGCGACGAGGCGCTCGAGTTCGAGATCACGGCGGACAGCTTCCTGCGCCACATGGTGCGCACGCTCGTGGGGACGATGCTCGAACGGCCACCGAACGAGCTCGCATCGCTGCTCGAAGGCAAGCCCAGGTCCGAAGCGGGCACGACGGCCCCGCCGTGGGGCCTGTATCTCGTTTCGGTTCGGTACGCCTCTTGAATCGGTGTCCGACACCAGGGGAGCTGCAGAACGCGCTTCTGAGCAGGCCTTTTCAGTGTCTCGGGCGTAAGTCGTGACGCTCGCGTAACGGTGTCCGACGTCGGGGCGTGGCCGGAACGGCCACGCCCCGATCGGCCTACGGGAGCCTGGCGAGGCAGCGGCCGCCCACCTTCGGGAGGCCGGACTCCTTGCACGGTGGGAGCTCGTCGCCGGAGCGCACGGACTCGACCACCTCGCGGATCGCCTCGAGGACGAGGTCCGGGTTGTCGTCCTGGATCCCGTGCCCGCTCCCGACCGCCTCGACGAGGCGGCCGTTCGTCGAGCCCTTGAGGTACTCCTTGCCCGAGTTGACGGCGCTGAGGAAGATCGCGGGCCGGTCGCCGAGCCTCACCTGCAGGAGCGGCGGGTACGGGCCGCCGTAGTCGACGCCGCCCGCGCCGTCCCCGAGGACGCCCGTGGCCTCGAAAGGATCCGTCCCGTCCACGTAGACGGCGCCGGCGACCTCGTCCGGATAGTCCGCGGAGTATGCGAGGGAATAGATACCGCCGATCGAGTGCCCGACGTAGACGAACGGGCGATCGACGTTTGCGACGTCGAGCAGGTTGTGCAGCTCGCTGGCGACGAGTCGAACCGGAGCAGGCCGATTCCCCGGCCGCGGGTCGCTGCGACCGAGGCCGGCGCGGTCGTAGGCGCACGTGCGCGTCTCGCGTCGCACGTCGCCCTCGATGCGCTGCCAGGCATCGACGTGATCGCCGCCGAGGCCGGCCTCGAGCAGCACGGTCGGGTCGCCGTGCCCGTGGCACTCGAGAAACAACGTGTACCCGCCGATGTCGAAGCGCTTGGCGAACGGGCGCTGTTCGCTCCCGCAGCCCGCCACGAGTGCGAGGGCAGCCGCGAAGCACGCGAGACTAGAAGCGGTACGAATGGCTGCGGCTGAGGAAGAAGCCGTGGTCGCTCGCATTGCGGCAGCGCAGCCCCCGCAGCCGCGACGTGCAAGTGAAGCCGCCGCGGGTCCAGCTCGAGCCGTAGGCCAGAACATGCGAGCGGAGCAGGATCGCCGTGTCCCCGTGGCACGTGACCCTCGCGCGGCCGGTGCGGCCGAGGGTGTAGCTGTCGCCCCAGTCGACGTCGCAGGCCCGCGGCCGCGGCGGACGCGGCCTCAGGCCTGTGCGGATGTCGCAGCGGAGGCTCGCGCCCGGGCCCAGGCCGCTCGTGTAGACGCAGCCGATGTTCCCCGACGGCATGCGGAAGGCGGCCGCGATCGAACCGGAGGCGCTCCCGGGCAGCGCAGCCAACAGGATGATTCCCACGGCGATCGCCCTCACGGGACCGATCGTATCCGTCGCTAGCATCACCTCAATGGCTGCGAAGGCGCAGAAGGACGTCCAAGCACGCCTCGACGAGCTCCGTGCGGAGCTCAATCACCACCTCTACCGGTACCACGTTCTCGACGAGCCCGAGATCTCCGACGCCGAGTACGACCGCCTCTACGACGAGCTGAAGGCGCTCGAGGAGGAGTACCCGGACCTAACCACTCCCGACTCGCCGACCCAGCGCGTCGGCGCGCCGCCCTCGGAGCGGTTCGGCAAGGTCACCCACCTGCAGCCGATGGGCTCGCTCGACAAGGTGACCGACGACGAAAGCCTTCGCAAGTGGGCAGACGACGTCCGCAAGCGCCTTGACTCCGACGAGCCGGTCGCGTACGTGATCGAGCCGAAGATCGACGGGTCCGCCGTCAGCCTGACCTACGAGAACGGCGCCTTCGTCCGCGGCGCAACGCGCGGTGACGGCTTCGTCGGCGAGGACGTGACGCCGAATCTGCGGACGATCAGGTCGATCCCCCTCACGATGCGCACCGTGGACGGCCGGCGGCCGCCGGCAACGCTCGAGGTTCGAGGCGAGATCTACATGTCGCTCCAGGCGTTCCGGCGGCTGACCGAGCGGCAGGTGGCGGAGGACAAGAAGCCTTCCCCGAACCCGCGAAACGCGGCGGCGGGATCGCTCCGTCAGCTGAACCCGAACATCACCGCCCAGCGTGAGCTCTCGATCTGGGTCTACGGCGTTGGCCAGCGGGACGGCCTGGCGGCCGCGACGCACAGCGAGACGCTCGAATGGCTGCGCGAGCACGGGTTCCGCACGAACCCTTACGCCGAGCGTCTCGAGTCCATCGACGAGGTGGTCAAGGCCTGCGAGGAGTGGGAGCTCCGCCGCGGCGAGCTCGACTACGAGATCGACGGGATCGTGATCAAGGTGGACTCACTCGACCAGCAGGCGCGGCTGGGCGCCCTCCACGAGCGGCCACGCTGGGCCAGGGCCTTCAAGTGGGCGCCGATGACCGCGACGACCCGGCTGAACAGGATCGCGATTCGCGTCGGGCGCACCGGCGCGCTCAACCCCTGGGCGATGCTCGAGCCGGTGGAGGTCGGCGGGGTCACGATCTCGCGGGCGACGCTGCACAACGAGGAGGACATCAACCGCAAGGAGATTCGCGAGGGGGACGACGTGATCGTCCAGCGGGCGGGTGACGTCATCCCGCAGATCGTCGGTCCCGCCGGCGCTCACCGGCCGGGCACGAAACGCTTTCGGATGCCAAAAAAATGCCCTCTTTGCGGGGCAAACATCATCAAGCCCGCGGGCGAGGCAATGCATCGCTGCCCGAACAGGGACTGCCCGTCCCGCGGCATCGAGACCCTCAACAATTGGGTCATGGCCGCCGCGGATATCGAGGGGGTGGGCGAGCAGCTCGTTCGCCGGCTCTGGGATCTCGGGCTCGTCCGGTCGGTGCCCGATCTTTACCGATTGACGAAAGAGCAGCTGCTCGAGCTCGACGGCTTTCAGGAGAAGAGCGCGGGAAACGTCGTCGCCTCGATCGACCGCTCGAAGGAGATCCCCTTCCGGCGGGTCCTCTACGGCCTCAACATCCCCGATGTCGGTGGCGTCACCGCGCGGATCCTCGCGCGGGCCTTCGGCACCATCGACCGGCTCCTCGCCGCGACTGTCGAGGACCTCCAGGAAGTCGAGGGGATCGGCCCCGACCGGGCGGCCTCGATCGCCGAGTGGTTCGCCGACGAGGTGAACCGCGGCCTCGTGGAAGAGCTGCGGGGACTCGGCCTGAGGCTCGAGGCGGGCGAGGAGGACCGTCCCGTGGAGGGGCCGCTGACGGGGCACACATACGTGATCACCGGCACCCTCGAGGGCTACAGCCGTGACGAGGCGAAGACCGCGCTCGAGGCGCTCGGGGCGAAGGTCGGCGACTCCGTCTCGAAGAAGACGGCCGGCGTGATCGTCGGGGAGAGCCCGGGCTCGAAGCTCGCGAAGGCCGAGAAGGCCGGCGTTCCGATCCTGACGGAGGCCGACCTGAAGAAGCTACTGCGCGGCTAGCACGGTCACGAATCGGTCCTGGGCGCGCCGCGCCCACCAGGAGGAGACCGGGTGGCCGTTCTGGAGCACCGAAAAGACGTAGCGCTTCCGGACGTAGCCGGAAAGAGCTGAGGCAACGGACGTCGTGCCCGTCTTCGCGAGCACGGCCCCACGCGCCGGCCACCGCCTGAGCCGGTCCCGCAGCGTCCCGTTGCGTCCCGCAACGGCGAGGGCGGCCATGAAGGCGGGCCTGATCTGCGGATCCTCCCAGGCGACACGGAGGATCCCGACGAGCGCCCGCGCGGTGAGGCGGTTGGACGGGGAGAGGCCCGACCCGTCGACGAACCGAACGCCGCCGAGCGGGACGCCGGCTCCCGCGAGCACCTCGCGGACCTGGCGGGAACCGCCGTGGCTCGTCCCGACGCCGCCGTCGACCGTGCCGAGCTGCTTCAGGAGCAGCTCGGCCGTGAAGTTGTCGCTCTCTCGATCCATGAACCGCACGATCCGTGCGAGCGGCGGCGAGAGCACGTGCCCGAGCGGCTCCGCCGCGTCGCTCGCCCTGCCGACGAGCGCCCGGCCCGTGACGGTGACCCCGTTCCGCCGCAGCGCATCCTTGAAGAGCGAGGCGGCCGCCAGGGCGGGAACGGGGGAATGTCGGTGGCGGAACCAGGTGCGATCGACCGTCAGCGCGGAGAGGGGCGCCGACTCGTTGAGATAGAACGACGGCTTCCAGCCCGGGCCGGTGCGGAGGGAGTCGAAGAACGACTCGTCGCCGACGACCGGGCCGGCAACGGTGCGGATTCCCGCTCCGCGCACCTGCCGCGCGAGCCAGGTCAGATCCGTCTGGCTGAGCGTCGGATCTCCATGTCCCTGGAGGACGAGCGAGCCCCGCCACGTCGTCCCGACGAGATCGCCCTCGCCGAGCACGTCGGTCTCGATCTGATGATCCGGGCCGAACGATCGGAGTGCGGCGTAGGTGATCGCGAGCTTCTCGTTCGAGGCGGGCACGAGCGACAGGCCGCCGTGGCGGGAGAAGACGGCCGTTCCCGTAGTCAGGTCGAGGGCGTACGCCGCGGATTGCGACGCGCGCACGTGTGGCACCGCGAGCGCCTGCGCGAGCCGCACGGAGAGCGGTCGTGCGCTCGAGGATCCGACTGCCTCCGCGGCCAGCCCAAAGCAGATCACACCTGCTGCGAGGACGGCGGCGATCCCCCTGCGCATCGATGCATTGTTCGAACGAGCGACCATGCGGTCAAGCGGGCATGGGCCTTCCATCGGCCGAAGATGGGCCGAGCGGCCCATGAAGAACCACATTTCCGGCGGGATAATCGGTTTCGATGCCCACTCCCGCGGTAATCGACTTCGGCACCCTGTGTGACGAGCTAGGCGTCCTCATCGAAGGGCCGCTGGCGCGTGACGACTCGTCCCGGGCCCGCCTGGAGCGCACGCTCACCGACGGCTACGCGCAGGCGCTCGCGCTCGAGGCCGAGCGGCTGAAGCTGGAGCGGAAGCTCGGTCGGGTTGCGGCTCAGGTGAGCAACGCGGACGCGAAGACGGACGAGCTGAGCGACCTCTCGGTGCGCCTCAGCCGCGCGTCGGGCGACTTGAAGCATCTGCGCGCGCTGCTCGTCGCCGCCCGCCGCCGGGTTTCCGCCGCCGCCTAGACGATCCCGCCCCGGCCGCTGAACCCGGTCCCTGTAGCGTCATCACACTATGCCGCTACGGACCGACGGCGTCGCTTGCGATGCCGTCAGAAAGGCTGTGCCGGCATCGCCGGCGCGGCCGCTAAACCCGGCTCAGATCCCTGGAGCGTCATTCACACTATGCCGCTACGGACCGCATACACGGCCGCCTGGATGCGGTTCTGGATCTGCAGCTTCATGAGGATGTTCGAGATGTGATTCTTGACCGTCTTCGGGCTGATGTGCAGGTCGGCGGCGATCTGAGCGTTGTCCTTGCCGTTGGCGATCAGCTTCAGCACCTCGATCTCGCGATCGGACAGCTCGGCCCTGATCGCCTCGGCCGCGTCGGGGGAGGCGCTGCTGGCGCGCACGCGCTCGAGCACCTTGCCGGCGATGGTGGGTGAGATCAGGGACTCGCCGATCGCCGCGGATTGGATCCCGCGCATCACGTCCTCGATCGACGCGTCCTTGAGCAGGTAACCACAGGCGCCCGCAAAGATCGCATCCATCACGTCGGCGTCCTGATCCGAGATCGTCAGCACGACGACCCGGGTCAGCGGCGCGTGAGAGACGATCCGCTTCGTCGCCTCGACGCCGCTCATGCCGGGCATGTTCAGGTCCATGACGACGACGTCTGGCTGGAGCTCGCGCACGAACCGGAGCGCGTCCTCGCCGGCCGCGGCCTCGCCGACGACGTCGACACCTTCCTCCTCGAGGAGGTTTCGCAGCCCCGTCCGGAAGAGATCGTGGTCGTCGACCAGCAGCACGCGAGGGCGCTCCACCTTCTCGGGCGCCTCGGTCGACTCGAGGAATTCGGTCACTCCACCCCCTCCCTGGCTGCAGGGGACGCTAGCGCGAAATTCTAGTGCAGCGTGATCGTGACCGTGCGGCGGCCCCACGCCCCCGCGGACGCGGCCGTTGGGAACCAGAGGTCGATGACCGCTCCCTGAATCGCGCCGCCCGTGTCGGCGGCCACGCCCTCGCCGTAACCGGGGATCGACAGCCGGGTGCCGAGCGGGATGACGTTCGGGTCGACGGCGACCATCCCGTAGCCGACCGGCGCACCCGTCGCGGTGCGGCCGCTGAGCGTGTATGCCGTCGCGGTCACCGTCAAAGTCCGTCCTTCGGCGGCCACGGGCACCGGTCCGGTCGCCGGCGTAGCCGCCTGCTGGACGGCGATCTCCTGCGCCCGAGCCTGGATCGCCTGGGCCCTGGACTCCAGCGAGCCGATCTGCGACGCGTTCAGGCTGCGCTCGGCGGCGACCTGTTGGATGTACGTGACACGCTCGGCCCGGGCCGAGGAGAGTGCGCCCAAGGAGGCCTGGAGGCTCGCCTGGAGGCGCGTCAGCCTTCGTGCGCGTTCGGCGAGCCGGCGCTGCAACTTCTGGTAGGCGGCGCGGCTTTCTCGTGCCTGCCTGACGACGTTCCGGTCCGTCGCGGCGGCTGCGTTCACGGTTTCGAGGCCCGACAGCGCATCGTCGAGCGTCTTCGCTCCGAGGACGATTGCCAGTGGGTCCGAATCCCCCTGCTCGTACACGTTTCGCAGGCGGTCGGCGAGGTGCCGCTGGGAGTTCGAGAACGTGCGACGAGCGACTCCGAGCTGCTGTTTCGTGCGCGCCCGCTGACGGCTCAGTTTCGTGGCCTCGGCCTGCAATGTCACCAGCTCGGCCTGGGTGCGGGCGAGCTTGCTGTCGAGCGCGTAGAGCGTGAGGACGGCGGCGCGCGATTGCGTCGCGAGGACGCTGTTCTGCTGGCTCAGCTCCCGCGCTTGCTGCCTGAGGGTCGACGGAGAGCCGCTGCCGCTCGTGGGGAGCGCCACCGCAGCGATGAAACAGGCGGCAAGCGCCAGGGCGGGGCCTCGCCGCGTGGTCGGGTCCCCCGGCACGACGCGGGAACCTACCAAACGCCTGCCAACCGGTCGATGTCCGCTCGGAATGCGAACTTCGGCTCGGAGAGCCGCTTGCGACTGTCCGATGTGGTTGCTAGGGTGCCGAACTCGTGACGAACCGGCCCCTCCCGGGGCGCCGATCGAGCCCAGCGACCGGAACAGTTCGCCGCTCGGTCAGACGTACGGCGCCGGCAGTCATCCTCTCGTGCTTCGCGGCCTTGATGTCCGTGACGCCTGCGCTCGGCGACCCCACGATCGCGTCCAAGCAGGCCGAGGCTCAAAGCGTCATGAATCAGGTGCAGCAGCTCGACTCGAGCCTCGAGCGGGCGATCGAGGCGTACAACTTTGCGACCACGAAGCTGAACCGCGTGCGCGCCGATCTGAAGGAGAACCACGCGCAGCTGAAGATCTCGAAGAAGAGCCTCGGCCGGGCCCGCGTCACGCTCGCCCGGCGCGTCGTCTCTCTCTACACGTCGTCGGGCAACGACAACGAGCTCGAGGTGCTCTTGGGCGCGACGAGCCTCGACGACCTCGTCAACCGGTTCGACACGGTGAACAGGATCTCGGCCCAGGACTCGCTGGTTCTGGGGCAGGTGGTCAAGTACAACAACCAGGTGAAGACTCGTGAGGTTCGGCTCAAGCACGCGAGGGCCGAGGCCGCGTCCCTCGTGCGCCAGCGTGCGGCGGCGCGCTCGTCGGTCGAGAGCCAGCTTTCGGCGCGCCGCGCGCTCCTGTCCTCGATCCGCGGTCAGATCGTGCAGTTGCAGCAGCAGGAGGCGGCTCGCCAGGCCGAGCTCCGCCGGCAGCTCGCCCAGCAGGTCGCCCAGCAGCAGGCCGCCCCGCAGACGCTCACGAGCGCCGTCGACTCGGCGACGGCGCCCGCTCCGGTGGGGCCGGCGCCGCCCGCGACGCACGGCGGCGTGGTGGGGATCGCGATGCGCTATCTCGGCACACCCTACGTCTGGGGCGGTGCGTCGCCGTCCGGCTTCGACTGCTCGGGCTTCGTGATGTACGTCTACGGCCAGGTGGGCGTCTCGCTGCCCCACAGCTCCTATGCGCAGTACGGAGCCGGCTCGCCCGTCTCGCGCGACCAGCTCCAGGCCGGCGACCTCGTCTTCTTCGACGGGCTCGGCCACGTCGGGATCTATGTGGGCGGCGGCAGCTTCATCCATGCTCCGCACACGGGCGACGTCGTCAAGATCTCCGGCATGACCGGCTGGTACGCATCGACATTCGTGGGCGCGCGCCGCCTGTAAGAACGCTCGGTCGCCTTGCCGACCGGGTTTAGCATCGACCTAGTCGGCGTACAACCGCTCGATCTCGACCGCGAAATGCTCCTCGCAGACGCGGCGCTTCAGCTTCAGCGTCGGCGTGACCTCGCCATGCTCGGGACTGAAGTCGCGGGGGAGGATCGCGAACCTCTTGATCTGCTCGAATCGCGAGAGGCCGCCGTTGACGCGATCGACCTCGGCCTGGACGAGGGCCTGCACATCGATCGCGTCGCCGTCGTTGATCGGCAGATCATCGAGCGTGATCAGCGCCGTGACGTAGGGGCGGCGGTCGCCGACGACCAGCGCCTGTGAGATGTAGCGCGACGTCTTCAACGCGTTCTCGATGTTCTGAGGTGCGAGGTTCTTGCCGCCTGCGGTGACGACGATGTCCTTCTTCCGGTCCGTGATGGTCACGAAGCCGTCCGCGTCGATCTGCCCGACGTCACCCGACCGGAGCCAGCCCTCGCCGGCCATCGCCTCCTGCGTTGCGGCTTCGTCCTTGTAGTAGCCGGCGAAAACGGTGTCGCTGCGGATCAGGAGCTCGCCGTCGCCGTCGGTCTTGACCTCGAACCCGGGCATCGCCGGCCCGACGGTGCCGAACCGGTAACCGAGCGGCCGGTTGACGGTCGCCGCCGTCGTGCATTCGGTCAGGCCCCAGCCCTCGAGGATCAGGATGTCGAGCGCGTGGAAGAACTCGGCGATCTCCTTCGCGAGCGGCGCACCGCCAGAGATGCCGATCCGGAGTCGACCGCCGAACCGCTTCTTCACCTTCGCGTAGACGAGCCGGTCCGCGAGCCGGTGACGCATCCTGACCCCGGCCGGCACGGGCTCTCCCGCCTGGCGCAGCGCGCTGACGCGCCGTCCCACCCCCAGAGCCCATTGCGCCAGACGCCGCTTCGGCCCGGAGGCCTCGTCGAGCGCGGACGTGATCGCGGTGTGGGCCTTCTCGTACACGCGAGGCACGCTCGGTAGCAGGGTCGGCCTGACCTGCGGCAGGGCTTCCGCGACGGCGTACGGATCCGGGCAGAAGGCGATGGTGAACCCCGAGTAGGGGCCCCAGAGCGACATCAGGCGGCCGAAGTTGTGTGCGAGCGGCAGGTACAGGAGCATCACGTCCCGGTCGAGCGCGAGCCCCTCGATCCGCTCGATGCACGCGGTCATCTCGTAGTAGTTGCGGTGGAGGATCATGCAGCCCTTGGGCGGGCCGGTCGTGCCCGAGGTGTAGATGTAGGTGTAGAGGTCGTCCTCGCCGATCGCGGCCGAGGCCTGGTCGAGGGCGTCCGGGTTCTCGCGTGCGTAAGCGACCCCGTCCGAACGCAGGTCGACCAGCTCGTCGTAGGTCAGGACGTGCGCAAGCCCGATCGATTGAACCTTCGTCCGCTGCCCCTCGTCCTCGACCAGAGCTCCCACAGCCTCCGAGTGCTCGAGCACGTAGGCCGTCTCGCGTGGGGACGAATTTGGATAGACCGGCGCCGTGACGCCGCCGACCAGCGCGAGCGCAAAGTCGAACAGCGTCCACTCCAGGCGCGTCCGGCCGAGGATCCCGAATGCGTCGCCCTTGCGAACACCGCGCGCCAGCAGGCCGTTGGCCAGCTCGTCCACCGCTTGAGCGGCCTCCTCCCAGGAGACCTCGCGCCAGCTCTCCGGCGCCTCCTCCACGAGGTAGGCAGGGGTAGTGCGCCCAGCGCGCGTCGCGTCCCGCCAGAGGCGCACGATCGTCCTGTCCCCGCCCGTGTTCAGGTCTCCAAGCTTAGGGACCGGCGGGTTTGCGGTCACTCGGGTCACGGAGGGATCCGGCACGATCCGGCGAACTCCCTGCATCCCTCTACAATTGGGAAGCCCCATGCGAACGATCTGGAACGGATCCATCAGCTTCGGCCTGGTCAACATCCCTGTCGGGATGGCGCTCGCGACGAAGCCTGCCGCGCGTCAGTCGGACGTGTCGTTCCGGATGCTTCATCGCGAGTGCTTGACGCCGATCAAGAACAAGCGCTGGTGCCCGGAGCACGATCGCGAGGTCTCCAACGACGAGATCGTGAAGGGATGGGAGGTCGCGAAGGGGCAGTTCGTCGTCGTCGAGGAGGCCGATCTCGAAGCGCTCTCGACGGCCGACGACTCACGGACGATCGAGATCACGCGCTTCGTCGAGGCCAGCGAGGTCGACCCGATCTACTTCGATCGCACGTACTTCCTCGCGCCGGCGGAGGCGGTGGCCCAACGGCGGCCCTACATCCTGCTGCTCGAGGCGATGAAGGAGACCGGCATGGCGGCAGTCGGCAAGTTCGTCCGCCAGGGCGCCGAGCACTTCTGTCTGATCCGGCCGAAGGGCGAGGCGCTGGCACTCGAGACGCTCTTCCTCGCGGAGGATGTTCGCTCGCAGGCGGAGATCGAGGACGCCGTCAAGGAGGTCGAGGTGAAGGAGCCGGAGCTCGAGCTCGCGCGGCAGGTGATTGCCAGCCTCGTGGGCGAGTTCGATGCCGATGAGCTGACGAGCGACTACCGCCGCGATCTCCGGGCGCTGCTCGAGGCAAAGCTCGCCGGCCAGGAGATCACCGCGCCGGAGCCCGTCGAGCCGACCGCACCGGTGGTCGACCTGATGGAGGCGCTGCGGGCAAGCGTCGCGGACGCTCAGAAGTCCGGCAAGGCGAAGAAGTCCGCCGCCAAGAAGACGAAAGCCGCCTCAGCGGGCGGCTCCCGTCGAAAAGTCGCAGCGCGCAAGTAAGCGCGCGCGGTCAGTGGTGCTGCGGGACGGCCCCCAGCGCCTGGAGCTGCGCCTGGAACAGGGTCTTGTCGATCTTGCCGTGATAGATCGGGATCGACTCTTGCATGCAGACCTTGATCACCTCTTGGCGATCGATTCCAAGCTCCTTCGACAGCTCCTCCGGCGTCAGGTGGTTCGCCATGTGACCTCCCCGCGGTCCATCAAAAAACCCGTCTCGTGCGCTTGCACGGACGGGCTCAGTGAACCGCTCCAGTTGTCTTGCCGGCAGGAATCAAAGTTCCTGCCCTCCCAATCGATCCATCGCTCGAAGGATAGTGGGCTTCCATGACGGACGCAAAGGTGCTGCCGGAATTCGAGCAGCGATTCGCAGAGGTCAGGGGATGCCGCATGCGGTACTTCGTCGGCGGGCCAAAGTCCGGCGAGTCGTTGCTCCTCGTGCACGGCCTCGGCGGCGCGGCCGCGAACTGGATCGACCTCGCGCCGCGGCTCGCCCGGAGCCGGCGCGTGCTCGTCCCGGAGCTGCCGGGGCACGGCCTCTCGACGCCGCTCGCTACGGTGCCGAACCTCGCCGTCTTCGCCGACCGGGTCGGAATGGTGGCGGACCTCGAAGGGATGCTCCCCGCTGCGATCGTCGGGCATTCGCTCGGCGGTATGGTCGCGATGAGGATGGCGCTGCGAAGGCCCGCAGACGTTACGGCGCTCGTGCTCACAGCGTCGGCGGGAATCTCGTCGACGACGAGGCGCGCGAAGTACGGGCTTCGCATCCTCAGGTTGATCGGCCCCCGCCGCTTCGTCGCGCCCTGGGCCGATTCCGTGGCCCACAGCCCGTTCCTGCGGTACTTCGTCTTCGGACGGTGGGGGGCCTCCGACCCGCTGATCATGTCGAATCAGGCCGTCGAAGGGTTCCTTGTCGGGACGCGGTTGACGAGCGACTCGGTCGGCGCCGCGCGTGCCCTCGTGGCCGACGACGTGCGGCAAGAGCTCGGTGAGATCCGGTGCCCCGCGCTCGTTCTCTGGGGCGCCAGGGATAACCAGTTGCCGGTCCGAGACGCGTTCGATTTCGCGCGCCGGCTCCGCGCACCGCTGCGCACGATCGCCGACTGCGGCCATCTGCTGATCGGCGAACGGCCGGATCTCTGCGCGGAGGCGATCGAAAACTTCCTCGGCTAACCTTCTGCGGCCGGGGTGTGGCGCAGCCTGGTAGCGCGCTCCGTTCGGGTCGGAGAGGTCCCCAGTTCAAATCTGGGCACCCCGATAGACCGTGGGGGAAACCGGGTTTCCCCCACGAGCCCCCTCCTTTTCGTTCCGCCGAGATGGGCGTCGCTTCGCCTCCCGCCGGGCGGAGCCCGGCTCCGGCGGCGGGAGGGTTGCGATCCTAGGTTGCTAGGCGGGCTGCTCCTGCATTCGGGCTCTCGTTCTGAAGACGGTGAGGGTGAGGGTGGTGACGACCAGTGCTGCTGCCAGGACGCCTACGCCCCACCCGAGGCCGCTGATGTTGTCGGCCCAGCCGATCGCGTTGTCGATCGAGAAGCGTCCGGGGCCGGTCGCTGCCACTGCGATCGCGACCGTGGCGAGGGTCAGCGGAAACTCCAGGCCGCCGTTGCCGTTGAAGAAGCCGTTTCGCCAGTGGACGACGATGATCGCGTTCAGCATCACGATCGCGATCCCGAGCGCGGCGAGCGGCGTCAGGAAGCCGGCGGCGAACGCGAGCCCGCTCGCCTCGCCGAGGCCGGCGAGAAACGCCATCAGGAGCGGCATGCGCCATCCCATGGAGCCGAAGAAGTTGGCCGTTCCGCGCAGCCCGTGGCCGCCGAACCAGCCGAAGAGCTTCTGGGCGCCGTGGGCGAAGATGGTCGCTCCGATCACGACTCGCAGGAGCAAGAGTCCGTAGGACATCGAAATCCCTTCCTTTCGAAGTAGCGACCGTAACAACGAAAGTTGCGGGGTCAACTATTCCGCGCGAGCGGGCCGAAACCTCAGGTGAGGTAGAGCCGGTGCACCACCATCGCGCAGGCGTCCTCGACGTAGTCGAGCCCTGCCCGGCCCGCGATCTCGCGTGCTTCCGGGGAGGTGATGCCCGTCTGCAGCCAGAGTGCCCTCGCCCCGATCGCGACCGCCTGGCGGGCGATCTCCGGCGTGTGCTCGGGCCGACGGAAGACGTCGACGACGTCGACGGGCTCGTCGATCTCGCCGAGCTCGGCCACGCAGGGGACCCCGAGCACCTCGTCGCAGTCGAGCGGTCGCACGGGGATCGTGCGGTAGCCCTGCTCGAGCAGGTAGCGCATGACGCCGTGGCTCGGCCGCCACGGCTTCGGGGACGCGCCGACGACGGCGATCGTGCCGGCGTCCGCGAGGATCTCCTGCGGCGTGCGGCTCAATCGACCTCCCTCAACCACGGTCGCGTCAGCACCACTGCGATCATGCCCGCCGAGACGAGCGCGCCGGCCGCGAACATCGGCCCGGGCGGAGCAAGGTTCGCGATCGCGCCCCAGATCGCGAGCCCGATCGGCATCAGCCCGAAGGTGCCGAAGAAATCGAGGCTGACGACGCGCGCGAGCAGATGCTCGGGCACGAGCTCCTGGAGCATGGTCTCCCAGACGGCGACGCCGAAGCCGATGCAGATCCCCCGGATCACCGCGAAGAGGCCGGCCAGCTCGTACCACGGCGAGAGGGCCAGTCCGGCGATCGCGAGGCTGTTGACGAAGAACAGCCAGTAGGTGAGGACGCCGCGGCGTTTCCGTGGCTGGAAGTGGCCGAAGAGGAGCGTTCCCACGACCGTGCCGATCCCGAGCAGCGTCGAGAGCAGGCCGAACGCGCCGACCCCGCGGCCGAAATGCTCCTTCACGAGCTTCGGCAGGAGCACCTGCTGCGGTGCGAACTGGAGCATCAGGACGACGGCGAAGAGCGTGATCGTCACCCACAGCCAGGGAATCGTCGCGACGTAGCGGGTGCCCTCGCGGATCTCCTGAAACGCATTCTTGCCCGACGATCGCTCGATCGGTCTCGGCCGCGCCTGGAGCATCAGGCCCGCGGAGAGCAGGAACGTCAGTGCGTCGATCGCGAAGACCCAGGCCGAGCCCGTGCCGTGGTAGAGGAAAGCAGCGAGCGAGGGCCCGACGACGAAGCTGCTCCAGCGCGCGACGCCCATCAGCGAGTTCGCGGACGGGAGGTGTGCGGCGTCGACGACGAGCGGGACGATCCCGCCCACGGCGGGGTAGAAGAAGCCGTCGCCGAGCCCCATCAAGGCGGCGAGCACGATCAGGCTCGCGAAGCTCAGGTGACCGGAGAAGTCGAGACCCGCGAGCGTCGCGACGGCGACGAAGCGCCAGATGTCGGAGACGATCATCATCGAGCGTCGCTCGTACCGGTCTGCGAGCGCGCCTCCGATCAGCAACGTCGCGAGGAGGCCTGCTCCCTGCGCGGCGAGAACAAGCCCCAGCTTGTTGGACCCTGCGACCGTGAATGTCTTCCAGCCAAGCGCGGTCAGGAAGGCGGTGTCGCCGACCAGGGAGATCGTCTGCCCCGTCCAGAGCAGCCGAAAATCGCGGTGGCGAAGCGCATGGAACGCACGCCCCCGTCCCGCGGGAGAGATTGCCTCCACGGCGCAAAGCTATCTTTCGCGCCGGTGCACCCCGGCCTCGACTGGCTCCGCGGCTTCGACGAGGGGCGCGCGTGGCTCGACCGGCTGCCGCGGCTGCTGGAGGAATGCCGGGAGCAGTGGTCGCTGGAGCTCGGCGAGCCCTTTCCGGACGCCTTTGCCTCCCTCGCTGTGCCAGCGGGCGACGCCGTCCTGAAGATCCAGTTCCCCGACCGCGAGAGCGAGCAGGAGGCGGACGCCCTCGCCCTCTGGGACGGGGCGGGTGCCGTCCGACTGCTCGAACACGACCCCGAGCGGCGCGCGCTCCTGCTCGAGCGCTGCCGACCCGCCACGCCGTTGAAGGAGCTCGAGCCGGAAGCCGCCCTCGACGTCGTCGTCGCCCTCCTGCCGCGGCTCTGGCGTCCGGTCGCAGCGCCTTTCCGGCCGCTCGCCGACGAGGCGGCGTGGTGGCTCGAGAAGTTCGAGGATCGCTGGGAACGCAGCGGGCGTCCGTTCGAACGGCGTCTCCTCGACGCCGGGCTCCAAGCCCTGCGCGAGCTGCCGCCGACCCAGGGCGAGCAGGTGCTCGTGAACCAGGATCTGCACGCCGACAACGTGCTCGCGGCCGAGCGTGAGCCCTGGTTGGTGATCGACCCGAAGCCGCTCGCCGGAGAGCGCGAGTTCGGCCTCGCATCGCTGATCCGCGGCGGCGAGCTGGGCGGCGACGAGCGGAGCGTCCGCCGTCGTCTCGACCGGCTCACATCCGAGCTCGGGCTCGATCGAGAGCGCGCGCGGGGGTGGGCGATCGGGCAAACGCTCGCCTGGGCATGGGAGGACGACACCCCCCTGGCGGACCATGTCGAGACGGCCCGCTGGCTGCTACAAGCAGAGTGATGCAGCTGCGAGCAGTTCTCTTCGACGTCGACTTCACGATCGCCAAACCGGGTCCCGACCTCGGTCCCGAGGGATACCGGCGGCTTGGAACGCGGTTCGGCCTCGAGCTCGACCCTTCACGGTACGACGAGGCGCGGCGTCACGCCGTCGCGACGCTCGAGCGTCACCCCGAGCTCGACCACGACGAAGAGGTCTGGGTGCTCTTCACCGAGCAGATCATCCGCGGGATGGGCGGCAACTCGACCCGCGCCTACGAGTGCGCGGTCGAGATGACCGCCGCCTGGGAGCATGCGCACAACTTCGACATCTACGACGACGTTCTGCCGACGCTCGCGTCGCTTCGTGAGCACCGCCTCAAGCTCGGTCTCGTCTCCAACACCGGGCGTGACCTCGAGGCGTTCATCGCGCACCACGGTCTCGATGTCGACGCGGCGTTGAGCTCGGGCGCTCACGGAAAGACGAAGCCGCACCCGACGATCTTCCGGGCCGCACTCGACCTGCTCGGGGTCTCGGCCACGGAGGCGGTGATGATCGGCGACTCGATCGAGGACGACGTCCACGGGGCGACGGCGGTCGGCATGCGCGGGCTGCTCCTCGACCGCGAGAACCGCTATCCGGACGTCGGCGAGAAGCTCGACGACCTGCGCGCACTGCCTGCGGCGCTCGGCCTGGCCCCAGGCCGCAAGAAGCCTGCAAACAGGCACATCTTCTAGACTC
>DATMIX010000077.1:0-12765 GCA_035554095.1 Gaiellaceae bacterium | reverse complement strand
TGGGCGATCACGGCCCCGGCGTTGATGCCCACTCGCGCGGGAACGGAGATCTCCTTCTCGGTCTGCTCGACCAGCGCCAGGCCGGTGAGGACCGCATTGCCGGCGTCGGAGAAGTGGAACATCACGCCGTCACCCAGCCATTTGACCGGCCGCCCACGGTGCGCCTGCGCCGTCTCCTGCACGATGCTCGCGAGGCTCGCGGCAAGCTCGGCTGCAGCCTTGTCTCCTCGCTCTTCGGCGAGCGCGGTGTAGCCGGTGAGGTCGAGGAAGGCGATCGCGGGCGGCTGCCTCGTTTGCCGGGGCGTGATCCCTCGCTCCTCCATGAACCCCTCCGTCACCGCGACAAGGTACTCGAGCACGAAATGCTCGCGGTGGCGCCGCTGAAGCCAGGGGACGACACGGCTGACGAGCTCGGTGAAGCCGGCGGCTCGCTCGTAGACGAGATTGTCCCTTTGCTCATCCGAGAGCTCGAACGTTCCGACTCGTTCGCGAATGACGCGATCGAAGAACTGCAACCCCGAGTCGACCATCCGCTGGACGGTGCCGCCGTAGAGGCGCGCGAAGCGCGACAGCTCGTCGTCGGTCGCCAGGTCGAGCCTCGCCAGAAGCAGGGAGAGCATCTCTGCGTCCTCCTCACGCAAACGGTCGCCGGCCGGCGGCGGCAGACCGAATTCACCGCTGAGGCGGCGCAACAGCTCGGGAGGGCGCTCGAGCCGAGCAGCAAGCTCGTCGTAGGTGGCCGTCATTCGCGCGGGCTCCGGGAGAAACAACCCGAGTGGGAAGGACAGATCTCCTCCTGCCACCCCCCGAGCGACGTCCTCCAGCGCGATACCCGCCTCTTCGAATGCCGCCATCAGGCGGACGACGTGGACGTCAGAGGAGGGGAAGAGCCGGTCGTCTTCGTGTCGCGCGAGGACGCCCAGGTCCGCCAGCCGCTGCACGTATTCGAGCGAGCATGGAGCAAGCTCGGCGAGCTCCTGCGCCGAGACCCTGGCCACGGCATGACTCTAGCGGTCTCATTCGAAGGTGATCACGAGCTCCCGGATCCGTTCGCCCTCCCAATGGAGCCGTAGCTCGCCCGCGCGCACGCCGCTCTCACGGGCCCAGCCGTAGTCGGCGACGGTGCTGTCGCCCTCCTCGCGGACGTTCCGGATCTCGACCTCGTCGTCGGGAGGCCGTCCTTCGTAGGCGGAACGGATCTCCTCGCGGCCGCGGAAGGGGCCGACCGAGACGCCCTCGAAGCGCACCTCGGCGTCCTCCGTGAACCACTCTGCGAACTCGCGCCAGTCGCCGCTGCGAACGGCGGCGTTGTGGGCGGCGATGTAGGCGTCGATCGCACTCACTGCTCGAGATCCTCTCGCACCAGGCCGTAGAGGACACCGTCGACCCACTCGCCGTGGCGCCAGTACGCCTTGCGGCGCGCACCTTCCCGGACGAACCCGGCGCGCTCGGCGTGCCGCTGCGCCCGCTCATTGAAGCCGTAGATCTCGAGCTGCAGGCGGTGGAAGCCGAGCTCGAGGAGCAGGTGGCGCTGGAGCAATCGCGCGGCCGCGTCGGAGAGGTGCCGGCCGCGGAAGTCCGGGTGGATCGCGAGGTTCCCCAGGTGGGCGATGCGGGAGCGGCGGTTCGCGAGCTCGAAGCCCATCACCCCCGCGCGGTGCCACGCGCCGTGGTCCTCCACCTCGACGACGAAGCGGCCGAATTCGCCTGGCTCGCGCTCCGAGCGCTCGACCTCCTCGAGGAGCCCTTGGCGATCGCGGGGCCGCGCGCCCGCGAGGTACGGCTCCACGTCCTCGTGCGTCGTCAGCTCGACCAGGAAGTCGACGTCGGCCGGCTCTGCCCGCCGCAGACGGAGGCCTTCGGCTTCGATCACGGCGTGGGCGCGGCGGGCGCCGTCTCCCGCCGGGTCAGGCGCACGACGCCGGAGCCGAGGGCGACGCCGCCGAGAATCAGCACGAGCCCGACGAGCTCCGCCACGGTCAGCGGCTCGTCGAGCAGCGTGACGCCGTAGAAGAGGGCGGTCACCGGAAGCAGGTACGTCACGAGGCTCGCGCGGGCCGAGCCGTCGGTCGCGACGAGCCGGTAGTAGATGAGCTGGCCGATCGCGGTGCCCAGCACGGCGAGCGCGAGCACCGAGCCGAGCTCCTTCCACCCCGGCAGCCCCGCCGGCAGCTCGGCCAGCCCGAGCGGGAGCAAGACGAGGGCGCCGCCCGTCATCGTGGAGGTGACGAGCGCGAGCGGCGTCGTGCGGCTGACGAGATCCTGCGCCCAGAGGCTCGAGCCTGCGTACGAGATCGAGGCGAGGATCACCGCGAGCGTGCCTGCGGCCGCCCACCACCCGCCCCGCGGATTGACGCCGGCGAGGACGGCGACGCCCAGGAGCCCCACGACGACCCCGAGCAGCCGAACGCCGCTGCTGCGCTCCTGTCGTACGTAGCGGAGGGCGAAGAGGGCGACGAAGATGGGCATCGAGGCATTCGCGATCGCCGCGACGCCGGAATCGACGTGGGTCTCGCCCCAGGCGATCAGCGTGAACGGAATCGCGCCGTTCGCGACGCCGAGCAGCAGCCCGGCCCATCCGAGCCGGCGTACGTCCGCGACGGCACCGGCCGTGCCGCGCTGTCCGATCAGGACGCCCCACATGATCAGCGCGGCGATCAGCAGCCGGAAGAACATCATCGTCCAGGGCTCGAAGTCGCGGTTCGCGACCTTGATGAACATGAAGGACGCGCCCCAGATCGCCGCGAGCAGCAGGAGCAGAGGGACGTAGAAGCGGCTCACGGGTCGGCTCGAACGCTAGCCGCGACCCGTCCGCGAGGGCGGCTACACTCGACGATCTGACGTCGGTCGCGGAACAACCGCTTCATCGTGCCCTGGGGCTGACCGACGGCGAGCTCATTCGGATCTGCGACCTGCTCGAACGGGAGCCGAACCACTTCGAGCTCGCGGTCTTCTCGCTCCTGTGGTCGGAGCACTGCGGCTACAAGCATTCGGCCCCGCTGCTGAAGCGGCTCCCATCCGTCGGCGAGACAGTGCTCCAGGGCCCCGGCGAGAACGCGGGTGTCGTGGACGTCGGGGACGGGCTCGCCGTGGCGTTCAAGGTCGAAAGCCACAACCACCCGAGCGCGGTCGAACCATTCCAGGGCGCCGCGACCGGCGTGGGCGGGATCCTGCGCGACATCGTGGCGATGGGCGCCCGGCCGATCGCCCTGCTCGACGCACTGCGTTTCGGCGCGCCGGACTGGGCTTTTCGCCGAGCCGTCGCGGGGATCGGCCACTACGGCAACTGCGTCGGCGTGCCAACCGTCGGCGGCGAGTCGGTCTTCGACGAGGCCTACGAGCACAACTGTCTCGTCAACGCGATGTGCGTCGGGGTTCTTCCGGCCGAGCGGCTGACCAGGGCCGCGGCGAGCGGCACCGGCAACCTGCTGGTGCTCTACGGCGCCACGACCGGACGGGACGGGATCGGCGGCGCGAGCGTGCTCGCGAGCCAGGAGCTCGGCGACGGCGCGGCCGAGAAGCGGCCCTCCGTCCAGATCGGAGATCCGTTCACCGGCAAGAAGCTGATCGAGGCGTCGCTCGAGCTGGTCGAGGGCGGGCTCGTGGCGTCGCTCCAGGACTGCGGCGCGGCCGGCCTCGCGTCCTCGCTCGCGGAGATGGCGCGGGACGGGGCCGGCGTCGACGTCCACCTCGACCGCGTGCCACTGCGGGAGGAAGACCTCGCGCCCTGGGAGATCATGATCTCCGAGAGCCAGGAGCGCATGGTCGCCGTGGTCGAGCCGTCGCGGCTCCGGGAGGTCGAGGCCGTCCTCGAGAAATGGGAGCTCCACCACGCCTCGATCGGATCGGTCACCGACACGGACGAGCTCCGCTGCTTCTTTCGGGGCGACCTCGAGGGTGCGATCCCGGCGCGCCACCTGACCGACGAGTGCCCTCGCTACGAGGTCGAGCAGGTCGAATCCGCCCCCTCCCCTGTGCCTGTCGCCTCCGCGAACTTCGAGGAGCGCCGCTGGATCTACGAACAGTACGACCAGATGGTCCAGTCGCGCACGGTGCGACGGCCCGGGCTCGACGCAGCGGTGCTGCGGCTCCTCCCCTCTTCCCGAGGGATCGCCGTCTCGCTCGACGGACCTCCGCTCGGCGAGCGGAGGCCGTTCGAGGCCGGCGCGGCCGCCGTCCTGGATGCCGCACGCAACGTCGCGTGCGCCGGCGGCCGGCCGCTCGCGCTGACGGACTGCCTGAATTTCGGCAACCCGGAGAAGGCCGAGATCGGCTGGGAGCTCGCGCAGGCGATCGAGGGAATTGCCGAGGCCGCCGAGGCGCTCGGCATCCCCGTCGTGTCCGGCAACGTGTCGCTCTACAACGAGACGGAAGGCCAGGCGATCCCGCCGACGCCGGTTTTGGGCTGCGTCGGCATCGTCGAGGACGTGAGAGCGATTCCCTCCGGCTGGCGCCCCGGCGACACGCTCCTCCTCGCCGAGGCCGCCGAGACGCTCGCGGGGCAGGCGGAGCTGATCGCCTTCGTCTGGCGGGCCGCACCGTTGCTCTCGCTCGCCCACGACGTTTCCGACGGGGGGCTCGAGACCGCGCTCGCCGAGGCGGCCGAGTGGAGCGGCACGGCCGCACGCGCGACCGGGACGGCGGCGCGGGGCTCGGTCGTGCTCGCGTGCGCGCCGGGCGACGTCGAGAAGCTCGAGTGGCCGCGCCTGAGCGTCCTCGGAGCCGTGGCCTGATGTGCGGGGTGTTCGGCATCCGGGCGGCCGACCGCGATGTCGCGCGGGTCAGCTACTTCGGCCTCTTCGCCCTCCAGCACCGCGGGCAGGAGTCCGCCGGCATCGCCGTTTCGGACAACGGCCGCCTGACCGTGCTGCGCGACATGGGCCTCGTCACCCAGGTCTTCAACGAGGAGAAGCTCCGCGGCCTGCACGGGCAGGTGGCCGTCGGGCATACGCGCTACTCCACCACCGGCTCGACCCACTGGGACAACGCCCAACCGCTCATCCACCACGGCCGGGCCCGCACGGTCGCGCTGGGCCACAACGGCAACCTCGTCAACGCGGCGGAGCTGCGAGAGGAGCTCGCCGCCGCGGGCACCCCGCTGAAGACCACGTCGGACACGGAGGTGATCGCGGCGCTGATCGCAAACGATCCGGCCCCCTTGTCGGAGGCCGTGGCGAAGGCGATGCAGCGGCTCGAGGGGGCTTTCTCGGTCACCGCCCTCTCGGAGGGGAAGCTGATCGGCTTTCGCGACGCGCACGGCTTCCGGCCGCTCGTGCTCGGCCGGCTCGACGGCGACTGGGTGCTCGCGTCGGAAACGTGCTCGCTCGATCTCGTCGGCGCCGAGCTCGAGCGCGAGGTGGGCCGCGGCGAGCTGATCGTGATCGACGACAAGGGCTGCCACGCGAAGCAGGCCGTGGCGGAGACGGACGGCGGCGCGCTCTGCATCTTCGAGTTCTTCTACCTCGCGCGCCCCGACTCGCGGCTCGCGGGCGTGGAGGTCCACGGGGCTCGCGTGCGGATGGGCGAGCGGCTCGCCGAGGAGGCGCCCGTCGACGCCGACCTCGTCCTCCCGATCCCGGACTCCGGCACTCCCGCCGCGATCGGCTTCTCGCGCGCAACGGGAATCCCCTTCAGCGAAGGGCTGATCAAGAACCGTTACGTCGGCCGCACCTTCATCCAGCCCGACCAGGGGCTTCGGGAGCAGGGCGTAAGGCTGAAATTCAACCCGCTTGCGGAAGTGAAGGGCAAGCGGGTCGTCGCCGTCGACGACTCGATCGTCCGGGGGAACACGACGCGGCAGATCGTCGCGATGCTGTTCGAGGCGGGCGCGGCCGAGGTGCACGTCCGCGTCTCCTCCCCACCGGTGATCTCGCAGTGCTACTACGGCATCGATTTCGCGGACGAGGACGAGCTGATCGCGGCGCGGCGGACCGTCGAGGAGGTGCGCGAGCACCTCGGCGCGACCTCGCTCGCCTACCTCTCGCTCGAGGGCCTGCAGGCGTCGACGCGGCGACCCGAGTCGTCGTTCTGCCGCGCGTGCCTCACGCGGGACTACCCGACGGCAGTCCCGCGCGAGAGCACGAAGCTCCGCTTCGAAAAGACCGCCGTCTAGCTAGGCCTCGAGCACGCGGCTCGCCTTCGCGATGCCGCGGCTGAGCATGTAGAACGCGGTCAAGACGGTTGTGTAGAGCACCCACTGCTGGGTGTCGACGCTGTCCGCGATGATCCAGATCAGGACGAAGATCAGCTCGATGATCAGGTACACCGCGAACTCCGCGTTGCCCGGCATCGGCAGCCGCGCAAGCGACCCCGGCGAGCCTAGGGTCTGACCCATCGGCACGTTCGGGCCCCCCTGGGGAGTTGATGAAGACATGCCAGCTCTCCTTTCTCGCTGAACCTGGACAAACAGGTTCAGCGCTGTCCCGAGAGCTCCTGCCCGCGACCGTAACGAACCGCGCGGCGAACGGCGCGCGGGTCGAGGCCGCGCTCGAGCAGCTCCTGGCGCAGCTCGCCCTCGGCGGCGAGCCTGAGGAAGAGCCACGCGAGCGCCGCAAGCGTCACCGCCGAGCCCTCGATCATCATCACGGTCCCCGCGAGCACCTGGTCGTGCAGCGCCGAAACGCCCCAGATGGGGTCTTCGTGGACGTAGAACGGATAGAAGACCGTCCCCGACCAGAGAAAGACGTTGCCGAGCACGGACTCGAACGAGCGGACGACGGCGATGTAGCCGAGCTTGAACCCGGTTCCGAACCACTCCGGGCCGGGCAGCGTCTCCACGACGGCAGCCCACATGAGGGCGCCGGCGGTGAAGAAGCACAGGTGCTGGAGGGCGTGGACCGCGTCGTGATGCAGCGCCGCCTGGTACATGAACGGGACGTGCCAGCCCGCGAGGTTGAGCGCCCAGAGCGGCAGCGCGACGAACGGGTGCGTGAGCACACGGAGGCGGTTGACGATGCGGAAGCGAAGCAGCGGCTGCAGCACCGGACCGGTCAGGCCCACCACGACGCAGAGCGGCGCGAGATCCCCCAGCAGGACGTGCTGGATCATGTGCATGAACAGGAACTGGTCTTCTGCGTAGACGTCGATGGGCGAGGCGAGCGCGACGAAGGCCAGGAAGAGGCCGGTTCCGAAGATCCAGGCGCGCCAGGCCGGCACGGGCGTGCCGCGGCGGCGCAGGGTTCGCAGACGCCGCGCGTAGAGCAAGCCGACGATCGCGATCGGCACGATCTGCAGCGGCTCGAACCGCCAGCTCGTCAGCAGCGACGGCTCGACCTCCGCGGGGCCCCCGTGAAACAGCAGCACGAGCGATTAGCGTAGATGCCGTGCAGCTCTTCCACTACCACCTGGTGACGAGCAAGGTCCGTGACGTGGAAGCCCGCTACATCGCGAAGCTCGGCTTCCGGCTCGTCGCACGGTACGGGCGGATCGGCGACGAGCAGACGCACTACGAGGCGGGCGTCCCGTGGGAGGAGCTCGACCGGATCGGCTTCCGGCTCCGGCTCTCGGAGCTCGAGCGCGGCGCCGTCAACGTGGTCGTCCAGCCGGGCCAGTGGGACCTGCCGAGGCTCGATCACGTCGGCTTCGCGCTCGACGACGACGAGTTCGCGGAGACGCTCGAGCGTGCCAACCGTCTCGAGCTCCGGGTGCAGGAGTACCCCGGTCGCAGGACGTTCGTGGCGACCGGCGTGGGCTACCGCGTCGAGATCCATCCGCAACGCGACTGGATCGACGAGCTGCTCGCCGCGGGTGGCGAGATGAGGCTTGCCGGGCTGCGGCTGAAGGCGGAGGACCCGGCCGAGCAGGCCGGTGCGCTCGCGCAGTTGTTCGACCTCGTTCCCGACCAGACCGAGGTCGAGGTCGGCGACTCCTTCGTCCGCTTCGTGCCCGGGGGCCCGCCCGGGCGGCCGCAGCTCGACGGCGAGCTCTTCAGTTAGCCCTCCCGGCCGGGTCGGGGCCTAGACTCGCCGTGTGAGCCGCAAGACGTACGCGGAGGCCGGGGTCTCGCTCGCGGCCGCCGATGCCGTCGTCGAGCGCCTGCGCGCCGCCGTCGAGTCGACCGGAGCAGCCGATTTCGGCGCCTTCGCGGGCTTGCACCGGCTCGACGACGGACGCTTGCTCGCCGCGTCGACGGACGGCGTCGGCACGAAGCTGATCCTCGCGCGCGAGCGCGGACGGCTGCGCGAGTGCGGGCGCGATCTCGCCGCGCACTGCATCAACGACGTGCTGACGACCGGAGCGACACCCTTGTTCCTGCTCGACTACGTCGCCGCGAACGAGCTCGAGCTCGCGCAGGTGGCGGAGCTCGTCGAGGGGGCGGCGGAGGTCTGCCGTGAGGCGGGCTGCGCGCTGATCGGCGGGGAGACCGCCGAGCTGCCGGGGATCTACCAGGAGGGGGAGCTCGACTTCGCCGGCACGTGCGTCGGAATCGTCGAGCGCGAGCGGTTGATCGACGGCTCGCGGGTCGAAGCGGGCGACGTCGTGCTCGGCTTTCCCTCGGTCGGTGTACATGCGAACGGCTTCACGCTCGTTCGCCGCGTGCTCGAGGACGAGGACTACGACGGGCCCGACCTGCTGGCCCCCACGCGGCTCTACCTCTCGCCGGTGCGGGAGCTCATCGGCCGCGCGGACGTGCGAGGGCTTGCACACGTCACCGGCGGTGGGATCCTCGGCAACCTCGCGCGCGTGATTCCCGACGGCCTCTCGGCGGAGGTGGACTGGGAGGCCTGGGAGCGCCCCACGGTCTTCGAGTGGCTCGGACGCCACGTCGGCGAGGACGAGCTGCGGCGCGTGTTCAACCTCGGCATCGGCTACTGCGCGGTGGTGCGGGCCGCCGATGCAGGCGACGCATTGGTGATCGGACGGGTCCGGTGATCGGCGTCCTCGTCTCCGGCGCAGGCACGAACCTGCAGGCGCTCCTCGACGACGGGCTGCCCGTCGTGGCCGTGGCGTCGAACAACACGAAGGCACGGGCGCTCGACCGCGCTGCGAGGGCGGGCGTCGAGGCCGGCGCCTTTCCGACGGTGGAGTTCGAGAGCCGCGAGCAACGCGACGCCGAGATGGCCGAGTGGCTGGCGGAGCGCGGCGTCGAGCTCGTCGTTCTTGCGGGCTACATGCAGCTGCTGACCCCGGCCTTCCTCGACCGCTTCCCGGACCGGATCCTCAACGTGCACCCCTCCCTGCTGCCGTCCTTCCCCGGCGCGCACGCGGTTGAGGATGCGCTCGCACACGGCGTCAAGGTGACGGGCGCGACCGTCCATTTCGTCGACGAGGGCGTCGACACGGGAGCGATCATGCTGCAGGAGGCGGTCGAGATCCGCGAGTACGACACGGCCGAGACGCTTCATGCCCGCATCCAGGACGTCGAGCACCGGCTCTTGCCCCGCGCGGTGCGGCTGTTCCTCGACGGCAAGCTGCGCCGACCCGTCACCGCGTGATCCAGCGCGCGCTGATCTCGGTCTACGACAAGTCGGGGCTCGACGAGTTCGCCCGGGGTCTGGCCGACCTCGGCGTCGAGATCGTCTCCAGCGGGGGCACGAGCGCGTACCTCGAGGAGATGGGAGTGCCGGTGACGCGGATCGAAGACATCACGCAGGTCCCGGAGATGCTCGGCGGCCGCGTCAAGACCCTGCATCCGCGGATCCACGCGGCCATCCTCGCCCGGCGGGACGAGCCCGGCGACGTCTCCTCGCTCGAGGAGGAGGAGATCACGCCGTTCGACCTCGTCTGCGTCAACCTCTACCCCTTTCGCGAGACGGTGGCCCGCCGCGGCGTCACGGAGGAGGACGCGGTCGAGGTGATCGACATCGGCGGCCCGGCCATGATCCGCGCCGCCGCGAAGAACTTCGCGCACGTCGCGCCGGTGAGCCGGACGCTGCAGTACGAGCGGGTGCTCGAGGAGCTGCGCCGCGAGGGCGAGTTGTCCCTCGATACGCGGCGCGGGCTCGCGGCAGAGGCGTTCTCGGTCACGGCCGCGTACGAGGCGTCGATCGCCGCGTGGTTCATGGATCGGGACACGTTCCCTGACCGCTTGATCCCGGCGTTCGAGAAGGTGCTCGACCTCTCCTACGGTGAGAACCCGCACCAGCGTGCCGCCTTCTACGCGGAGATCGGCGCTCGGCGCCACCTGCTCTCGCAGGTCGAGCAGCTCCACGGGCGCGAGCTGTCCTTCAACAACCTCAACGACCTGAACGGAGCGCGCCTGTGCATGCGCGAGTTCGAGCTCCCCGCCTGCGTGATCGTCAAGCACGCGAACCCATGCGGCGTCGCGGTCGCCGGGTCGATCGAGAATGCCTATGAGCGGGCGCTCGCTGCCGATCCGGTCTCGGCGTACGGCGGGATCGTCGTCCTGAACCGGCTCGTGTCCGATGAGCTGGCGAGCCTGCTGGTGGAGCAGTTCGTGGAGGTGTTGTTCGCACCGGGCTATGACGACGGGGCGGTCGAGACCCTGACGCAGAAGCCCGCGTTGCGGATCCTCGTCGACCGTGAGCGACGCCGGGACGTCCCGGGCGAACGGGACTACAAGCGCGTTCTCGGCGGCATGCTCGTCCAGGATCGTGACTGGGACGTGGAGGACCGCAGCGGCATGGACGTCGCCTGCGGTTCCGTCACCGAGGTGCTCTGGGGCGAGCTCCTCTTCGCGTGGCGCGTGTGCAAGCACGTGACGTCGAACGCGATCGTGCTGTCGCGCGAGCTGCAGACGCTCGGTGTCGGTGCCGGTCAGATGAGCCGCGTCGACGCCGTGTCGATCGCCCTGGCGAAGGCCCGCGAGCACGGCCACGAGATCGAGGGCGCGGTGCTCGCCTCCGACGCGTTCTTCCCCTTCGCCGATGGCCCCGAGCTCGCCCTCAGGTCAGGAGTCACGGCGTTCATCCAACCGGGCGGCTCGAAGCGAGACGACGAGGTCGTAGCAGCCGTCGAAGCCGCCGGCGCGACGATGGTGTTCACCCACCGCCGCCATTTCCGCCACTAGCGGTGCCGGCCCCGGCCCGAGCGGGCGTGTCCCGGGGTCTGACCCCAAAATCCCCCGTGGACATGTCGGGTCGCCGGCGGCAAACCCGCGACATTGCAGGCATTTCGCCCCGTGGGGGCGTGTCCCGGGGTCTGACCCCAGGACACGCCTGCTCGCGACATCGGACGCTCTCGTGAACGAGCTCGACCTCGGCGTTCGCAGGCACGTCTATCGGCGGTTCGTCGAGCTCGGACGGGCGCCGACGCTCGCCGAGCTTCGCGACGAGCTCGGCCTCGACGACGTCGAGGTCGAGCTGCGGCGCCTGCACGAGGCCCACGCACTCGTGCTCGAGCCCGGGAGCGGCGAGATCCGGATGGCCAACCCGTTCTCGGCCGTGCCGACGCCCTACCGGGTCGAGGCCGGCGGCCGCTCCTGGTACGCGAACTGCGCCTGGGACGCGTTCGGGATTCCGGCGGCGCTGCACGTCGAGGGCCACGTGACGGCAGCCTGCCCGGACTGCCGCGAGCCGCTCGAGATCGACCTCGGCGGGAGCCACGAGGGCCCGACCCCGGACGACCAGATCTTCCACGTCCTCGTTCCCGCGGCGCACTGGTGGGACGACATCGTCTTCACCTGAAGCACGATGAACCTCTTCCGGTCGGAGGAGCACCTACGACGATGGCTCGATGCGAACGGTTACGAGGCCGGCGCGACGCTCACGGCGAACCGGCTTTGGCTCCTCGCAGAGGCCTGGTGGGGCGACCGGCTCGCACCGGACTGGCTACCGCACACCCGCGACCAGAACCAGGCGATCCTCCAGGGACTTGGCCTCACGGCCGAGTTCTGGCAACTTCCCTGAGCCGGAATAGCCGCCGCGGCAACGACGTTCTGCCGCCCAACCGACCCTGAGGGAGGAAGCATTGACCGACATAGCCGCCGAGCCCAACCCCCGCCGCTGGTTCATTCTCGCCGTCGTAGGCACCGCGTTCTTCATGACGATCCTCGATGTCGCGATCGTGAACGTGGCGATCCCTTCGATCGAGACGGACCTGAACATCAAGCGCGCGACGGTCCAGTGGGTGATCACCGCCTACGCGATCACCTTCGGCGGATTCCTCCTCCTCGGCGGCCGGATGGCCGACCTGCTCGGGAGGCGGCGGATCTTCGTGGTCGGAATCGTCCTGTTCACGCTCGCCTCTCTGGCCTGCGGGCTCTCGAAGACGGCGGACAGCGCCGCGATCCTGATCGCCGCGCGCGCCCTCCAGGGCCTCGGCGCCGCGATCATCTCGCCGGCAGCGCTCTCGATCGTCACCACCACCTTCAGCGAGGGTGCCGAGCGAAACAAGGCGCTCGGGATCTGGGGCGCCCTCGGTGGCTCGGGTGCTGCCGCAGGCGTGCTCTTCGGAGGCATCCTCGTCAAGTACCTCGGCTGGGAGTGGATCTTCTTCGTCAACGTGCCGGTCGGCGTCCTCGTCTTCCTGCTGACGGAACGGATCGTCCCCGAGAGCCGGGTCGAGGACGCGCTGCGCCGCTTCGACGCAGCCGGCGCGATCACCGTCACCGCTGGGCTCGCGGTGCTCGTCTACGCGATCTCGAAGGCGCCCGATGACGGCTGGGTCGCGACGCGGACGATCCTGCTCCTGATCGCGGCCGCAATCCTGCTCACCGCCTTCATCGTGATCGAGGTGCGCGGCAGGGCGCCGCTGATGCCCTTTGGGATCTTCCGCAACCGCTCGTTGAGCGGGGCGAACGTGGTCGGTTTCCTCATGGGCATGGTGATCTTCGCGAACTTCTTCGTCCTGACCCTCTACGTCCAG
>DATMIX010000076.1:0-22950 GCA_035554095.1 Gaiellaceae bacterium | reverse complement strand
GCTGAGCCTGGACGCGCGGAGAGGCCTTCGCGCGGTCGACCAGCTCGTCCTCGGGCAGGTCGGCCGGAACCTCGACGCGGTCGCGCACCTTTCCGTTCACCTGGATCACGAGCTCGAACGTCTCCCGTACGAGGAGCGCGGCGTCCGCCTCGGGCCACGGCTCCTCCCAGAGGCGCTCGTGGCCGAGCCGTTGCCAGAGCTCTTCGGCGATGTGGGGTGCGTACGGCTGAATCAGCGAGACGACGGTCTCGGCGGCAAAGCGCGCGGCCTGGTCGCTCGTCGCTCGGGAAAGCTCGTTCACCAGTTCCATCACGGCGGCGATCGGCGTGTTGAACACAAAGCGCCGACCGATGTCGTCGCCGACCTTCGCGATCGTCTCGTGAGCCTTGCGCGCGAGTGGGCCCTCGACGACCCCGTCGTCCGCAGGGGCCGCCTCGATGACCTCGCTGACGACCCGCCAGAGCCGCCGCAGGAATCGCGCGATCCCCTCGACCCCCTCCTCAGTCCACTCCATGTCCTGGTCGGCGGGCCCCATGAACAGGATGTAGAGGCGCACCGCGTCGGCGCCGTAGGCGGCGGCGAGCTGGTCCGGAGCGGTGACGTTGCCGCGCGACTTCGACATCTTCGAGCCGCCCTGGCGCACCCAACCCTGGTGAAAGAGCCGTGCGAAGGGCTCTCGCACGCCGAGCAGGCCGAAGTCGTTCATGGCCTTGACGAAGAACCTGGAGTAGAGAAGGTGCCCCGTCGCATGGTCGATCCCGCCGATGTATTGGTCGACGGGCATCCAGAAGTCCGCGATCGCACGGTCGAAGGGAGCCGAGTCGTTGTGCGGATCCGTGTAGCGCAGGAAGTACCAGGACGAATCGACGAACGTGTCCATCGTGTCCGCCTCGCGCTTCGCCGGCTTGCCGCACCTCGGACAAGGCACGTTCAGCCACTCCTCGTTGGAGGCCAGCGGGGGCTTTCCCTTCGGACGGTAGTCCTCGACCTCCGGCAGGAGCACAGGCAGATCGGCTTCCGGGACCGGAACGATCCCGTCGTCCTCACAGTAGACGACCGGAATCGGGCAGCCCCAGTAGCGCTGGCGGGAGAAGCCCCAGTCACGCAGGCGGTAGCTGATCGCCGGCGCTCCGCGCCCACGGCTGCGCAACCAGTCGACGATCTTCGCGGCGCCCTCGGGGGCCGGCAGGCCCGAGAACTCGCCCGAGTTGACCAGGCGCTCGTTCTCGGTGTGGGCGGAGAAGGCACCCTCTTCGCCCTCCTCCTCTTGGCCCGAGCCGTCGTCGGGCTCGACGACGCGGACGATCGGCAGGCCGTAGCGCTCGGCGAACCCGAAATCGCGCTCGTCGTGCGCCGGAACGCCCATGATCGCGCCGGTCCCGTACTCCATCAGCACGTAGTCCGCGACCCAGACCGGGATCTCCCCGCCCGTTCCCGGGTTGACGACTGTCCGCCCGGTGAAGGCTCCGTCCTTATCCTTCGTCTCGCGCTCCTCGCGTGACCGCGCCGCGGCGCGACGGACGTACTCGAGCACCTCGACCTCGTGCTCGGTCCCGGCGACGAGCTGCTCGACGAGCGGGTGTTCCGGCGCGAGGACGAAGAAGGTCGCGCCGAAGAGCGTGTCCGGCCGCGTCGTGAAGACGGGGATGTCGATGTCGAGGTCGGAGACTCTGCAGAGGAGCTCCGCGCCCTCCGAGCGCCCGATCCAGTTTCGCTGGATCGCGATCGTCCGGTCCGGCCAGTCGAGCAGCGCGTGATCGTCGAGCAGAGCGTCCGCGTAGGCGGTGATCCTGAAGAACCACTGCTCGAGCTTCCGAGCTTCGACCTCGGCGCCGCAGCGATCGCAGCGGCCGTCTACGACCTGCTCGTTCGCCAGCACGGTCTGGTCGTTGGGGCACCAGTTGACCGGCGCCTCCTTCCGGTAGGCGAGGCCGGCCTCGAAGAACTTGAGGAACAACCACTGGGTCCACCGGTAGTACGTGGGCTCGTGCGCCGAGACCTCCCGGTCCCAGTCGATCGCCCAGCCCAGCCGTCGCATCTGGCGGCGGATGTTCTCGATGTTCCGCTCCGTGATCTCCCGCGGGTGGCCGCCCTCACGGATGGCGGCGTTCTCGGCGGGCAGGCCGAACGAGTCGAAGCCCATCGGGCGCAGGACTGTGAAGCCGTTACGGCGGCGGTAGTGCGTGACGACGTCCCCGAGCGTGTAGTTGAGGACGTGTCCCATGTGGAGGTTCCCTGACGGATACGGGAGCATCTCCAGCATGTAGAACTTGCCCTCGCGCGACGCCTCGGCCGGGTCCTCGGGATTCGCGACGTAGAACGCGCGCGCGTCCTCCCAGACCTGCTGCCACCTCGGCTCGATTTCCTGGGGTTCGTACTTGTCCATTCCGCCTCCGGAAACAAAAAAAGCCTCTCTGTCGAGAGGCCGTGGGAAGGTAGCGCGGCGGCGGCCGCGTTGCCTTCCTGCGCTACACGAGCAGCTGCTCCATCTGCCACGGACTGTACCAACCCGTTAGCGTCGCGTCACGTCGATTCCAGGAGGTCGGATGGCCGGCTACACGGTGCAGAATCTGAAGGAGGTCGAGGATCAGGGGCCCAACTTCGGTCTCTCGCCGGACCTCGAGGCGAGGATGGCGCGCGTGCCGCTCGAGCTCGAGGAGTTCGGGATCAGCTACCAGAGGCTGGCACCGGACTACCGCCTTCCATTCGGCCACACGCACAGCGTCCAGGAGGAGGTCTACGTCCTCATCAGCGGCAGCGCGCGGGTAAAGCTCGACGACGAGGTCGTCGAGCTGAAGCCCTGGGATGCAGTCCGCGTACACAGGGACACGATGCGGTCGTTCGAGGCCGGCCCGGAAGGCGCCGAGATGATCGCCGTCGGCGCGCCCAACACCGGGCCGGGCGACGCGAACGTGGAACAGGGCTGGTGGAGCGACTGAACGCGCGTGAGCGCGGCCGCGATCGACGAGACCGAATGGGGCTTCGGCTGGCTGTCGGCCGAGCGACCGCGCCTCCGCATCGCCTCGCACGCGCTCGCCGCCGAGGGACGGGTCTGGATCGTGGATCCCACGGACTCAGCGGGCCTGGACGACCGCATCCGCGCCGTCGGCGAACCGGCTGCCGTCGTGCAGTTGCTCGACCGCCACGACCGGGCGTGCGGCGCGGTCGCGCGACGCCTCGGCGTGCCGCATCTGCGCGTGCCCGCCGGCGTCCCGGAGTCGCCGTTCGACGTCGTTCCCGTCCTGATGCGGAAGTGGTGGCGCGAGATCGCGCTCTGGTGGCCGGAGCGGCGCGTGCTCGTTTGTGCAGACGCGCTTGGAAGCGTCCCCCACTACTTCGCGCTCGCCGGTGAGCCGCTCGGCGTTCACCCGTTGTTGCGGCTGCGTCCCCCGATCCGCCTCGCCGAACTCGATCCGAAACACGTTCTGTGCGGACACGGGGAAGGCGTGCACGTGAACGCGACCGCCGCCGTCCGCGATGCGATCGCGCACTCGCGCCGCCGGCTGGTCAGGCTGCCCCTCGAGCTGTTCGCCGCGTGGCGGGGGCGCTAGGAGGGCTTGGCGAAACGCGAGCCTGAGGCACGTTCCACCAAGCCCTCGTAGGAGCCGCACCGGGCGCGCCGACCGGAGCCGCACGCGCCTCGCGGCAAAATCCCTCGGACATGCTCGATCTCTTCCCGGACACCGCATCGATTGCCGACGGCGAGCTCAGGGTCGGCGGCCGGCGGCTGTCGTCCCTCGCGGAGGAGTTCGGCACCCCACTGCTCGTGTACTGCGAGGCGACGATCCGCGCACGCGCCCGCGCCTACCGAGCCGCGGCACCGGACGCTCTCATCGTCTACGGAACGAAGGCGTTCCCGAACGTCGCGCTGCTGAGGCTCTTGGCGGAGGACGGCCTCGGGGCGGACGTCTCGACGCTCGGCGAGCTCGGGTTCGCACGCCGCGCCGGCATGCCACCCGAGCGCCTGGTCGTCCACGGCAACAACAAGGGCGACTCCGAGCTCCAGGCCGCCGTGGAGAGCAACGCCGCCTTCGTCGTCCTCGATTCGCTGGAGGAGATCGTCCGCGCAGCGACCGCCGGCGTCCGGCGCTCCCTGATCCGGGTCACTCCCGGGGTCGAGGCAGACACGCACGAGTCGATCCGCACCGCGCACGTCGGCTCGAAGTTCGGCCTGCCTCCCGACGATGCGATCGTCGCGATCTCCGCAGCGCGGACCGCCGGGATCGAGGTGGCCGGCCTCCACGTCCATGTCGGCTCCGACCTCCGGGGCCTGGACGCCTCGCTGGCGGCCGTCGACCGGCTGGCAGTCTTCTCGGCGTCGTGCCGCGACGAGCTCGGTTGGATCCCCCAGGTCGTCGATCTCGGGGGCGGCCTCGGGACGAGAACGGTCGCCGAGGACGACGTCCTCTCGATCGAGGAGTACGTGTCCGCGCTCGTCGAGCGCCTCGCCGCGTCGTGGGACCGCCACGGCCTGCCGCAACCGCGGCTCGTCCTGGAGCCCGGACGCTCGCTCGTCGCGGCTGCGGGCTGCACCGTCTATCACGTGGGCGTCGTCAAGCCCGCGAGCGAGGAGGTCACGTACGTCGCGATCGACGGCGGGATGTCGGACAACCCCCGGCCCCAGCTGTACGGCGCCCGGCATACGGCCCTCCTGGCCAACCGTGCAAAGGAGCGACCGGCTGGCCGCTTCGCGATCTGCGGCAAACACTGCGAGGAAGGTGACGTGCTGATAGGCGAGGTCGAGTTGCCGCAGCCACGGCGCGGCGACCTGCTGGCTGTGCCGAGCACGGGCGCGTACACCCTCGGCATGGCGTCGAACTACAACGGCGTCCCGAGACCCGCGGCAGTGCTCGTGCGGGACGGCGAGGCGTCCGTGATCAGGCGGCGGGAGAGCGTCGAGGACCTACTCGCATACGAGTCGGGCTAGCGTCAGCGCGCTCGGACCAGGGCTGCGGCGCGCAGGCCGGGACGCACTAGGCGTGCCGGCCGTCGCAATCCCGCGTCGTTCACGCTCGGGTTGAGCGGCTCGACCAGCGGGGCGGCGCCGAACGATGCCTCGCGCCGCTCGGCCGGAGCGTCGCCGTACAGGGTCGTGCGCTGCCGCGCCGTTCGCCCGAGAGCGCGGATCGCCGCCTCCATCGCCTCAGGCGGCATCTCCTGGCCGTGGCTCGCGCCGGCTGCTCGCGAGATCGACTCGTTCATCAGCGTCCCACCGAGATCGTTCGCGCCGGCGCGGAGCGCCGCCTGCGCGCCGTCGGCCCCGAGCTTCACCCACGAGGCCTGGACGTTCGTGATCCAGGGGTGGAGCGTGAGCCGGCCAACGGCGTGCATCAGGATCGCCTCGCGGATCGTCGGCCCCCGGCGTGCCCGGCCTTTTAGGTAAATCGGAGCCTCCATGTGGACGAACGGGAGCGGCACAAGCTCCGTGAACCCACCCGACCGACGCTGCTGGTCGCGCAGCGCGAGCAGGTGGCGCGCCCAGCTCCTCGGCCCCTCGACGTGGCCGAACATGACCGTCGTCGTCGAGCGCAGCCCGGCGGCATGCGCCGTCTCGTGCACCTCGAGCCACTGGGCGGTGTCGACCTTGTCCGGACAGATCACCGCCCGGACTTCGTCGTCGAGGATCTCGGCAGCCGTTCCCGGCAGGGAAGCGAGACCGGCCGCGCGTAGACGGCCGAGGTAATCGCGCAGCGGTAGGCCGAGCGTGGCGGCCCCCTGCCAGACCTCGAGCGCCGAGAAGGCGTGCAGGTGTAGCTCGGGCAGCGCGGTCTTGATCGCCGCGCAGACGTCGACGTAGTAGTCACCGTCGAACGCGGGATGGATGCCGCCCTGGAGGCAGACCTCGGTCGCGCCTCGCTCCCACGCCTCCTCGCACCGTCGGACGATCTCGTCTCGCGGGACGAGATACGGAGCACCGCGAAGGTTCGCCGCGAGCTTCCCTTTCGAGAACGCGCAGAAGCCGCAGCGGAAGTAGCAGACGTTGGTGTAGTTGATGTTGCGCGTGACCACGTAGCTGACCGTGTCCCCGCAGACCTCTCGACGCAGCGCGTCCGCCGCTCCGATCACCCCCCTGAAATCGGTGCCGCGCGCGCGGAAGAGCGTCGTGACGTCATCCTCGTCGAGCTCCTCACCGCCGCCGACCTTTGCGAGGGCATCGGCGACCGGTCGCGACACCTTCGGCGCGGAGCCGTTTCCCCCGTGCGTGCCGTTCGTCGATACGGTCGCCGCGGGGAGGAGGCCGGGTGCGCCTTGGAGAAGCGCGATCGCTGAACGCGGCAGCGACGTCGAAACGCCGGCCGCCCAGTCGTCCTCGCGCGCCAGGCCCTCGGCGTCGGCGAGGTGCAGGACGTGGGGAGCCACCGCGGGATCCACCCATCGTTCGAGTCGCGCGACGTACTCCGGGTACACCGCGAGGCGAGGTGCGAGGACAAGACCCCGGGAGCGCGTCGCCTCGTCCAGACGTGCAACGTCCGGCCACGGAGCCTCGGGATTGACGTGGTCGAGCGTCACGGGGGAGACGCCGCCCCAGTCGTTGATGCCGGCGTCGAGGAGCTGGGGGAAGTCGGCGTACGAGAGGTTCGGCGGCGCCTGGATGTTCCAGTGCGGCCCGAGCAGGAGCCGCGCGGCCGCGCAGGTCCACAGAAGCTCGTCGAGCGGCGGCTCCGGAGCTCCGGCCATCCGCGTCCCCGGCTTCGCTCGGAAGTTCTGGACGATCACCTCCTGGACGTGGCCGAACGAGCCGCCGAGGTCGCGGATCGCGAGCAGGGCCTCCAGCCGCTCGTGCCTGGTCTCCCCGATCCCGATCAAGATTCCGGTCGTGAACGGCACGCGCACGTCGCCGGCCGCGCGGATCGTCGCGAGACGCGGGGCGGCGAGCTTGTCGGGCGATGCCCAGTGAGGGCCTCCCCGCTCGGCCAACCGCTCGGCGACGGTCTCGAGCATCGCGCCTTGCGACACCGAGACCTCGCGCAGCGCGACGAGGTCGTCGCGCGTGAGGACGCCGGGGTTCAGATGCGGAAGCAGTCCCGTCTCGTCGAGGACCAGGCGCGCGCAGCGGGCGAGGTACTCCAGCGTCGTCTCGCAACCGAGCTCCGCAAGCTCGGCGCGGGCCACGCGGTACCGGAGCTCGGGCTTGTCGCCGAGCGTGAAGAGCGCCTCGCGGCAGCCGGCGGCGGCACCCGCCCCGGCGATCCCGAGCACCTCGTCCTCGGTCATGAAGGCCCGCTCGCCCCGGTGAGGCGGCCGCGCGAACGTGCAGTAACCGCACACGTCGCGGCAGAGCTTCGTCAGCGGGATGAAGACCTTCGGCGAGTACGTGACGAGCCCGCCGTGGCCGCGCTGCCTGAGGCGCACCGCTTCGGCGGCGAGCGTCTCCCACGGCTCGTCGATGAGCTCGAACGCTTCCGCGTCCACGGCTCCCTCCGCCACGGTCGGAGCTTACGCGTCTAGGAACGGGTTACCGGACGCTGACGAGCGGGCCGAAGGAGACCCAGCGGCCGTTGTGGTATCGCTCGAGCTTCGCCTGGGCGAGCGGGAACCGGTTCGTCGGAGTGGTCCTGACCGCGATCCCCGGCAGGACGAACGGGTTGTTGCGCTCGTTCAAGTGGGTCGCAGCCTTCATCACGCTTTCGCGCGTCGGGTTCTTGCCGGCGTGTTTGAGCGCGTCGACCATCGTGAACGCGCTGGACATCCCGTAGACGTTGTAGACGTCCCTGAGGCCCTTGCCGCCGTTGTACTTCTTCAGGATCGAGCGGAAGAGCGCCACGGCCTTGTCACGCTTCCAACGCGGGTCGGTTGGGTCCTTCAGGAACACGACCGAGATCGAGCCTTCCGTCTGCCGCTTGCTGCTCGAGAGGGTGGCGATCGTCATGATGTTCGCGGCGCTCGAGACCGCGTTCACATAGACCTTCGGACGCCAGCCGAGCTGCCGCGCGCTCGAGTACGACTGGATCGCGAACTTCGGCGTCGCAAAGATCATCAGCGTGTTGGCCCTCTTCGCCTTCAGGCGGGCGATCTGGGACCTGACGTTGTCGTCGGTGACTGCGTACCCCTGCTTCGAGACGATCAGCCCCTTCTTCTTCCCGAGCCCGCGCTCGAGGCCGACGAGCAGATCCTTGCCGTAGTCGTCGTCCTGGTAGAGGACCCCGATCCGGGACTTCGGCGCGGTCTTCGCGATGTAGCGCCCGTAGATCGTCGCCTCCGCGACGTAGCTCGGCTGGTAGCCGATCGTCCAGGGATATTTCTTGTAGTCGCGGCCCCAGGTGCTCGCCCCGCTCGCGACAAACAGCTGTGGGACCTTGACCTGGTTGAGATAGCCGCGGATCGCGAGGTTCGTCTCCGTGCCGAGGGTGTTGAAGATCGCGAAGACGCGATCCTGCTGCACGAGCTCGCGCGTCCGGTCGAACGTCTTGACCGGGTCGTACTCGTCGTTGCGGTAGACGTACTTGATCTTCCGCTTGTTGACCCCTCCGTGGGCGTTCACGTACTTGAAGTAGGCGGCGGCGCCCTTCGCGACGGATGCGTACGCCGAGGCCGGGCCGGTGAGCGGGATCGTGCCGCCGATGAGGATCTCCTTCGACGTCACACCCGGCGCATCGGCGCTCGCTGCGGACGCGCCGGACACGATCGCGAGCGCGCCGAGCAGACCCGCAGCTATGTACGACCTCTTGCCCATTCCCTACTGAGACCGAGTGTACAACCGGGTAGTTAGCGGCTCCGAGAACCGTTTCAGCGCTCCGCCGGCCCCGCCGGGGAGCGCGATCATGACGAGGATGATCACGGCCCCGTAGACGATCGAGGCCACGCCCGGGGCCCTCGAGACCCGGTCGGAGAGGTCGGGCAGGTACTCGAGGAAGAAGGCGCCCACGATCATCCCGGAGAGCGAGCCGAGACCGCCGACCACAGTGCCGACGAGCAGCGTGATCGAGAGCAGGAACGTGAAGCTGAGCGGGTTGACGATCTCCGCGCTGACGACGAGCAGCGAGCCGGCGACGCCCGCGTAGAACCCGCTGATGCCGAAGGCGAGGGTCTTGTACAGCGCACGGTTGACGCCGAACGACTCCGCGGCGAGCTCGCTGTCGCGGATCGCACGAAAGGCCCGGCCGGTCCCGCTGCGTAGAAGGGCCCACGCAGCCACGAGAAGGACGAGGGCGATCGACCACGTCAGGTAGTAAAGGAAGTGATTCTGGGTGAGCGTGTAGCCCCAGATGGTGACCGTCCCGCTGAGGCCGGTGATCTTGTCCGGCGCCTCCTCGACCAGGCGCAGGCCGAGATCGCCTCCCGTCACTCCTGAGAAATGCTTGAGGATCGACGGCATCGCGACCGAGAGACCGAAAGTGGCCAGAGCGAGGTAGAGGCCCGACAGCCGCAGGGCCGGCAGGCCGACCAGCAAGCCGATCACGCCCGTCAGCAGGCCGGCGAGGGGAATCGTCCAGACATCCCGCAGCCCGTGATGCGCGACCAGGTTCGCGGTCGTGTAGCCGCCGATCGCCATCAGCGCACCGTGGCCGAGCGAGATCTGCCCGGCGTAGCCCGTGACGATGTTGAGACCGACGATCGCGATGAAGAAGACGCCCGCTTGGGCGAGGTCGCGCGAGTGGAAATCGCTCACGTACGAGGGGAGCACGATCATCACCGCGATCGCGACGCCGATGAGCAGCACTCGGACAGCGTTGCGGGCAACGGCCTTCACGCCCGCGTCACCTGCGCCGTTCCGAACAACCCGGACGGCCGGATCAGGAGCACCAGCAGGATCACGGCGAGTGCAGCAGGCAGGCGGAGGTCGTTGTCGATCGTCCAGCCAAGGCCGAGCGTGTCGAGGCTCGTGACGACGTTCAGGAAGACCCCGAGCAGGAGGCTGCCGACGACGGCTCCGAGCGCGCTGTCGATTCCACCGAGGATCGCACCCGCAAAGGCGTAGAGCAGCACCGGTTGCATGAAGCTCTGGTCGAAGCTCGGCGATGCCGTCAGGAGGCCGGCGACCGAGCCGAGCGCGGCGGCGAGGCCCCAGCCGAGCGCGAGCATCCAGCCGACGCGAATGCCGAGCAGGCGGCTCGAGTCCGGGTTCGCGACCACCGCGCGCATCGCCAGGCCGACTTTTGTGAAGCGGAAGAGAACCGCGAGCAGGGTCGCGGCGGCGACCGCGACGGCGATCACGCCGAGATCCTGGATCGAGATCTGGACGCCCGCGATCTCGACCGGCCGCGTCGAGAACGCCGAGCGCAGGTACTTCTGCTCCGGCGACCAGATCCAGAAGGCCGCGCCGTTCAGGAGGAAGAAGAGCCCGAGCGTGACGATCGCGATCGTCAGGGCCGGCGCGCGCTCCACCGGCCTGATGATCACGCGCTCGAGGGCGATCCCGCCCGCGAACGCGATCAGGACGGTCAGCGCGACCGCGCCCCAATACCCCACCCCGTGCTGAACGAGCGCCCAGGCGAGGAAAGTCGTGAACATCGCCATCTCCCCCTGGGCGAAGTTGACAACCCCCGTCGAGCGGTAGATCAGCACGAGGGCCAGTGCGAGCATCGCGTAGATCCCGCCCGAGGCAAGGCCGCCGACGACCTGCTGCGCAAATCCGGCCCAATCGGCCGCGAAGACCATTCTCAGTACCCCAGATAGGAGCGCCGCACGGACTCGTGACGGCGAAGCTCCGCGCTGGTTCCGGCGACGGCGACCCGCCCGACCTCGAGGACGTAGGCCCGGCTCGAGGTCTCGAGCGCGAGGTTGGCGTTCTGCTCGACCACGAGGACGGAGAGACCGTCTTCCTCGTTCAGTTCCGCGACGGTGCGGAAGATCTCCGCGACCACGCGGGGCGCGAGCCCGAGCGACGGCTCGTCGAGGAGCAAGAGCTTCGGCCGCTGCATCAGCGCCCGCGCGAGCGCGAGCTGCTGCTGCTCGCCCCCGCTCAGCGTCCCCGCGGCCTGACGCTGGCGCTCGGCGAGGATCGGGAATCGCCGGAGCACGCGGTCGTAATCGGCCTTCGCCTTACCGCGCGGTCGAACGTGAGCGCCGAGGCGAAGGTTCTCGCGAACGGTCAGGTCGGCGAACGTCCCGCGCCCTTCGGGCACATGCGCGATCCCCTCACGGGCCACGGCTTCGGGGCCGTGGCCGCCGATCCGCTCGCCCCCGAAGACGATGTTCCCGTTCGTCTTGACGGTGCCGGAGACGGCTCGCAGGGTCGTCGTTTTTCCCGCGCCGTTTGCGCCGAGCACGGCGACGATCTCGCCCTCGTCGACGGTGAGGTTGATTCCGTGCAGCGCCTGGAGCGCCCCGTAGCGCGCCTGGACGCCGCTCAGCTCAAGCAGGGGCATGCTGCGGCTTTCCGCTCCCGAGGTACGCCTCGATCACCGCCGCGTCCGCCTGCACCTCCGCCGGCGTGCCCTCGGCGATCTTGCGGCCGAAGTCGAGAACGTGGACGCGGTCGGCGATGCCCATCACGAGCGCCATGTGGTGCTCGACCAGCAGCACCGTCAGATCGAACGCGCTCTTGATCCGGCGGATCAGCTCCGCGAGCTCCTCGACCTCCTCGTGATTGAGGCCGCCGGCCGGCTCGTCGAGCAGGAGCAGGCGAGGCCCAGCGGCGAGCGCCCGGGCCAGCTCGACCCGCTTTTGCGTGCCGAACGGGAGCCCTGCGACCTTGCGGTACGCGTCGTCGGCAAGGCCGACGTAGTCGAGGACTTCGACCGCTTCGCGCTCGCCTCGCGCATGCATGCCGACGAGAACGTTTTCGAGCACGTTCATGGACCGAAAGAGCTCGACATTCTGAAATGTGCGGGCGATCCCCCGACGCACGACGCCGTGCGGCCGAACCCCCAGGAGACTCTGTCCGTCGAAGACGATGTCGCCCGAGTCCGGCCGGTAGAGCCTGGTCACGAGGTTGAAGACCGTCGTCTTGCCGGCGCCGTTCGGGCCGATCAGGCCGGCGATCTGCCCGGCCTCCACCGCCACGGAGACATCGTCGACCGCGACGACACCGCCGAACCTGCGGGTGAGGTGCTCGACGGCGAGGAGAGGCACGGGCGAAGTACCTTAAACAGCGAAAAATCGACCGTCAGTTTTTACGGATGGCGGCTTCTTTCCTGTGTGGGGGCGCCCCTCCGCGGTTGCCGGCCTGTCAGGAGACGGTCGCTGCGACAGCGCCCCCCTTTTCTTGTTTGGCCTGACCCTCCTCGGGTACGGTCCGGGTACCTGACAGGACGACAACCGAGCCGGGGCCTCGTCGTCTCGGTCTTTTTGCCTGAAGGAGGGTTTTGAGCTTTCGGGCGCGAATGAATCGCCAATCAGGTGCGCGCCGCCCGGACGCGCGCGGTCGTCGCGCCCACAAGGCTGCCCGCTTCTAAAGGCGGGCGGATGGAGGGGGAGCAGGCCGCAGCCTCCCCCTCCAGACCACCCGGTGTCGCCCCCTCGATATCGGGTGCGACGCGGCCGGTCGAAAGGCCGGCCGCGCTCGTGAGAGGAGCAAACGGTCATCGGAAGAAATGCTCGCGAGACTCAGAGGCGGGAAAGCTCGGCCGCGTCCGTCACCGGCGCCTGACAGGCGAAACGCTCGCAGACGTAGACGGCCGGCTTCCCCTCGACGCGGTCCTTGCCCGCGAGCAGGGGCACGTCATCGGCGGGGCCGAACGCGACGACCGCGTTCGGGTCGAAGCCGCTCAGGGCGACTCGCGCGACCTCGTCTTTTGGCGAGGCGATCACCGCGAGCTCGCGCGGCGGCGAGAGGTAGAGGTCGAGCGCCGAGAGCATGTTCCCGAACGCGGCGGGAGCCCTCGGCAGCGTGTCGCGGACGAGCCGAAGGACGCCGGCGGCGCGCCGCTCGAGCTCGTCATCGCCCCAAATGCGTGACAGTCGGATCAGGACGAACGCGAGCATCGAGTTTCCGGACGGTGTCGGGTTGTCGTCGAGCTCCTTCTTGCGCGCGACGAGCCGCTCTCCGTCGACCGGCGCGAGGAAGAACCCGCCACGCTCCTCGTCCGCGAACAGCTCGACGGCCAGCCGTGCCAGCCGGTTCGACTCCTCGAGCCAACGCTTCTCGCCGGTCGCGACGTGCAGCTCGTAGAGGCCGTGGGCGACGTCCGCGTAGTCCTCCAGGAAGCCGTTGTGCCTCGCCCTTCCCCTGCGCCAGCTGCGGTAAAGCCGTCCGTGCTCGTCCGAAAGCGGCCCGAGGAGGAACTCGGCAAGCTCGCGTGCGGCGTCGAGCAGGTCGGCCCGGTCGAGCCGCCGGCCGGCTTCGGCCAGCGCGGCGAGAGTCAGGCCGTTCCAGGCGGCGATGGCCTTGTCGTCACGGAGCGGCTTCGCCCGCTGCTCGCGCTGGTCGATGAGGCGCTGCCGAAGGGTCTCGTCGAGATGCCCGCGCAGGATCGAGCGGCCGTGCTCGAACGGGTGCAGCAGCTCCGCCGGCACGCCGTCGTCAACGGTCCAGGTGAACGTCAGCCCTTCGACGCCGTCCGTGTCGGCGTCCTGCGCGGAGGCGAACCCTCCCTCGGGCAGCCGGAGCTCGCGCAGGAGGTAATCGATCGTCTCCTCCGTGACGGCCCGGTACCGGTCCTCCCCCGTCACGACCCAGGCGTGGAGGTAGACCGGGGCCAGGAGCGCGTTGTCGTAGAGCATCTTCTCGAAGTGCGGCACGAGCCAGCGCTCGTCGACGGAGTAGCGGTGGAAGCCGCCGCCGAGCAGGTCGTACATCCCGCCCGCGGCCATGCCGTCGAGCGTCCGCGTGACCATTCGGAGCGCCTCCTCGTCTCCGTTGCGGTGGTGCATCCGCAAAAGGAACTCCAAGACCGAGGCGGGCGGGAACTTCGGCGCGCCCCCGAACCCTCCCCACTCCTCGTCGAACTGGCGCCGCAGCCCGCGCACCGCCTCGCCGAGCAACGATTCGGCCAGGGGTTCCCCGGACTGTGAGATAGCAACAGTCTGTTGCAAGGCGTCCACGAGCGCCGCGGCCTGCCGGGCCACGTCCTCGCGACGCTCCCGGTAGGCATCGGAAACGGCGACGAGGATCTGGCGGAACGCAGGGAGGCCGTGCCTCGGCTCCGGCGGGAAGTACGTCCCGCCGAGAAAGGGCTCGCCGTCAGGAGTGAGGAAGACGGTCATCGGCCAGCCGCCGTGGCCGGTCATCGCGACGACGGCGTCCATGTAGAGCGAGTCGAGGTCGGGCCGCTCTTCGCGGTCGACCTTCACGTTCACGAACCTCTCGTTCATGACCGCAGCGGTCTGCTCGTCCTCGAACGACTCGTGCGCCATCACGTGGCACCAGTGGCAGGCGGCGTAGCCGATCGAGAGCAGAACCGGCTTGTCCTCGCGCCGCGCACGCTCGAGGGCGTCCTCGCCCCACGGGTACCAGTCGACGGGATTGTCGGCGTGCTGCAGAAGGTACGGGCTGGTCTCGTTCGCGAGCTGGTTCATTGGGGACGAAGATAGTCGTCGTCGTGCACCTCGAAACGGAACGCCTTCTGCTGCGGGTGCCCGAGTTCGGCGACCTCGACGGGTACGCGAGCATGTGGACCGATCCCGAAGTCGTTCGCTACCTCGGTGGCGAGACGAAGACCCGCGCCGAAACGGCCCTCGGCATCGAGCGGATGATCGCCCACTGGGAGCGGCACGGAGTCGGCCTGTTCAGCCTCTTGCGGAAGGAGGACAACCGCCTGATCGGGCGAGCCGGCTTCCTCCTCTGGGAGGCCGACCGCTGGGTGCACGCGATGCTCCGGGATCCCCACGGGAACGTCGAGACGGAGATCGGCTGGACGCTCGGCCGCGAGTTCTGGGGGCGCGGCTACGCGACCGAGGCCGCCGTCGCCGCCCGCGACTGGGCGCTCCGCGAGCGCGGGATCACGCGCCTGATCTCCCTCATCCAGCGCGGTAACACCGCGTCGATCCGTGTAGCCGAAAAGCTGGGCGAGACGCTCGAGCGCGAAGACCTTCAGGGTCCCTTCAAATCGACGACGGATCTCTACGCGCTCGAGTCGTGACGAGCCCGCTCGAAGGGATCCGGGTCGTCGACGTCACCGTGTCCCTCGCGGGCCCGTACTGCACGCAGCTGCTCGGCGCCCTGGGCGCCGACGTGATCAAGGTCGAGCGCCCGGAGGGCGGCGACGAGACACGCGCCTGGGGCGTCGGCGGCGAGAGCCCGCTCTTCATTGCGGCGAACGCGAACAAGCGGTCGATCGCGCTCGACCTTTCGGGCGACTCCGGCCGCGACGTTCTGCTGCGGCTGGCCGACGGGGCGGACGTCTTCGTCCAGAGCCTGCGGCCAGGGCTTGCAGAGCGCCGGGGTCTCGGAGCCGCCGACCTCCGGGCGCGCAACCCGGGGCTCGTCTACTGCTCGATCGGCGCGTTCGGGCGCGAGGGGCCGCTGCGCGACCAGCCCGGTTACGACCCGCTCGTGCAGGCCGTCAGCGGGATCATGAGCGTCACGGGCGAGCCCGACCGTGCGCCGGTCCGCGTCGGCGTCTCGCTCGTCGACCAGGTGACCGCCCTCTGGGCGATGCTCGGAATCCTGCTCGCCCTCGGCGAACGCGAGCGAAACGGCCACGGATGCGTCATCGACGTGTCGCTCTACGAGGCCGCCGTCTCGTTGATGCCCTACCACCTGATCGACCACCTCCGCACCGGCGCCGTCGCCGGCAGGCACGGGACTGCGTTTCCGCTCATCGCCCCGTACGAGGCGTTCAAGACCGCCGACGGGCGCCTGATGATCGCGGCCGGGAACAACAGGCTCTTCGGTCGCCTGTGCGAGGCGCTCGGATTGCCCGAGCTGGCCCAGGACGAGCGCTTCGCGTCGAACCCGGCGCGGATCGCGCACCGCGAGGAGCTCCGCCACCTGCTCGAGCGCCGCCTTCGCGAGGACCCGAGCGCCGCCTGGCTCGAACGGTTCGCCGCGGCGGGCGTCCCGGCGGGACCCGTCAACGACGTCGCCGAGGTCGCCGCGCACGAGCAGACGCGGGCGCTCGGCCTGATCGAGGAAGTGAACGGGGAGGCGCTCGTGTCGTCGCCGCTCTCGCTGGACCAGATCCGGCTGCACCACCGATCGGCGCCGCCGCGCCTCGGCGAGCACTCAGCCGAGATCCTGACGGAGGCCGGTTACGGGGAGGGCGAGGTCGCCGAGCTCTCCGCCGCGGGCGTCGTCGCGCTCGGAAACAGGCCGGCGCGGTAGAGCTGGCCCTCGAGCGACCGGCCCAGCACCTCTTCGAGCCAGGCCGAGATCCGAACCAGACCGTCGAGATCGACGCCCGTCTCGATCCCCTCGCCGGCGAGCAGGTAGGCGAGATCCTCGGTCGCGATGTTCCCGGTCGCGCGCGGCGCGTAGGGGCAGCCGCCGAGGCCTCCGATCGACGCGTCGAGGATGGTCGCGCCCGCCTCGACGGCGGCGAGCGCATTCGCGTAGCCGGTGTTCCGTGTGTTGTGGCCGTGAAAGCCGACGGGCTTCCCGAAGCCGGCGACGCGCTGCGTCAGCCTCTTCACAGCCCCAGGCGTCGCGACGCCGATCGTATCCGCAAGGACGAGCTCGTCCGCGTCGACGCTGCCGGCCAGGTCCGCGACCGCTCCTGCGTCGACCTCACCCTCGAAGGGGCAGCCGAAGGCGACGCTGATCGTCGCGGTCGACGGCCGGTCGGCGGCGGCGAGGATCCGCCGCACTCGCTCCAGGGCTTCGCCGAGCGACGCGTTGCCGTTCCGCTGGTTGAACGTCTCCGTCGCGCCGAGCGTGACGTTGACCCGGTCGAGTCGCGTCGCCCGCAGGCGCTCGAACCCCCGCTCGTTCAACACGAGCCCGGCGTACTCGACGCCGTCCCGCCGCTCGATCGCGGCGACGACCTCCTCGGCGCCGGCCATCCGAGGCACCCGATCGTCTCGGACGAAGCTGACCGCCTCGATCCGCGGGAGGCCCGCGCCGGCAAGTCGGTCGACCAGCTCGGCCCGCACCGCCGGTGCCAGTGTTTCGGGCTCGTTCTGGAGCCCGTCGCGCGGCCCGACGTCGCAGAGCAGGATCTCCACGCGCTAGCCGTCGAGGCCGGACGAATCCACCTTCTCGGGGTGGATCTTCACGCTCACACGCTGCTGGTCCGGGGACCGCCACGGGTACTCGTCCTGACCGAGGTACTTCTTGGCGAGCTTGTCGATCTGCTCGTCGGCGCCTTCGGTCGTCATCTCCGCCGGCCCGCTGACCGACACCCACTGGTACGTGTTCTCGGGATCGACCACGGTCACGGCGGCGCGCGGGTCGTTGCGCAGATGGCGTTCCTTGGCGCGCCCCGCCGCGGTGTTGAACGTGACGATCCCGTCCTCGACGTCGATCCAGACGATCGTGTTGTGCGGCGACCCGTCCCGCCGCAGGGTCGTGGCGGTGGCGACGAACGGGTTCTCGGCGATGAACCGCCGCTGCTTGTCGGTCAGCTCGGCCATTCTGCCCTCCTTCTCGCTTGCTCGACCGGAAACGCGCCGAGCGGCTAGGTTCTTCCCGCGGTGGACGTCTCGATCCTTGCAGGAACCCGTAAGGGCTTGTTCCTCCTCCGCGGTGACGGGAAACGGCGCGACTGGCGGCTCGACCGTCCTCGGCTCGAGGGCTGGGAGGTTTTCCACGCGATCGTGGACGATCGCACCGGCGCGATCTTCGCGTGCACGAACCACGCCGCTTACGGCCCTGTGGTTCACCGCTCCACCGATGGTGGCGAGACCTGGCAGAGGAGCGAGGGGCTCGGCCTCCCGGAGACGTCGGAGCTCACGCTCGAGAAGACCTGGCATGTCGAGCCGGGCCACCCCTCGCAGCCCGGCACCCTCTGGCTCGGGGCTGCTCCGGGCGCCCTTTTCCGGACGGACGACGGCGGCACGTCGTGGGAGCCGGTGCGCGGAATCCTCGAGCACCCCACGCGCGAGAAGTGGATGCCCGGAGCGGGCGGCATGTGCTGCCACTCGATCCAGATCGACCGGTCCGACCCGTCGCGGCTCTACGTCGGCATCTCCGCGGCCGGAGCGTTCCGGACCGACGACGGCGGCGAGACCTGGACGGCCGTGAACAGCGATGTCGCCGCGGATTTCATGCCGGACGACCCGTATCCCGAGGTCGGTCAGTGCGTGCACAAGCTGCTCGTCCACCCGGAGCGGCCGGAGCGGCTCTGGCAGCAGAACCATTGCGGCGTCTACCGCTCCGACGACCGCGGAGACAACTGGGACCGACTCGACGGCAACGGGCTGCCGAGCGACTTCGGCTTCGCCCTCGCCATCCACCCGCGCGACCCCGACACGGCGTGGGTCGTTCCCGAGGAGGGCGCGATGAACCGTGTCAGCTGCGGCGGGAAACTCGGCGTGTACAGGACCCGGGACGCGGGCGCGAGCTGGGAGCTCCGCGCCGCCCACGAGGAGGCCTGGGTGGCGATCCTCCGCGAGGGCGGTGCGAGCGACTCGCTCGACCCCGTCGGCGTGTACGTCGGCACGCAGAGCGGCTCTGTCTTCGTCTCGGCGGACGAGGGCGAGTCGTGGGTCGAGGCGGCACGCCACCTGCCGCCCGTGCTGTCGGTCGAGGTCGCGGAGTGGTCGTGATCCTGCTCCCGTCGCTCCTCGCGAGCGAAGCGGGCGGAGAGGGCAGGTTCGAGGTCGACGGCCCGACCGTCGAGGCGGCGCTGCAACAGCTTCCGGTCGCCGACCTCATCTTCGACGAGCGCGGCGCGCTGCGCAGCCTCGTCAACGTGTACGTCGACGGCGCCGACATCCGCGACCGGGGCGGGCTCCAGGCGCCCGCGAGCGGCGAGATCCGCATCGTCGCGGCCGTCGCCGGCGGCTAAGACGCAACCTTCGATCTGCCGACAACCTGGGCATGCGCGCGGTCGCGGCCTTCCTGCTGTTCCTGCTCGCCTTGCTCGCGATCGCGTTGAACCGCGCCGCCGCTCCGGCGGAGGCGAAGCCGGCCGACCTGCGCCTCAGCACGATCGCCGGCGAGCTCGCCGGCCGTGACGTTCACGTTCGTTGCGAGGGCGTGACGGGCGAGATCGTCGGGGTCGACGGACAGTCGGGCCGAACGATGTTCGTCAACGGTAGACCTGCGGACGAGACGATCCTGATGGAGGGGATCTGCGAGCGTCTCCACCGCTACTCGCAGCTGACGAAGACCGGTGTCGACTGCCTGCTTCCGTGCGACGGCTCGGCAATCGAGACAGCCTGGTCACTGAACGCGCTCGCGCACGAGTCGTACCACCTCGCGGGCATCCGGAACGAGGCGCGGACGGAGTGCTACGCGCTGCAGGCCGTCGACTTCGTCGCGCGGCGGCTCGGCGCGACGGCGCAGCAGGCGCGCCAGCTCGCGACGTTCGCGTTCGCCGAGCTGCCGCCCGAGATGCCCGCCGAGTACACCTCGCCGGAGTGCCGCAACGGGGGCCGCTTCGACCTGCGGCCCGACAGCGCGCTCTGGCCCTAGGGTTCTAGGCCAGGGGTCTGCCGCGCGTCTCCTGCCCGAGCACTCCCGCGACGATCCCGCCGGCCGCCATCACGAGGGCGACGAACGTCAGCGGCCAGAAGGTGCCGCCGGTCGCGTCCTTGAGGTTTCCGAAGATGTACGGCCCCGCGATCGCGGCGGACTTGCCGACGCCCTCGAGCATCCCGAACGCGGATGCTCGCACGCGTGTCGGGTACAGCTCCGACGTGTACGGGTAGAGCGCGCCCCAGGCGCCAAGGTTGAAGAAGCCGACGAAGAACAGGGAGATGACGTAGACCGTGGCCGAGTCGGCGCCCGCGAACGCGTAGCCGCTGACGCCGCCCAGCAGCAGGAACCCGGCGAGCGTGGGCTTGCGGCCGATCCGCTCGACGAGCCAGATCGCGGCCGCGTAGCCGGGGAACTGGGAAAGGGCGGAAAGCGCGAGCAGCAGGTAGATGTCGATCGAGAACTTGTCGCCGTTCAGGACGAACGGCAGCCACAGAAAAAGGCCGTAGTAGGAGATGTTGAGCGCGACCCAGACGCCGATCATCACGGCGTCGGTGCGCGCAAGCGCGTGCGAGAAGAGCTCGCGAAGGGATGACCGAGGCTGGTCGGGAGGCGTCTCGATCTGCTCTGGGGAGACGGGGCTGCCGGTGATCTCGGTGAGCACGGTCGCGGCCTCGTCTCGCCGCCCGGTGCGCGCGAGGAAGTAGGGGCTCTCCGGGAGCGTACGGCGGACGACGTACGTCATGAACGCCGGGAAGGAGGCCGTCAGGAAGAGCCACCGCCACGAGTTGTCGCCGCCAATCGAGTGGCCGATGAAGACCCACGAGAGCCCGGTCGCCAGCAGCAGGCCCACCGGCCACCAGAGATCGAGGAAGACGAGCATCCGCCCGCGGCGCTGCGGCGGCAGATACTCGGCGAGCATGGAGGGGTCGACGACGAGCATGCCGCCGAGGCCGATGCCGGCCAGGAAGCGGAAGGTCATCACCGACCACGGCCCCCACGAGAGGGCGGTCACGGCCGTGAAGACCGCGTACCAGAGGATCGCGTACTGGAAGATCGTCCGGCGCCCGATCCGGTCCGCGAGCCGGCCGAGGACGAGGCTGCCGAACAGCGAGCCGGCCAGCGCCGCGCTGTTGATCAGGCCCTGCCAGGTGCCGTCCAGGTTCCACTTCGCCGCGAACGTCGTCTGGACGAACCCGACGAGCAGGATTTCCATCGCGACGAACGTCCATGCGGCTCCCGTCACGAGGACGGCCTTGCGATGGAACGCCGAGAAGCCGCCGTCGCGGAGCACCTCCTCGACGTCGCGCTGAGTCCGGGGCTGGACCGGAACCTCGATGACCGCCATTCGTCTCCTTCTCCGCTAAGGTTTTCGACTGAGAGTCTAAAACTCGTGGCCAAGTCTACCACCCCCACCCATGCTGCCCTCGCGGTCGTGCTCCAGATCCGCGCCGGCCGCCTGCAGGCGCTGCTCTGGGAGCGCGCCCGGCAGCCGTTTCTGGGCGCCTGGTCCCTCCCCGGCGGCTACCTGGAATCCGGTGAGACGCTCGAACAGTCGATCCGCCGGCACCTCGCGGCCAAGGTCGACGTCCGCGAGGTCTCCCACCTCGAGCAGCTCGCGACCCTCAGCGATCCGAAGCGGCATCCGGCGGAGTGGCAGATCGCGACGGCGTACGTCGGGCTCGTCCCCACAGACGTCGACCCGGCCCTGCCGGCGGACACCGCCTGGCACTCCGTGTCCCGGCTGCCGCAACTGGCTTTCGACCACCGCGAGATCACGCTCGCGGCTCGCGAGCGCCTGCGCGCCAAGCTCTCGTACACGAACGTCGGCTTCGCGCTCGCACCGCCGCGGTTCACGATCTCGGAACTACGTGACATCTACGCCGCGGCGCTCGGCCACGACGTCGCGGCGACCAACCTCCAGCGCATCCTGCTCCGCCGCGGCGTGATCGAGCAGACCGGCGACCGCCGGGAGCCGGGCCCCGGCGGAGGCCGCCCGGCGGCCCTGTTCCGCTTCAGGAGGCGTCGGCTGGAGGTCACGGACGAGTTCGCAGTCCTCCGCCCGCCAGGAGCCAAGTAACAGACTGTTACTTGGCTTCGGTTTGACGCCGTCGGCAGGCCGCCCTACGCTTGTCTCGTTCCCCCGCGACCGAGGAGGTGTGCTTCATGCAGTCAGAGCTGTTCGTCTCCGCCGGTCGCGACACGCGCCTCTAGCTGAGTAGCGCCGTCTCGGCCGGCTGACCTGCACGGGCGGGCCGCCGCGCGGTCCGCGACGGCCAACACCCACAAGGAGGCAAGAGTGAGCGAGAGCAATCTCGTGCGCTTCGGCTGGACGCCGGAGCGCGACATCGAGTTCGAACGCCACCGCGAGCAGGGCCTCGTGCCCGCGCGCGTCGCGGTGGAGCACCGCAGCGCCTATGTGCTGCACGGCCCCGACGGCGAGCTTCGCGCCGAGCTGGCGGGGCGGCTTCGGCATGCCGACGTCTGGCCCGCCGTCGGCGACTGGGTCGCGGTTCGCGACGGATCGACGATCGTGGACGTCATGGAGCGGCGCACGGTCTTCTCACGCAAGGAGCCGTGGCTCGCCGCGAAGGAGCAGATACTCGCCGCGAACGCCGACACCGTGCTGGTGACGACGGCGCTGACCGCGGTCGATTTCAAGCCGCGGCGGCTCGAGCGCTACCTCGCAACAGCCTGGGAAAGCGGCGCCCAGCCCGCGATCGTGCTGACGAAGGTCGACCTCTGCGACGATGTCGACGGAGCCGTTCTCGAGGTCGAGGCGATCGCCTTCGGCGTCCCGATCCACGCGGTCAACGGTCTCAGCGGAGAAGGCATCGACGCGCTGCGCCCCTACCTGGAGGGCAACCGGACGGTCGCCCTGCTCGGCTCCTCGGGCGTCGGGAAGTCGACGATCGTCAACCACCTCGCGGGCGGAACCGTGATGCCGACGGCCGAGCTCGGCGAGGACGGACGCGGCCGGCACACGACGCGGCACCGGGAGCTGATCCCACTCCCCGGCGGCGGAATCGTGCTCGACACGCCGGGGCTGCGCGAGCTGCAGCTCTGGAACGTCGGCGCCGGCCTCGAGACGACGTTCGAGGACGTGGGCTCGCTGGCGGCTCGCTGCAGGTTCTCCGACTGCGGCCACAAAGGCGAGCCCGGCTGCGCCATTCGAGACGCCCTGGCGAGCGGAGCCCTCAGCCGGGAGCGGTACGAGAGCTGGCTCAAGCTGCAACGCGAGCTCGAGCGGCTGGAGCGCCGTGTCGACGCCCGCGCGCGCTCGGAGCACGGGCAGCGAGTGCGAAAGGAGGCCCGCCACCGCCGCCGGACGCAGCGGCCGCCGCGCCGCGACCGCCTTTGAGGAGGGGCTAGGCCAGCGCCGCCTGCACGCGCTGCTGAAAGTCGGCGATGAGCCGCTCGCTCTCCGGCAGCAGGTGGCCTCGGTCGATCAACCCCGTGCCGACGCCGCGCTGGACGTTCTCGACGAGCTTCACGTCCTCGCGTCCGACCTGAGCGTCGAACTCCAGCAGCTCCGCGATCCAACCGTC
>DATMIX010000075.1:0-29987 GCA_035554095.1 Gaiellaceae bacterium | reverse complement strand
CGAGCGCTCGGAGCCCTTCTCCGCGGTCCTGCGCGACCTCGACGAGGTTCTCATGCCCGGGATCACCCACTGGCAGCACCCTGGCTTCTTCGCATATTTCGCGACGACCGGCTCGGAGCCGGGCATCCTCGCCGAGCTTCTCGCCGCCACGCTGAACGTCACTCAGATCCTGTGGCGCACCTCGCCCGCTGCGACCGAGCTCGAGGTGGTGACGATGGACTGGCTCGCGCAGCTGCTCGGCCTGCCGCGGGAGTGGCACGGGCATATCGAAGACACCGCCTCGACGTCGACGCTGGCCGCCCTTGCAGCGGCGCGTGAGCGGTTCCCCGGACGCGTCGTCCTGTGCTCCGAGCACGCTCACTCGTCGGTCGAGAAAGCGGCGCGGCTGCTCGGCCTCGCAGTCCAGAAGGTTCCGGCGGACAGCGACTTCCGGATGCGGACGGACGGTCTAGTCGACCTGCAAGGCGCCTGCGCGCTCGTGGCGACCGTCGGCACGACCTCCTCGACTTCGGTCGATCCGGTCGCCGAGCTGGCGGAGATCTGCGAGCGGGAGCATGTGTGGCTGCACGTCGACGCCGCGTACGCGGGCTCGGCGATGGTCTGCCCGGAGTTCCGGCCGGAATGGGAAGGCATCGAGGGCGCCGACTCCGTCGTCGTCAACCCGCACAAGTGGCTCTTCACGCCCGTCGACTGCTCGGCCCTGTGGACCAGGCGCCCGGACGATCTGCACGCGGCGATGACGCTCGTCCCCGAGTACCTGCGCACCCGCGACGAGGACGCCCTGAACCTGAGCGAGTACGGGCCGGCGCTCGGGCGCCGCTTCCGCGCCCTGAAGCTGTGGGCGGTTCTCCGCTGCTACGGGCGCGAAGGGCTGCAGGAGCGCATTCGCGAGGCCGTCCGGCTCGCGGCCCTCTTCGAGGGGTGGGTGCGCGCCGAGCCCGGCTGGGAGGTCGTGGCTCCCAGGCCGTTCTCGGTCGTCTGCTTCAGGCGCGACGGGTCGGACGAGGACAGCGAGGCGTTGCTCGAGCGCGTGAACGCGAGCGGCGAGGCGTACCTGTCGCACACCGTCCTCGACGGCCGCCACGTCCTGCGGCTTGCGATCGGCAACGCGAGCACCTCGGAGGAGGACGTGTCGAGGGCCTGGGACGTCTTGCGTCGGGAGGCGGCGAACGCATGAACGTGCGTGCCGTTGTCTTCGATCTCTGGGACACGCTCGTGGACTTCGATCCGGCCGGATCGCGGGCCTTCCAGGACAGGGTGGCCGAGCGGCTCGGCCGCGATCCGGAGGAGTTTGCGGCGTTCTGGCTCGAGGGGAGGCCGACGAGGGACAGCGGCCCCCTCCACGACTACCTCCGCGCGATCGGCGCGGATCCGGCCCTTGCCGACGAGCTCGTCGAGCTGAGGCACGAGGCCACGCGCCGGATGCTCACGCCCCGGCCGGGGGCGGTCGAGACGCTTCGCGAGCTCCGCGCCAGGGGAATCCTGGTCGGTCTGATCAGCGTCTGCAGCGAGGACGTGCCGAACGTTTGGGACAAGACGCCGTTCGCGGGGCTGTTCGATTCGACCGTGTTCTCGTGCTCGGTCGGGCTGCGCAAGCCCGATCCCAGGATCTACCGGCTCGCGCTCGAGGAGCTCGGCGTCGACGCCCGGGAGTCCGTCTTCGTCGGCGACGGGGCGAACGACGAGCTGGCCGGTGCCGAGCGAGTCGGCATGCGGGCCGTGCTCATCCACCGCGACGGTGAGGAGCCGTACTGGGACGAGGCCCGCGAATGGCGTGGGCCGCGCGTCACGAGTGTCCCTGCGGTGCTGGCCCTACTCGAGGCCGAGGACTTCGGCCGCGGCGTCGTGGAGGGCGATCCGGTAGCGCCATAGCGGCCGACCGGTGGCGAGGAAACGCTCGCGAAGTGGCCCCGACAGCTCGGCCAAAGTCCCCCAGCGCGCGGCCTCGATCTCGCGCACGTCGCGCGGAGCGAGCACGTGGCCGAGCGCCCGGGCCTCGAACACGTGCGTGCGCCAATCGAGCTGGCGGCCGGCGTGCCGGAAGCGTGCGCGAGCGTCGACGAGGTAGCGGGTGAGCTCGACCGCGAGGCCGGTTTCTTCAAGTGCCTCCCGCAGCGCGCCGGCTTCGAAGCCCTCGCCGGGCTTGACCCCGCCGCCCGGAGGTCGCCAGAGGCCGGCCGGGTACTGCGGTTTCCGGATGAAAGCGAGCCGGTCGCCGTCGAGGATGAAGAGCGTCACGTCGTGCGCCCGGCCCGCCTCCGCCGTGCTCAGGCGGTACTCCGCCTCCGTGATCTCACCCTCCCAGGCAAGCGGCGCCGGACGGCCGAACCGGACGCGCAACGGCTCGAGAACCGCTTCGTCTACGTGCACGAGCCGATGCTACGGTCCGCGCAGCATGCCCCGCGTTCGCCGCCTGCGCCGCGAGGCCCCCGCGCTCGAGCTGCTCGCGGCGACGCTGCCGGAGCTTCGGCTCGGTCTTTCCGAGAGCGGCGCCCGAACCGCCGCGTACGAGGTCTTCGAGAAGCTCGGCTTCGGCGCCGTCGCCGTGACCGATACGAATCGCGTGCTCGCGTTCGTCGGCGCCGGGGCGGATCACCACCGCACCGGCGATGAGCCCATCCGACCGGTGTTCGAGGCGCTCGCGGCCGACGAGGCTCGGGTCGCACCGCTCGCCCTGAGGGTCGCCTGCCGCCATCCCGCCTGTCCTCTCGGCGCCGCCGCGATCGTCCCGCTGCGATTGAGCGACGGCCCCGTCGGCGCGCTGGTCGCGTTCGCGACCGACGGCTCCCCCCTCGCCGACGAGGACGTCGACCTGCTCTCCGCGCTCGGCGACCAGCTCTCGGGACAGCTCCAGCTGTCTGAGCTCGCAGGCTCCGCGCGTGCGGCTGCCTCCGCAGAGCTGAAGGCGCTCCAGGCCGAGATCGAGCCGCACTTCCTCTTCAACTGCCTGAACACGATCGCGAGCTTCATCCGCACCGATCCCGACCGAGCGCGCGAGCTGATCCTCGCGTTCGCGGACTACTGCCGCTGGACGCTCTCGCGTCCCGGTGAATTCGTCTCGCTCGAGGAGGAGCTCGGCCACGTCCGGAGCTACCTCGCGCTCGAGCAGGCGCGCTTCGGCCCGCAGCTCGAGGTGGCGATCGACGCGACCGCCGATGCGCTCGCTGTTCGCCTGCCGCCGTTTCTCGTTCAGCCGCTCGTGGAGAACGCCGTCAAGCACGGCAAGACCGATCGCCCCCTTCGCCTCCTCGTGCGGGCGCGCGTCCGCCGCGGCCGCCTGCGCGTGACCGTTCGCGACAACGGCCGTGGCATCGCCCGCGAGGCGCTCGAGCGTGTGCTCGAGCCGGGTGTCGGAGAAGGCGACGGCTCCGGGCTCGGCCTCGCCAACGTCCACCGGCGCCTGACGGCGTTCTACGGCGAAGGCGTGCGGCTCAAGTCCGGGGGCTTCGGCACGGTGGTGCGGCTCGACGTGCCGGCATGAGGCGTCGCTTGCGATGCCGGCCTGGAGGCCGGGCCGGCTTTGCCGACGCGGCCGGCTCGACCCGACTCCTCCGAACGTTTCGGCGGCGAGGGCTGGGCGAGGGACGCGTGTGATCCTCAAGGCGCTGATCGTGGACGACGAGGCCCCCGCGCGAGGTGAGCTCCGCTACCTGCTCGCCGCTCACCCCGAGGTGGAGGTCGTGGGGGAGGCGGCGACCGCGAAGGAGGCCGTGTCGCTCGCCGAGGGAGTTCGCTACGACGTCGTCTTTCTCGACGTCGAGATGCCCGAGATGACCGGGCTCGAAGCCGCGAGGCTCGTCCTCGACCGCAGCGAGCGGCCGGCCGTCGTCTTCGTCACCGCGCACGAGCGGTACGCCGTGGATGCGTTCGCGGTGGAGGCGTTCGACTACCTCGTCAAGCCGGTCGAGCCGGAACGGCTCGCGCGCGTCGTGGAGCGGCTCGCCCAGGCGCGCAGGCGGGAAGAGCCGCCGGTCGAGAAGATCGCGGTCGTCAGCTCCGGCGGCGCGAAATCCCTGCTCGACTACGAGTCGATCCACTGGATCGAGGCCGACGGCGACTACAGCCGCGTTCACACGTACGACCGCTCGTACCTCGCCACGTCGTCGCTCCGCGAGCTCGAGCGGGCGCTTCCGCCGGGGCGCTTCGCCCGGATCCACCGCAGCCACGTCGTCAACCTCGCCAAGGTCGCGGCCGTCCGGCGCGCCGGTCCCGACCGGATCCGCCTGGCGCTCGACGACGAGGCGCAGACGGAGCTCGACGTTGCCCGCAGGCAGACGCGTGCGCTGCGCGACCGCCTGCGGCTCTAGAGCCTGCGCAGCAACTCGAGCAGCGCAGCGGGGCTCTCGACCACGACGTCGGCTGCTTCGCGGAGCTCAGGCGGGCCCTCGTCCGAGCCGACGGCGATCCGCACGCCCACCTCGAGGCCCTCCAGCCCGCGGAACGCGTCGAGGTCGGTCGTGTCGTCGCCGGCGTAGAGCGCCCGCCGCAAGCCGTGCTTAGCGAGGAGCGCGTGGACGGCGGTTCCCTTGTCGGCGGCCACCGGAGGCCGCACCTCGAGCACTTTCCGGCCGAAGCGCGCGTCGAGGCCGAGCGCCGCCGCCCGGGCCGCCACCTGCCGGAGCTCCGCGACCGCCGCCTCCTCGTCCGTCGCCGCCCGGTAATGAAAGACCACGGCAACGCCCTTGTCCTCGACCGGCCAGGAAACGCTCGCTGCAAACTCGCGCAGCGGCCCGCGCCAGCGCTCGGCTTCGGGCACGAGCTCGAGCCCGTGGACGCCGACGTAGACCGGGCCCTCGACGCCGACGAGCCGTGCGGCGTCGGCGCCGGTTCGGCCGCTCACGCACGCCACGAGCGCGTAGCGGTCGACGAGCCGCCGGACCTCGTCCTGCGTCTCGTCGGGCACGCGTGCAAGCTCCGGCCTTGCGACGATCGGCGCCAGCGTCCCGTCGACATCGAGCAGGATCGCCGACTCGCCGGGAGCCTCGACCAGGGGAGCGAGCAGGTGATCGGCCTCCACGACCGTACGATACGAGCGTGCGCCTCCTAGCGATCGGCGTCGCTGCCGGCGTGTTCAGCGCGCTCTTCGGAGTCGGGGGCGGGATCATCGTCGTGCCGATGCTCGTGCTCGCGTTGGGCTATGGGACGCGGCCCGCGACGGGGACATCGCTCGCGGCGCTCTCGATCACGGCGGCCGCAGGCGCAGTCGCGTACAGCCTTCACGGCGACTTGAAGCCCGGGGCGGCGGCGATCGTCGGCCTTCCCGCCGTGTTCGGCGTCGTCGCCGGAGTCGGGCTGCAGCAGCGGCTCGCCACCCGGACGCTGACGCTCGGCTTCGCCGCGCTGCTCGCGGCCGTCGGGGTGCGGCTCCTCGTCTGATGGAAATCGTCGCCGCGGCTCTCGGCTTCCTCGGCGGCGTCCTCGCCGGCCTGTTCGGCGTGGGCGGCGGCATCCTCTTCGTGCCCACGCTCGTCCTCGTGCTCGGACTCACCCAGGTGCACGCGGAGGCGACCTCGCTGCTCGCGATCATCCCGACCGTGCTCGTGGGCGCCTGGCGGCAGCATCGTCACGGCAACGTCGACTGGCGCGCCGCGCTCCTCGTCGGCCTCGGCTCTGTCGCGGGAGTCGAAGGTGGCGTCCAGGCGGCCCGCGCCCTGCCGGAGGACGTGCTGCGGCGTCTCTTCGGCCTCCTCATGCTTGCGGTCGCCGCGAACCTCGCGTGGCGTGTTCTGCGCGGTCGAGGGGCCTATGCTTCTGCCGATGGCCGGGCCTGAAGAGCTCTGGATTCCACTCGTCGACGAACCGATTGGCTCGATCGTCTCCCGGATCCAGGACGAGCACCCGGAGATCTCGCGGCTCGTCGATACACCCACCCGGCTGCTCGCCTTCAGGACGTTCGCCTACATCCGGGTCGGAATGGTCCTCGGCGAGCTGCTCGTGGAGGACGACATCGAGCCCTACAACGGCTCCGAAACCTGGGTCGAGAAGCTCCTCCTGAACCCGAAGCACCATGCTCGCGTCGTGGAGCAGGTCCGCGCCGTCGCCCTGGAGATCGCCGCCGATCCACGCTACGAGGGCGAAGCCCCGCTGGGCCCGGACGACGCCGCGCGGAGCCGCTTTCGCGACTTCGCGAAGAGGCACCGCGGTAGCGCTTAGGCGCCCGCGAGCCGTGCGACGACCAAGGTCGCCCCGAAGCCGAGTGCGGTCAGCGCGACGCGGAGGCGCGAGGGGTGGTGGTGCGCCTCCGGGAGAAGATCGGTCGCGCCCATGAACAGGAAGAAGCCGGCGTACACGGCCAGAAGGTTGCCGAGCGCGTAGTCCGAGACCGAGATGAACGAGCCGACGATCGCCCCGACGAACGGAGCGAGGGCATCGATCCCCAGCCAGGTCAGTGCACGGCGACGGTCCTGATGCTGGCTGAGCACGAAGCTGACCGTGTTCAGGCCGTCCGCGAAGTCGTGCGTGACGACCGCGAGGAAGACCAGGAAGCCGGTCGCGCTGTCGAGCTGAAAGGCGAGCCCGATCCCGAGGCCGTCGATGAAGCTGTGGAGTGACAGCCCAGCCGCCCCGAGGGCGCCGACCTGAGCGTGCGCCCGCGCCTGCTCCGAGTCGTCGCGGTGGTGCAGGACGAGCAGGCGCTCGGCCAGAAAGAAGCCGATGAACCCGGCGCCGACCAGAAGGGAGACGCGCCTGGGATCGTCCACCAGGTCGATCGCCTCCGGCAGCACGTCGAACAAGGCGACCGCCACGACAACTCCCCCCGTCAGTGCGATCAGAGTCGTCAGCTGCCTGTGGTAGCGGAGCGCCGTCAAGCCGCCCATAAAGGTCGAGACGACAGTCAGGCCGGCGAGCGGTATTGCGACCCAGCTCATTCGGCACTGCAGCGGGCGCAGGTCCCGTAGATGTCCAGCTCGTGCGTTTCGGCCGAGAAACCGTGACGCTTCACCAGCTCGGCCTTCGAAGGCGCGGCGCAAAGCTCGGTGTCCTCGACGTCGCCGCAGGAGACGCAGACGAGGTGGTGGTGATGGCCGGGGTGGCAGCGGACGTAGGTCCGCGGCTCCCGCCCCGCGAGTGGCCGGATCGAGCCGGCCTCGCGAAGAAGCTCGAGCGTTCGGTACGTCGTCGCAAGGCCGAGCCTCGGCTCCTCCCCGCGTGCCCGGTCGTGGAGCTCGATCGCCGTGAAGCCCCCTCGACGGCCCGCCACCGCCCGCAGGACAGCCTCCCGCTGGCGGGTCAGCCGCACGTGATCGGGAAGCGTGAGCTCTTCCACGCCGCGAGAGTACATGAGAACGATTCTCATTCGCAAAGTAAGGCAAGCCTTGGCGTTTCGCACAACGTCGGATCGGATTGCTCATAATCCGGCGGGTAGCCATGCGGCTCGCATTCGCCCTGTGCCTCGCGCTCGTGCTCTTGTCAGTCGGCCCCGCCGGCGCGACGTCGCACGGGTCGCAGGCCGGCGCGACCGCAAGTGCGTTCGGGATCAAGGTTCTCGTGCCGGGACAGGCGGGCGCATCGTCGACGTCCGTCTCCGCGCCGCGCGACAGCGTGGGCTTCGCAGCGTCATTCGCGTACCCGAGCGACGGCTCCGCCGTCAGGACCGGCTCCATCACGGCCTCGGCGTCCACGGATGTCGGCACGGACGCCGCGTCGACTGCCTCGAGCCAGATCAGCTCGATCTCCCTGTTCGGCGGCGAGGTGACCGTCTCGAGCGCGTCCGGCAAGGCGAGCGGATCGACGAAGGGCGGCAATGCGACGGGCACTCTTGCCGGTGCAGCGCTGACGGGGCTCACCGTCAACGGCGCGGCCGCCGCGATCGGGCCGAACGCGACGGTGCAGCTCGGGGACTGGGGCCGAGCGATCACGCTGGAGCAGGCGGAGGTTCGTGCGGGCTCTGGGCGGGCCCAGACCTATCGGGGCTACGTGACGGCCCTCGACGTCCACCTGACCGCCGCGCACGGCGGTCTGCCTGCGGGGAGCGAGATCCTCATCGGCTACGCCGAGGCGTGGGTGCAGGCGGGGACGCAGCCTCCCGCGCTACCGAAGGCCCCCCGCAAGCCGAGGGTCGAGAAGAAGAAGCAGCAGGCGAAGCCGCCGGAGCCGGAGCAGGGCAAGCCGCAGAGCCTGGCGCCCACGCTCCGCCCGATCCCGGCCGGGTTGCAGCCGAAGCTCACCGCGGGCAGGTACGTGTTCCCCGTCTACGGCCCCGTTTCGTTCGGCGACAGCTTCGGCACTTTCCGCGGCGACGTCCCCGGCAACTGGCATCACGGGGACGACATCTTCGCCTCGCTCGGCGCCCCCATCCTCGCCTGCGCCGACGGCACGGTCTTCTCGGTCGGCTGGAACGACGTCGGTGGAAACAGGCTCTGGCTCCGCGACGGCCAGGGCAACGAGTTCTACTACGCCCACCTCTCCGCGTACTCGCCGGCAGCACGAAACGGGAATCGCGTCAAGGCAGGCGAGGTGCTCGGCTTCGTGGGGAACACGGGCGACGCCGAGGGCACGCCGTACCATCTCCATTTCGAGGTTCATCCGGTCGCCTTCCTGGCGCTCGGCTACGACGGCGCCGTCAATCCGACCCCGTACCTCGAGGCCTGGCAGCACCGAAAGGATCTCTATCTCGCTCAGGTGGCGGGCTATCTGCCCGGCGTCGCGGGCAATGCACCCAAGCCCGGAGCGATCCTCCTTCAAGCTTCGGACATCTCGGAGGCGAGCGGGCTCGACCCGGCCTCGCTTCGCAGGGCGCTCAGCGTGCGCATCGGCGGCCGTCCCGACGGCGGTCGGATCGTTGCCGTCGACGCGCGCGCCGGCGGCGGCGACTAGCCCTAGGAGGGCTTGGCGAAACGCGAGCCTGAGCCGTCAGGCCGCGCTGCTCGCCTCGTGGCTTCGCCCTGGCATCGCAGTCGCGCCCATATCTGCGGATATGGACGCTCCCTGCGTCCTTGCCTCGGAACGAGCATCGCACACTGACGACGAGGCACGTTCCACCAAGCCCTCCTAGTTGCTCGAGTTGCCGCCCTGGTAGCCGAACTCGTCCTCTTCGCCGAAGACGAGATCCTTCACCCACTTGCGGGTGTCGCTTCCCGTCATCGGATTGAAGAAGAGGATGCCGAGCGCGATGCCCGTGATCAGTAGCGTGTTTCGGCCCTTGTGGCTCGATCCGTGCTGGATCCGGTCGGCGGCCGAGCGGAGGTCGTCGATGGCCGTGCGCAGGTTCTCACGCATCTCCTTGTCGGAGGCGACGCGCATCGCCTTGCCGCTCACGCCGCGGGGCCCGATCAGCTCGTCGTAGACACCGCGAGCGGCGATGAACGCGCTCTTGAGGTTGTCGCGGAACTCCTCGTCGTGGATTGCACGATCGACGTACGGCTTCACGTCGGACACACGGTCTTTCGTCTTCGCCATCTTCAGCGTTCCTTTCGCTTGGGCTTCCGCGGCTAGCCTACCCCGCGCAAAGCCGCCGCTAAACCGCTGAGGCTGCCTGCCGCTCGGCTGCGACCGGCCCCCTCGGGCGAACGGCGCCGACATCCTCGAACGCCGCTCCGAGCACGTCGTCGACCGTGTCTGCGAGGACGAACTCGAGCTCGTCCCGGATCTCCTTCTCGAGCTCCTCGAGATCCGGCTCGTTCTCGCGGGGGAGGATCACGCGCTTGATTTCCGCGCGGTGAGCGGCGAGGACCTTCTCGCGAACGCCGCCGATCTGGAGCACCTGGCCGGTGAGCGTGATCTCGCCGGTCATCGCGATCTCCTCGGAGACCGGGATCCCGCGCACGAGGGAGACGATCGCCGTCGCCATGGTGATTCCCGCCGAGGGACCGTCCTTCGGGATCGCGCCCGCCGGGATGTGCACATGCACGTCGTGCTCGCCGAACCAGTCGGGATCGAGCTCGAGACGGGAGGCGTTCGCGCGCACCCACGAGTGAGCAGCGGTGGCCGATTCCTGCATCACCTCGCCGAGCTGGCCCGTGACGGTCAGGCGACCCTTGCCGGGATATGCAGTGGCCTCGATGAAGAGGATGTCGCCTCCGACCGCCGTCACGGCGAGACCGGTCGCGACGCCCGGGTCGGACGTGCGTTTGCGAACGTCGCCGGAGAAGCGGCGGGGGCCGAGCGCCTTCCGCAGTCGTTTCTCGTCGATGCGGATCTTCGTCGTCTTGCCCTCTGCGACCTCGCGCGCGGCCTTCCGGCAAAGGTCGGCGATCCGGCGCTCGAGATTGCGGACGCCCGCCTCGCGTGTGTATTCGCGAATGACGAGCTTCAATGTTTTCTCCGCGATCGAGACCTGCTCCGGGTCGAGCCCGTGCTCCGCGAGCTGCTTCGGAGCGAGGTACTTGCGGGCGATGCCGAGCTTCTCCTCGTCGGTGTAGCCACCCAGCTGGATCACGTCCATCCGGTCGAGGAGCGGCGCAGGGATCGTCTCGAGCTGGTTCGCGGTGCAGATGAACAGCACCTTCGAGAGGTCGTACGGCAGGTCGAGGTAGTGGTCGCGGAACGTCCGGTTCTGCTCGGGGTCCAGCACCTCGAGCATCGCGCTCGCCGGATCGCCGCGGAAGTCCGCGCCCATCTTGTCGATCTCGTCGATCAGCATCACGGGGTTGCTCGACTCGGCGTCGCGGATGGCACGGATGATCGTCCCTGGCATGGCGCCGATGTACGTGCGGCGGTGGCCTCGGATCTCGGCCTCGTCGCGAACACCCCCGACCGAGATGCGGACGAACTTCCGCTCGAGGGTGCGCGCGATCGACTGCCCGAGCGATGTCTTGCCGACGCCGGGCGGACCGACGAAGCAGAGGATCTGGCCGGAGGCGTCGTTTCGCAGCTTCGACACGGCGAGGTGCTCGATGATCCGCTCCTTCACCTTTTCCAGGTCGTAGTGGTCCTCGTCGAGGATCTCGCGCGCGCGGTCGAGGTCGAGGTTGTCCTGGGTCGTCTTGTCCCAGGGCAGCGTTGCGATCCAGTCGACGTAGGTTCGGATGACGCCGTACTCCGCCGAGGCGGCCGGCAGCTTCTCGAGCCGCGCCAGCTCCCGGTCGACCGCCTTCCGGATCTCCTCCGGGAGCTCGAGCTCGGCCAGGCGGTCCCTGAGTTCGTTGAGCTCGGCCTGCTCTGCGTCTCCCTCGCCGAGCTCCTCCTGGATTGCCTTCAGCTGTTGACGGAGGAAGTACTCGCGCTGGCCCTTCTCCATCTCGGACTGGACCTGCGACTGGATCTTGGAGCCGAGCTCGACGACCTCCAGCTCGCGGTTCAGGATCACCGAAAGCTCGCGGAGGCGTGCCCCGACTTCGGTCAGCTCGAGCAGATGTTGCTTCTCCTCGGTCTTGAGTCGCAGCGTCGAGGCAACGAGATGGGACAGGGCCGACGGGTCGTCGACGTTCGCGGCCGCGAGCTCGAGCTCATCGGGTAGATACGGCACCGATGCGATGACACGGCCGAAGAGCATCTGCACGTTGCGCGTGAGCGCTTCGACCTCGGGTGAGTCGTCGAGCTCCTCGGGGACCTCGGAGAACTCACCGATCAGGTAGGGGTCGTCGTGGAGGCGGCGGTCGAGTCGGACTCGCCGGAGCCCCTGGACAAGGATCCGCAGCGTGCCGTCGGGGACGCGGATCATCTTGTGGATGACCGCGGCGGTGCCGACCTCGTAGAGGTCGTTCCAGCCTGGCTGTTCGATCTCGGAGTCCTTGACGGTGACGAGCGCCAGCAGGCGCTCGCCGTCGACGGCGTCCTCGACGAGCTTGATCGACCGCTCCTGGCCGATCGCGAGCGGCGTCATCGACTGCGGGAAGACCACGGTCTCCTTCAGAGGCAGGACCGGCAGCTCTGCCGGGACCTCGATGTCGTCGATGCGCTCTTCTGCGAGAAGCTCGCTCACGGGTTCCTCCCGACCCGGATAGCCACCTTCTTGGCGGTGGGTGCGTGCTCCGCGATGGGCAGCGAGATCGTCAGCAGCCCGCGGTGATACTCGGCGCGCGCGCCGGCAGGATCGACTTGCTCGGCGAACTGAACCCGGCGCTGAAACGGCCCGAAGTCGATCTCCATGTGGAAATAACGCCCGGGGCAGGCCCGGCGCCGCTCGCCCGAGACCACCAGCGTCTGGTCGTCCGCATAGATCCTGACATCGTCAGGATCGACGCCCGGCAGCTCCAGCACGACCCGAAACTCGGCGGGATCGTCGGTTCTGACGACGTCGACCTGGGGACGAAAGCCGCGGCGCATCCCGGAGAACCGGGGGACCTGCCAGAGCTCGTCGATGAGCTCCTGGATCTCGTCCTGGAGGCGGTCGATCTGATCTTTTCCTCGCGACATGGCCATAAGGTAGAACGGCGCTCGCCTCGCCGTCGATTCCCTCTTGACGAACCCGAACACCTGCCGGTAAGTTAGCAACCGCTAGGTTAGTGGCGCCTAACGTCGAAGAGGAGAGGGACGACTCGTGGAGCGGTGGACGAAATTCGTGCTCCGGCATCGGTGGCCGATCCTCGTTGCCTGGCTGGCGATCCTGCTGGCAGGCGGCTTTGCGTCGACCCGGCTGAGCGCACTTCTCTCGAATACGTTCACCGTGCCGGGGACGGAGTCGGAGCGTGCCCGGACGATCCTCGAGCGCCATTACGGCGATCGCAGCGACGGCGTCTTCACGGTCGTCTACCGCGTGCGGGACGCCCGCGACGCGACGCTCCGTGCCCGGCTTCAGGCGGCGACGAACCGGGCGGCGGACGACGTGCCGACGGGGAGGGCCCGCGCGCTGATCCCGGCCGGGGACCACGTGCTCTACGGCGACATCGTCTCGACGCTGAAGCTCGCCGACGCGAAGGGCTATTCCGACGACGTCTACCGGGCGCTGCCGCGCGGTGATGGAGTGACGCCGTTCGTGACCGGGCAGGCGGCGATCCAGCACGACCTCGATCCGATCTTCGCGAAAGACCTCCGCAAGGGCGAGTCGATCGCGCTGCCGATCGCGCTCGCCGTTCTCGTCGCGGTCTTCGGCATCTCGATCGCGGTCTCGATCCCGTTCCTGTTCGCGGCGTCGACGATCATGGCCACCCTCGGCGCCGTGTACCTCTTCGCGCACACGATGACCATGGCGACCTACGTCACGAACCTCGTGCAGCTGATCGGGCTCGGGATCGCGATCGACTACTCCCTGCTCGTCGTCTATCGGTTTCGCGAGGAGCTCCGACGCGCGGACGACGTCGAGGGTGCGATCGTCCGGACGATGCAAACGGCGGGGCGCGCGGTGATCTTCTCCGGCGCCACCGTCGCGATCGGCCTCGCGCTGTTGCTGTTCATGCCGCTGCCGTTCATGCGGTCGATGGGCGTGGGCGGCTTCCTGATCCCGATCGTCTCGATCCTCGCGGCCGCCACGCTGCAGCCCGCGCTCTTGTCCGTGTACGGGCGCCGCGGAGTCAAGCGGTATCACCCGTTCCGTCGCGTCCTCGACGTCGTCCGGCGCCGGCTCGGGCGGCTCGCGTGGATGCTCCCGCGGCAGGCCGAGCGCGGTCTTTGGGCTCGCCTCGCCCACGCGATCATGCGGCGCCCCGTGGCCTTTCTCGCAGGCGGTGCCGCCCTGCTCGTCGCCGCTGCGATTCCCGTCTACGCGTTGCAGCTGACGCCGGGATCGGCGTCGGGGATCCCGCAGTTCCCACAGTCGGTACGTGGCTTCAACGTCCTCAAGGACGCGGTCGGGCCCGGCGCCCTCTCGCCGAGCCAAATCGTCGTCGACTCCGGCCGCCCTGGCGGCGTGCGCGCGCCGGAGGTGCAGGCCGCGATCGGGCGGCTCGCGGAGCGCATCCAGGCCGATCCCGAGACTGCGGCCGTTCGGGTCGCGCCAAGACGGCCGTTCGTCGATCGCAGCGGCCGATACGAGCAGGTGGTCGTCGCGGGGCGCCACGAGTACGGGGAGGAGCCGGCGCAGCGCTTCGTCGACCGTCTGCGCGGGGAGCTCATCCCCGCGGCCGGCTTTCCGTCCGGCACCGAGGTGCTCGCGGGGGGCGGGCCGCCTCAGGGTGTCGATTTCCTGGACCAGGCTTACCGCTACTTCCCGTGGCTCGTCGGGGCGGTTCTGGTCCTCACGTACCTGCTGCTGATGCGCGCGTTCCGGTCGGTGTTGCTGCCGCTGAAGGCGGTGGTGCTGAATCTCCTCTCCGTCGCGGCGAGCTACGGGATGCTCGTGGTCATGTTCAAGTGGGGGCTCGGGAGCGACCTCTTCGGCCTCTACCAGTTCGGCCAAGTCGAGGGGTGGATCCCGATCTTCCTCTTCGCGATGCTCTTCGGGCTCTCGATGGACTACGAGGTGTTCCTGGTCACCCGCATGCGCGAGGAGTGGGACGAAGGCGAGAGCAACGCGGACGCCGTCGCCCACGGGCTCGAGCGGACCGGGCGGATCGTCACCGCAGCCGCCGTGATCATGGTCGCGGCGTTCTCGGGTTTCGTGGCGGGCCGGATCGTGGGGCTGCAGGAGTTCGGGCTCGGCCTCGCGGTCGCGATCCTCGTCGACGCCACGCTCGTTCGGGCGCTGCTCGTGCCGTCGCTCATGGCGCTCTTCGGCCGCTACAACTGGTGGCTGCCGCGCCCGCTGGCGCGGGTCGTGCGAGTTCCGCCGTCGCCGCTCGAGCAGCCGGGCCGGGCCGCGCTCCGTCCTGCGGGGCGCTAGGAGTACATCGACCAGACAGCGATCGCCACGCCGAGTGCGGCGAGGACTGCGATCACCAACCAGAGCAGCTGGAAGGCGCGAGCCTCACCCGGTCGAGGACCCGGCTCGGGCGTGAACGGGTCGAGCGGCGGCGACGGCTGCCGCGGCAGATCGTCGTCGCCTTCGAGCACCTGCGGATCGTGCTGGATCTCGCGTTCTTCTCCCATCGCGCACCTTGTACCCGTTGGCCCGAGGCTGAACCCGCATACGATCTGCGCCGATGAAGGGTGTCATCCTTGCCGGCGGGACCGGCTCCCGGCTGCATCCGCTGACGCGGATCACGAACAAGCACCTGCTGCCGATCTACGACCGCCCGATGGTCACGTATGCGATCGAGGCTCTCGTCGACGCCGGCATCTCGGAGCTGATGCTCGTCACGGGCGGGACACACGCCGGCGAGTTCTTCCGGCTGCTCGGCAACGGCCACGAGCACGGGATCGAGCGGCTCTTCTACGCCTACCAGGAGGAGGCCGGGGGGATCGCGGAGGCACTCGGCCTCGCCGAGAAGTTCGGCTCGGGCGACCGCGTCTGCGTCATGCTCGCCGACAACGTCCTCGAGAGCTCGCTGAAGCCGTCCGTCGAGAGCTTCGCGACGCAGGAACGAGGAGCACGGATCCTGCTCTCGGAGGTGGAGGAGCCCGAGCATCTCCGTCACCTCGGCGTCCCGGAGCTGAACGGCGACGGGCGGGTCGTCCGCATCGTCGAGAAGCCGGAATCGCCCCCGAGCAAGTACGCGGTGACCGGGATCTACTTCTACGACGAGGCCGTGTGGGACGTGATCCCGACCCTGAAGCCGTCCGGGCGCGGCGAGCTCGAGATCACGGACGTCAACAACTGGTACGTCGAGCAGGGCACGATGGAGTACGACGTCCTGGAGGGTTTCTGGGGCGACGCGGGCGAGTCGATCGACGCGTACCACGAGGTGAACGACTTCGTGCGCGGGAGTCGGGCGAACCGATCGTGATCGACGGGATTCAGGTGCTTCCCCTGCGGAGGTTCGAGGACGATCGCGGCTGGTTCATGGAGGTTCGCCGCGAGAGCGTCCTGCCGGCGCCGACCCGCCAGACGAACGTCTCGTTCTCGCGCCGGGGTGTGATCCGCGGCCTTCACTACCACGAGCGTGGTCAGGACGACCTCTTCGCGTGCCTCCAGGGCACCGCCCGGGTCGTCGTCCTCGACCGCATGACCGGCGAGACCTTCTGCGAGGACATCGGCGACGCGAACCCGGTGGGCGTCTACATCCCCGGGCGGCACGCGCACGGGTTCGAGGCGCTGACCGATCTGCTCTTCTGCTACCACGTCACCCAGGAGTACGACCCGGCCGATCCGGACGAGCTCGAGATCCCCTGGGACGACCCCCGCGTCAAGGATCTCTGGAGCACGAGATCGCCGATCCTGTCGAGCAGGGACAAGGCCGCCGCGTCCTAGTCACCGGCGCCGGCGGCCAACTCGGACACGCGCTCGTCGAGGCGTTCGCGGGGAGTGATGTCGTCGCGCTCACCCACGCCGACTGGGACGTCGGCACGCCGCCGCCGCCGGGGCTCGCGGCCGACCTCGTCCTGCACGCGGCAGCCTGGACGGACGTCGACGGCGCGGAAGCCGACCCGCAGGGCGCTGCGGCGGTCAACGTCGGCGGCACGAAGCACGCCGCGGCACTCGGGCCGCTCGTCTACTTCTCGACGGACTACGTCTTCGACGGCCGGAAGCAGATGCCGTATGTCGAGTCAGACGCCCCGAACCCCCTTTCGGCGTACGGGCGGTCGAAGGCGTTCGGCGAGGCCGCGGCCGGCGAGGCGGCGTGGATCGTTCGCTCCTCGTGGCTGTTCGGGCCCACGGGTGACAACTTCGTCCGAACGATGCTGCGGCTCGGCGCGGAGCGCGACGAGGTCGCGGTCGTGGACGACCAGGTCGGCTGTCCCACGTACGTGGGCGACCTGGCGGAGGCGACGCGCGAGCTCGTCGGACTGCCGTACGGCATCTGGCACGTCGCCGCCGACGGCGAGTGCACCTGGGCCGAGTTCGCCGGCGCGATCTTCGAGGAGGCCGGGATCGAGTGCGAGGTGCGGCCGATCACCACCGCCGAGCTCCGCAGGCCGGCGCCGCGCCCTGCCTACTCGGTGCTCCGAAGCGAAAAGCCCGGCGGACCGCGCCTGCGCCACTGGCGCGAGGGCCTGCGCGACTGCCTCGCCCGCATGGCCTAGTCCGAACGGCCGGCTCGCCTCCGGGGCCGCGTGCCGGGCCGTGGGGACTGTCCCCACGAACTGCCGTGTGCGGACATGGCAACTGCAACAAAGGTGTGACTTTTCATCCACAGGGCACGGCTTCGCGGGGCCGGTCCGCGACACTGGGGCGGGGGCCGCCGTGGTTTTCGGCACGCGGCGGCGCTTCGGTCTCGGGCGGTCCGGGCTCACAGGCCGCTCACGAACGTCCTCTAGGCTTCGCGCGATGCGCATCCTGGTCACGGGCGGCGCCGGGTTCATCGGCTCGCACTTCGCCAAGCGCCGCGCCGCGGCCGGAGACGACGTCGTCGTGCTCGACAAGTTGACCTATTCCGGCAACCCGGCCAACCTCGACGGCGCCGACATCGAGTTCGTCGAGGGTGACATCGGCGACCGCGACGCCGTCGCGCGCAGCGCCCAGAGCGCTGACGCCATCGTCAACTTCGCCGCTGAGACGCACGTCGACCGCTCGATCTTCGGTGCGGCGGAGTTCATCGAGACCGACGTGCTCGGCACGTACGTGCTGCTCGACTGGGCCCGCGAGAGCGGCACGCGGTTCGTCCAGGTCTCCACGGACGAGGTCTACGGCGACGTGGCCGAAGGCGTCTCGTCGCGGGAGAGCGACTCGCTACGGCCCTCGAGCCCGTACGCGGCCTCCAAGGCGGGCGGTGACCTCCAGGTCCTCGCCGCGGTTCGCACGTACGGCGTCAACGCGTCGATCACGCGCGGCTCGAACACATACGGGCCGAACCAGTACCCCGAGAAGATCATCCCCTTGTTCATTACGAACGCGCTCGACGGCGAGCCGCTGCCGCTCTACGGTGACGGTCGCCAGAGCCGCGACTGGCTCCACGTGGAGGATCACTGCGCCGGCGTGGACGTGGTGCTCGATGCGGGAGAGCCCGGCGGCGTCTACAACATCGGCGGCGGTGAGGAGGTCGAGAACGGCGACCTGACGAAACGGATCCTCGAGCTGACCGGGGCCGACGAGTCGCTCGTTCGTCACGTCGACGACCGCCCCGGCCACGACCGGCGATATTCCCTCGACACCGCCGAGCTGCGCTCCCTCGGCTGGGAGCCGCGGCGCACCCTCGCCGACGGCCTGCCCGAGACCGTTGCCTGGTACCGCGCCCACCGCGACTGGTGGGAGCCGATCAAGTCCGGCGAGTACCTCGCGTACTACCGACGCCAGTACGCGGCTCGGCTCTCCTAGCCCTCCTGGTTCTTCCCCTTCGCGCACTCCCGCGCACGCTCGAGCGCGTCCTTCGGCTCCGATCGCTGCGGCTCCAGCTTCTGCGCGGTCTTCAGAAATCCCATCGCCTCGTCGCAGCGGTCGAGCTGAAGTAGCGAGTAGCCGACGTTGTAGTTCGCGTACGCCTCGTAGATGTCTCCCGAGCCCATGAGGGCCCTCAGCGCGCGCTGGGCGAGCGGGAGCGAGCCCGCGAAGTCCCCGTCGTGCATCCTGCGCGTCGACTGGTCGACGAGATTTCGCGCCTGCGACAACGAGAGGTTGCCGCCGGCCGGAGGCGGCGGAGGCGGAGGAGAGGGCGGCGGCGCGCTGGTCGAGGGTGAGGTGACCGTCGTGCGCACCGTCGTGCCTTGCTGGGTCACCGTCCTGACCACCGTGCGGCCCTGGGTCCCCTTGTCGTCACCTCCGGAGAGAACTGCGGCCGCGATCGCGCCGGCGAGCCCACCGGCAAGCAGCAGCGCGCCGAGGGCGGCCCAGGCGGCATTGCGCCTGCGAGCCGGCGGCGCGGCACGGGGCGGGAGGGGCGCCGGCGTCGTCGGTGTCGGCACCGGCAGCGGCTGGAAGGGCCGCGTCTCCCCGGCGGCGTCCTGGAGCGCGTCGCGGATGGCGGCGACGAACTCGGCCGCGGTTGAAAACCGGTCGCTGGGGTTCTTCGCGAGGGCCCGGCGGAACACCGGATCGAGCTCGTCCGGAAGCTCGTCGCACACCTCCGCGATCGACGGCACGGGAGCGTTGACGTGGGCCGAGGCCTCGGCCGTCATCGACTCGCTCTCGAACGGCCGGCGCCCGCTGAGGAGCTCGAAGGCGACGACACCGAGCGCGTAGCGGTCGCTGGCCGGGGTGGCGCGATCGCCCTGGGCCTGCTCCGGCGAGAGGTAGCCGGCAGTGCCGAGGACCGTTCCGGTCATCGTCAGCGAATCCATGCCCGCGGCGCTCGCGATGCCGAAGTCGGCGACGTGGACGTTCTCGTTCCGGTCGAGGAGGAGGTTCGCCGGCTTGACGTCGCGATGAACGACGCCGTGGCGGTGGGCGGCGTCCAGCGCGACCGCGGCCTGCTCGAGCCACTCGAGCGCCCGCCCCGGCTCCTGGGCGCCGTCCCTGCGAAGGCGCTGTTCGAGCGACCCGCCGCCCAGGTACTCCATGACGATGAAGGGCCGCCCCGCGTGCTCGCCGACGTCGAAGATCGTGACGATGTGCGGCTCGCCGGACATTCGCGCCGCGGCGAGGGCCTCGCGCGTGAAGCGCTGCCGCACGGCGTCGTCCCGCGAGTAGCGGTCTGCGAGCAGCTTGACCGCAACGGCGCGCCCGAGGGTCGAGTCGGTCGCGCGGTAGATCTCGCCCATGCCGCCCGAGGCGATGCGCTTGGGCGAGCGGTAGCGAGCGGGCAGCAGGTCGGTGTCTACGGGCATGCGAAGAAGAGGGTCGCGCGACTGTGTTGCCCGGCGGGCCGCCGCCGAAAACTCGTGCTGAGCGGGAGATAAAGAGGCTGTAAAGGATGCGGTCGACGTCGGGCGCATGCGCTACCCTCGACCCGTCCGGGGTCCTGGCGGTGCGCATGCGGTCGTTCGCAACAGTCCTCTTCATCACGCTCGGCCTGACCGGCAGCGCCGTCTCGAGCGGGCCCGCCGCGGACGCGCCTGCCGTTCTGACGCAGCCGACCTTCTTCATCGTCGGCCACGGTTGGGGACACGGTCTCGGCCTCAGCCAGTACGGCGCGTTCGGCTACGCCCAGCACGGGTGGAAGTACGACCAAATCCTCAGGCACTACTACACCGGTACCAGCCTCGGACAGGCGCCTGTCAAGCGGGTCCGGGTCCTCCTCAGCGACGGCGTCGCGCGGGCGACGATCAGCTCGAAGAAGGGGTTCAAGGTCATCGGCGCGGACGGCAAGGCCTTCGTGCTCGAGGCCGGGACGTACAACGTGGGAGCGGCCTTCAAGGCCAAGGACTCGAGCGAGCCCGACTCGAAGCCACAAGCGCTCCCCTACCCGATCGAGTTCAGGCCCGGCTCGAGCGCGGTGGCGCTCGGCGGACGCGCGTACCGCGGGTCGTTCCGCATTCTGAAAGCCGGCTCGAAGGTCAAGGTCGTGAACGTCGTCGACCTCGACCTCTACCTCCGCGGCGTCGTCCCCTCGGAGATGCCGAAGGACTGGGCCCCCGAGGCGCTGAAGGCCCAGGCGGTCGCCGCGCGCTCGTACGCCGTCTCGCACCTGCACCCCGGCGGAGGCTTCGACCTCTACCCCGACACCCGTGACCAGGTCTACCTCGGGATCCCGCACGAGGCGCCCGCCACGTCCGCCGCGGTGAACGCGACGGCCGGCCAGGTCGTTCTCTACAAGGGAAAGGTCGCGAGCACCTACTTCTTCTCCACGTCGGGCGGCCGGACGGCGTCCGTTCAGGACATCTACCCGAACTCGCCGCCGATCCCGTACCTCGTCTCTGTTCCGGATAAGTACGACTCGATCTCGCCGTACCACGAGTGGGGGCCGTTCAAGTTCACGCAGCGGCGGCTCGCCCGCCTCTTCAAGCTCAAGGGCCGCCTGCTCGACGTCCAGACGGTCGCGTCGCCGTCCGGCCGCGTCCGCAGCCTCGTTGCGACCGGAGCGGACGGCGAGAAGACGGTCGAGGGCCCAAAGGCGCGGACCGCCCTCGGCCTGCGCTCGACGTGGTTCCGGGTCGGCGTGCTCGCGCTCGGCGCGCCCACGACGCCGGTCGCGTACGGCACCGCCGCCTCCCTGCCCGGGACGGCGCGCGGCGTCGGCAAGGTGGAGCTGCAGCAGCGCGAGATCGGTGGCGCCTGGGAGACCGTCGCAAGGCTGACGCCTCGGGGCGGCTCCGTCGCGCCGAAGGTGAAGCCGAGCGCGTCGAGCCGCTTCCGCCTCACCGTCGGCGAGATCTCGAGCGTCCCGGTCGCGGTCTCGGTCTCACGGTCGATTCGGCTCCACATCCCGAATGACCTGAGCGGCTTCTGGGGAACCATCAAGCCGGCTTCCACCGGCGCCGTCGTCCGCATCCAGCGGCAGGCCGGCGCCGCCTGGCGGACGATCGCGACCGCGAGGACGGCCGACCGCGGCCGCTTCACCGTCTCGCGCACCGTTGGCCCCGGCACGTACCGTGCGCGGGTCTCCGCGGGCGCCGGCTTCGTGACCGGCTTCTCGAAGCCGGTCGACGTCGTCTCCTAGCTACTGGTTGCGCAGCAGCTCGTCGTCCGGCACTTGCCGGATCGGACGGGCGGGATTGCCGACGACGACGCTTCCGGGGGCGACGTCGCGGAGGACGACTGCGCCTGCTCCGACGAACGCTTCCTCGCCGATCTCGATCCCGGGGAGCAGCACCGCGGCGCCGCCGATCCGGGCGCCCCGCCTGATCGTCGGCCCCCTGACGAGTTCGTGCCGCTCTTCGGTGCGCCCCATGAAGTTGTCGTTCGTCGTCGCGACGCACGGGGCGATGAAGACGTTGTCCTCGAGGGTCGAGTAGGCGGTGATGTACGCGTGGGCCTGAATCTTCGTCAGCTCGCCGATCGTGGTGTCGTTCTCGACGAGCGAGCCGCGGCCGATGACGACATCGGCGCCGATCGCGCAGCGCTCTCTGACGCAGGCCTGGTCGCCGACGATCACGCGCGCGCCGATCTGCGACCCCGCGAACACGACGGCACCGGTCGAGACGATCGTTCCCGCGCCGAGCTCGAGCGGCGCCAGCGGCTCCTTCTTCGCGGTCGAGCGCGGCGAGAGCGTCGGCTGCTTGCCGACGACCGCGTAGTCGAGGATCTTGCAGCCGTCTCCGATCACCGTGCCGGGATAGACGAGGGCCGTCTCAGCGATCTCGTAGCTCACCAAGTGACCTCGGCGGCGCTGTCTCGCCGCCGCGGCGCCGCCACGCCGATTTGGCCGTCCGCAGCGGCGAAGCCGCTACGGCCTTCAAATCGGCATCGCAGGCGACGCCTCATGCAGGTGTCTGTTCCAGCGACGCCTGCAGTTGCTCGAGCGTGCGCACGACCGCGAGCCCGTCGCGCGCGGCCGCGAGCGGGTCGCCGTCACCGGCGACCAGCCGCAGAAAGTGCTCGCACTCGAGCCGCAGGGGCTCGTCGTTGGCGATCTTCGGGCTGTGGATGTCGCCCGTCCGCGTCACCCACTCGCCGTACGTCGCGGCCCGTTCGACCGGCCCCTTGTCGTAGACGGTCAGCTTCCGGTCGAGCTCCATGTCGTCGAGGACCGCCATCTTGTCGCGGCCGACGACCGTGATCCGGCGCATCTTGTGCGGGTCCAGCCACGACAGGTGCATGTGGGCGACCTTGCCCGAAGGGAAGCGCAGGTAGCAGAAGACCACGTCCTCGACGCCCTCGGTCAGGAACGACTCGCCGCGCGCCCAGGCCTCCACGGGCTCTTCCTCGAGCAGGTACAGGATCACCGAGAGATCGTGGACACCGAGCGACCAGAGCGCGTTTTCGTCCTTGCGGATCTGGCCGAGGTTCTGCCGGTTGCCGTAGACGTAGAGCACTTCCCCGAGCTCGCCGCTCTCGATCAGCTCCTTCAAGCGGGCGACTCCCGGGTGGTAGAGCAGCAGATGCCCCGGCATCAGCACTCGCTCCTGCTCCTCGGCCGTCGTGACGAGCTCCTCGGCCTCCGCCCCTGTGAGCGCGGGCGGCTTCTCGACGAGCACGTGCTTGCCCGCCTCGAGCGCGCGCTTCGCGAGCTCGAAATGGGTAGTCACCGGTGTCGCGAGGATCACCGCCTCGACGGCCTCGTCCGCGAGCAGCTCATCGAAGTCGGCCGTCATGCGCGCGCCTGGGAACCTGGTGGCGAACCGCTCGCGGTTCTCGTCCGAGAGGTCGCAGAGCCAGGCGAGCTCGGCGAGCTCGTCGAAGTTCCGCGCGAGATTCGGGCCCCAGTAGCCGAGGCCCGCGAGGCCGACTTTCGTCACGGCGAGAGCGTAACGAGGGCCTCGGCGATGCGCTCCGAGGCTCGCCCGTCGCCGTAAAGCCGCGGCCGCTCCGCCGGCATGTGCGCTTCGCCCGCCGCCGCGACGATCCGGTCGGGATCGTCGTCGACCAGCACGTTGGCGCCGACCTCCACCGTGCGCACCCACTCGGTCGAGGGCCGCAGGGTCACACAGGGCACGCCGTACCAGTAGGCCTCCTTCTGCAGTCCGCCGGAATCGGTGAGCACGGCGCGCGCCTGGGAGGCGACTGCAGCGAAGTCGAGGTAGCCGAGCGGCGGCTCCAGCCGGACGTTCTCCGCCGGCTCGAGCCCCTCGCTCGCGAGCGCTGCGCGCGTGCGCGGGTGCACCGGGAAGACGACGGGCTCGCCGAGCCGGCTCAGCCCCTCGACGATGCGCCCGAGCCGCGGTTGGGCCGTGTTTGCCTCGCGATGGACGGTGGCGACGACATAACTGCCCGGCTCGAGCGCGAGGCGCTCGAGGATCCGGGAGCGCTTCCGCGCGAGCGGCGCCAGCCTCATCGTCGCGTCCGCCATCACGTCGCCCACGACCTCGGACTTCCCGGGAACGCCCTCCGCCGCGAGCGTCTCCGCGGCCGTCTCCTCAGGGCAGAAGAGGAAGGCCGCGAGACGGTCGACCTCGATCCGGTTCCGCTCCTCCGGCATCTCCAAGTCGCCGCTCCGCAACCCGGCTTCGACGTGTGCCTGGAGGACGCCGCTGTCGTTCGCGGCGAGGGCGCCGGCGAGGGTCGAGTTCGTATCCCCGTAGACGAGGACGACGTCGGGCTGCTCGGAGTCGATCGCTGCGCGGATCCCGGCGCGCATGGGCGCCGGCTCGGCGGTGTGCAGATCGAGGGCGTAATCCGGGTCGGGGAGGTCCAGCTCGTCGAAGAACACCTGCGACAGCTCCGGGTCGTAGTGCTGCCCCGTGTGCACGACGATCTCTTCGATTCCCCGGGCCCGAAGCGCCACCGAAAGCGGTGCCGACTTGACGAACTGGGGCCGGTTTCCGACGACCGAGAGAACCCTCACAGCTTGGTACGGTATTGCGCTCGGGCCGTTAGCTCAGTTGGTAGAGCAGGGGACTCTTAATCCCAAGGTCGAAGGTTCGAATCCTTCACGGCCCATCGCGGAGCGATTGTCCGCGAAGCGGACCAGTGGAAGGGGTCTGGGGAACCGGGGGGTTTCCCCAGCATGTCTCGACCACACCCGAACCGCTCGTGTCGGGCGCGGCGACAATTGGAGTTAATGAACCGCCTGGCCGACATCTTGAGACGTTCCCGGCAAGGAGACGTGGAAGTCGAGCGGGCGGCCGGCACGGGCACTCCGCTCGAGCTCGTGCTGCGCGGTGTCGCCGAGGCGATCACCGTGCAGGATCACGACGGCCGGCTCGTCTTCGCGAACGACGCCGCCGCCCAGATGCTGGGGTTCGATTCACCCGAGGAGCTCCTCGCCGCAAGCCCTGTGGAACGACTGTCCGCGTTCGAGGTGCTTGACGACTCGGGCGCGCCGCTCCCGCTCGATCGCCTCCCCGGGCGCAGGGCGCTGGCGGGCGAGACCGGGGGCGCCCAGACGATTCGCTACCGCGTGCGCGCGACGGGTGAGGAGCGGTGGTCGATCGTGCGGGCGGCGCCGATCGAGGGCGCGGACGGAACCGTCGAGCTGGCGATCAACACGTTCCACGACATCACCGGTCGTGTCCTGGCCGAGCGGCGTCTCGCGTTCCTCGCCGAGGCCAGCGAGCGGCTCGGCGCAGCCTCCCTCGACTGGGAGGAGACGCTCAAGGAGCTCGCCGAGATCGCCATACCCGCACTGGCGGACTGGTGCATCGTCGACGTGCTCGAGGACGACGGGAAGACCCTGCGCGAGGTGACCGTCGCCGCGGCCGACCCGCGCAACGAACAGCTCCTCAGGGAGATGCGTGAGCGCTACCGGCCGGCTGTCGACTCGCCGCAGCCGGCCGCCCGCGCCCTCCTGACCGGCGAGACGCAGGTCTATTCCGAGTTCACCCCGGAGTTGCTGCGCGAAACGACGAGGGACGAGCACCACTTCTCGCTGATCAGTCGGCTGAATCCGTCTGCAGCGATCGCCGTCCCGCTCAAAGCTCGGGGTCACATCGTCGGTGTGGCCACCTTCGCCTGGTCCGAGTCGAAACGCGGCTACACCGAAGCGGACATCGAGCTGGCACAGGAGCTCGCGCGGCGCGCAGGCCTCGCCGTCGAGAACGCGAGGCTCTACCGTGCCGAGCAGGAGGCCGGCGCCCGCGTCACGTTCCTTGCCGAGGCCGGTCGGGTGCTCGGCTCCTCGCTCGACTTCGAGACGACGTTGAGGCGGGTCGCGCGCCTCGTGGTCGAGCGGCTGGCCGACTGGTGCGCGATCGACTTGCTCGACGATGCCGGGCAGATCCGGCGGCTGACGGTCGCCCACAGGGATCCCTCGAAAGCTGCGCTCGGGGCCGATCTTCCGGACCGCTTGCCGCCCGACTCGGTCGAGACCTACGGGGCGCCGAACGTCCTGCGCACGGGCCGGTCCGAGCTCCATGCCGAGATCGCCGGCGAGCGCTCGTTGATGTGCGTCCCCCTGATCGCGAGGGGACGGGTGCTCGGGGCGATCACGTTCGCCTCCGACGGGAGGCGGCGCTTCACCCGGGAGGATCTCGGTGAGGCGGAGGAGCTCGCAAGGCGGGCCGCGATCGCCGTGGACAACGCCCGGCTCTTCCACGAAGCGGAGCGTCGGGCGGACGCGGCGCGCGTTCTCGCGTACATCGGCGACGGCGTCTTCCTGCTCGACGCCGACGGCATCGTTCGCTTGTGGAACCGTGCGGCCGAGACGATCACGGGGTTGACGGCGAGCCAGGTGGTCGGGCGCCGGGTCGCCGAGGCCCTGCCCGGCTGGGCCGCGATCGCCGACCGCGTTCCGATCGCCGCGGCCCCCGGGGCGGGTACCGCCGCCGAGACACTGCCGCTCGAGCTTCCGACGCAGGAGCTCTGGTTGTCGATCTCCGGAGTCGGCTTCCTCGAAGGCACGGTCTTCGCCTTCCGCGACCTGACCGAGGAACGTGCGATCGAGCGGCTGAAGAGCGACTTCGTCTCGACCGTGTCCCACGAGCTGCGGACACCGCTGGCGGCGATCTACGGCGCCGCGCTGACGCTGCGGCGCGGCGACCTCATGCTGGACGAGCTCCAGCGCGAGAACCTCCTCGCCGTCGTCGCGAACGAGGCCGACAGGTTGGCACGCACCGTCAACGACATCCTCTGGACGAGCCGGCTCGACACCGACACGCTGCGCGTCGCGATCGAGAGCTGTGATGCCGGAATGCTCGCAGCCGACGTCGTCGCGGCCGCGGAGACGCATCTGCCGGAGAGCATCGAGCTCGACCTTACGTCGCCGCCCGACGTACCGCGCGTGGCGGCCGACCCCGACAAGGTACGCCAGGTCCTGGCCAACCTGGTCGAGAATGCGGTCAAGTACTCGCCCGACGGCGGCCGCGTCTACGTCGCCGTCGAATCCGCTGACGGGAACGTCCGCTTCTCGGTCACCGATCAGGGGCTCGGCATACCGCCGACCGAGCAGCGGCGGATCTTCGACAAGTTCTACCGGCTCGATCCCGAGATGACCCGCGGGGTTGGTGGCACCGGGCTCGGGCTCTACATCTGCCGCGAGCTGGTCCGCCGCATGGACGGGCGGATTTGGGTCGACTCGCGCGAGGGCGGAGGCTCGACCTTCGCGTTCGAGCTGCCCGCGGCCTCGTCCTGAAGAGAACGGGACGGCCGTGGCCGTCCCGTTCTGAACTGCGTGCGTCCGCTCCCTTTAAGGCGGCCCGCCGGGGCCTTCCTCGACGTAGCCGCGCCTGCGGTTCGACCAGTAGCCCGGGCCGGCCCACGACGACCAGAAGATCATCGAGAGGACCAGTCCGACCAAGCCGATGATCATCAGGATCCAGCCGATTGCGTCCTCGTTGACGCCGGCCACGTCGCCGGTGACTCCCCAGACGAGGATCGCGCCCGCAGCGACCAGGATCAAGCTGACTCCGATTCCCATTCAGACCTCCTTTCGGGGCCTGTGTTCACCTGGCCCTGGCCCCCTTGTACCCGGCCGTCACGGCGCGGAAACGCAAGTTTGTGACGCTTGTTCGCAAGGGGCGCGCGGCCTGCGGATTCAGTAGTCTCGCGCCCGTGCGCAGGGGTATCCTGGTGCGCCTCGTCGCCGTCGGGCTCGCCGCCGCCGCAGTGGCGTTCGCGGCGGCATTTTTCGTTCCCTGGCTCCCGACGTCGGCCTCAGAGGAGATGGACCGGATCGGCTTCGTCTTCTGGTTCGTGACGGTCATCTCGATCGCGATCTTCGGGCTCGTCACGGCCGTCATCCTCTACGCGGTCGTCCGCTTCCGGGCGCGGCCCGACGACGACTCGGACGGGTCTCCGATCCACGGCCACACGGGCCTCGAGATCGTCTGGACGGCCGTCCCGGCTGCGCTCGTCACCGCGATTTCGATCGTGAGCGCAGTTGCCCTCGCCCAGAACGACCGTCTGCCGAAGGACCACATGCAGGTCAACGTGTTGGCGCAGCAGTTCACGTGGTCGTTCTCGTATCCGAGCTACAAGGGGCTCACGTCCTCGATCCTGCGGCTACCCATTCACAAGCACGTCGAGCTGAAGATCAGGGCCAAGGAGAACGACGTCATCCACTCGTTCTGGGTGCCGCAATTCGGGCAGAAGCAGGACGCCGTGCCCGGGATCACGACCCGTCTCGTGATCACGCCGAAGCGGCTCGGCACGTACCCCGTCGTCTGCACCGAGCTCTGCGGCGAAGGCCATGCGCTGATGCGCGCGCAGGCCATCGTGATGACGCCGAAGGCCTTCCGCGCATGGGTGAAGGCGCAGCAGGCGGCGGTCGCGAAGGCAAACCGCGCACCGCCCGGCGCGGGGCCCGCGCTCGCGGTCTTCCGGAGCGCCGGCTGCGCCGGCTGCCACACGTTCCAGCCCGCCGGTTCCACGGCAACGACCGGCCCCGACCTCGATAGCCTGAAAGCGGATGCGCAGCGGGCGGGTCAGCCGCTTGGGAAGTTCGTTCGCGAGTCGATCCTCGACCCGAACGCCTACATCGAGAAGGGCTACCAGCCGAACATCATGCCGAGCACGTTCGATTCCCTGCCGAAGCAGGAGCTCGACGGGCTCGTGACCTTCCTCGTCCAGGGGACGAAGTGACGGCGACGGCCGCCACCCACCACGCCGAGGTGCACGAGGCGGCACCGCCCCCGCGCGGCTGGCGGCGGCTGCTCGGGCCGGGCTGGCTCCGCGTGCCGTGGATGACCGCCCTCTTCTTCGGGATCGGCCTCGGGCTCACGCTCCTCGTCCGCTGGGCGGAGGGCTGGCATCCGATCTGGGACGGACAGGTGATCACGACCGTCGAGCTCGCCGCGGCGCCGATCGGCTTCCTCGCCGGCATCGGCGGCTTCGATTACTGGTTCCGGTACGCGATCGGCTCGCCCACACGGCCCGAGGACCATTCCGGCCACGGCGCGTACAGCTGGCGGGACTACTTCCGCATCAACACCGACCACAAGGTGATCGGGATCCAGTACCTCGTCACGACGATCTTCTTCTTCATCGCGGCCGGCCTGATGGCGATGATCATGCGCGCCGAGCTCGCCCGGCCCGGGATGCAGTTCGTCGGCAACCAGGTCTTCAACGAGCTCTTCTCCGTACACGCGGCGCTGATGATCTTCCTGTTCATCATCCCGGCGTTCGCAGGTCTCGGGAACTTCGTCATCCCGCTGATGATCGGGGCGCCGGACATGGCCTTCCCGCGCTTGAACGCCCTTTCGTTCTGGTTGCTGCCGATCGCCGGCCTGATGATGCTCTCGAGCTTCGTCGTCCCGGGCTTCGGCTGCGGCTGGACGGGCTACGCGCCGCTCTGCTCGACCCACCAGGAGCTCGGCGCCGTTTTCTTCAACATGGGCGTCCAGTGGGCGGGCGCGTCGTCGATCATGACCGCGCTCAACTTCCTCGTCACGATCATCACCATGCGCGCGCCCGGGATGACCTTCTGGCGGATGCCGCTGCTCGTCTGGGCGAACTTCACGACGTCCCTGCTCGTCGTGATCGCGACGCCGTTTATCGCCGGCTCGCAGTTCATGACGATGTTCGACCACATCATGCACACGAACTTCTTCAGACCCGAGGAGAACGGCTACGTGCTCGGGTACCAGCACATCTTCTGGTTCTACTCGCACCCGGCCGTCTACATCATGATGCTGCCCGGCTTCGGGATCGCCTCCGAGGTGATCTCGACGTTCGCCCGCAAGCCGATCTTCGGCTACCGGCTGATGGCGCTGTCGTTGATGGCGATCCTCGTCCTCGGCTTCTCCGTCTGGGCCCACCACATGTTCGTCTCTGGCATGGCGCCCTGGCTGCGCGTGCCGATGATGGTGACGTCGGTGGTGATCGCCGTCCCGACCGGAATCAAGGTCTTCTCGTGGCTCGCCACCTTATGGGAGGGCAAGCTCAACTTCTCGACGCCGATGCTGTTCGCGCTCGGCTTCGTCTCCATGTTCGTGATCGGCGGTCTCTCCGGGATCTACCTCGCGGCGGTCCCGATCGACATCCACACGTCTGACACGTACTTCGTGGTCGCGCACATCCACTACGTGCTCTTCGGCGGCTCGCTGTTCACGATCTTCGCCGGGATCTACTACTGGTTCCCGAAAATGACCGGGCGGATGTACAACGAGCGCCTCGCGCAGATCCATTTCTGGCTCCTCTTCCTGGGCTTCAACCTCGCCTTCCTGCCCCAGCACCTGCTCGGCCTCATGGGCATGCAGCGGCGGATCTACACGTACACCCAGGGCGGGATCTTCGAGTGGTACAACGTTGTCTCGTCCATCGGAGCTCTCCTCATGGGCGTCGCCAT
>DATMIX010000074.1:0-71784 GCA_035554095.1 Gaiellaceae bacterium | reverse complement strand
CGTTGGTAACCGGCCGCAAGAGCCTGGGCGATCGTCGAGGTTGCGCGGAGAACGTCCACCACCACCCCGATGGGCGCAGGAGCAGCCTCCGCAGGAGTGAATGCGACGTCAATGGGCATCCAACTACGCTACTGCGCGCATGGCTGAAACCGCCCAGAGGCCCTGCTACCGGCATCCGGACCGTCTCACGGGGCTCTCCTGCTCCGAGTGCGGCCGTCCGATCTGCACCGAGTGCATGACGGCGGCCCCGGTCGGCCAGCGGTGCCCGGAGCACTCCGGCAAGCCACAGGGTGTGGCTCGGATGACGAGCGGCGTCCGGCGGGCGGCTTCCGAGGGAGGCACCGGCGTCGTCACCCGGATCCTCATCGGGATCAACGTCGCCGTCTACCTGCTCGAGCTCGCCGGAGGAGCGGGCGTGAACGCGGATTCGGGCTGGGTCTACGTGAACGGCGTGCTCGTTTCGTCCGCGAGCGAGATCGGTGGGCATCTCATCCCCGCGGGTGCCGGATTCGGCAACCTCGTCGGCGTCGCCCACGGGGACTACTGGCGCCTGCTCACGGCCGCGTTCTTGCATTACGGACCGATCCATCTCGGGTTGAACATGCTCGCGCTCTACTGGTTCGGCACGCCGGTGGAGCAGTACCTCGGTCGGTTTCGCTACCTGCTCATCTACGTCGTCTCCGGGCTCGCGGGGTCGGCCGGAGCGCTGATCGTCACCCCGAACTCGCCGACCGTCGGTGCGTCCGGGGCGATCTTCGGGATCATGGGCGCGGCGCTCGTACTCGAGCGCCAGGGCGCCTACGTGCTCGGCGGCAGCGCCCTCGGCCTGATCGCGATCAACCTCGTCTTCAGCTTTACGTTCGCCGGCATCTCAATCGGAGGCCACGTCGGCGGCCTCATCGGCGGTGCGCTCTGCATGCTCGCGCTGTCGCGCCTCGGCCGCGGCCACGCTGCGTACGGACGCGTCGGCCTGGTGGGCGTGATGGGGGTGGTCGCGATCGGCGTCGCAAGCATCGTGATTGCGTACTGGCGCGCTCGCGGCTACGCGTGACGCACCCGTCACGGTGTCCGACACCGGGGTGGACGATGCGAAGTGCCTGCTACCGGGAGCTTTGTGGACAGTCCGTCACGTTTGCGTAACGGTGTCCGACGTCGGGGCAGGGCCGCTGTGGCCGCGCCTCTAGGCGTCAGCCGAAGCGCTCGACGAACCTGACTCGGTCGAGCTTGTCCTTCCAGGCTCGGTCGGTGCCGCCGCCGCCGTTCAGCTTGTCGGCGTAGCCGTCCCAGGCCCAGATCGTGTCGCGCCCGTCGCCGCCGTAGACGGAGTCGCTGCCGTCGTCCCCCTGGAGCTTGTCGCTGCCGGGCCCGCCGTAGACAACGTCGTTGCCGGAACCGCCGTTCAGCTGGTCGGCGCCGGGGCCACCGACGAGAACGTCGTTGCCGCCTTGCCCGTCGAGCATGTCGTTGCCGCCGAGTCCACAGATCACGTCTCGTCCTCGCGTGCCGAAGAGCAGGTCCGCCCCGCTCGTGCCGGTGATCGTGCACGCGGGCATCGCGTGGGTTGCAGCATGGACGCGCGTCGCCGCGAACAGCGAGAGCGACGCGAACATCGCGGCGAGGGTCCTGAGGCGATTCGATTCTCGCGGGGGCACGTGCCGACCTCCTACGGGCTTCGGCGTGCCGCTCCGCCGATCGCTGCTCTCAACCCGTATTTCGTGCCAAAACGCGCCCGCCCACATCCCCCACAGCGGTGAACTCCGCGAAAGACGGCTTGGACTACGCGGCGGCGGCGTGGCGGATCGCTGCGAGCGCAAGCTCGGCCGCCTCCGTCCGCGTGGCTGCGAACGCCGGTGGCGCGGCTGCGCCCTCGGACCGGGCCGGCCGCCAAGCCGCCTCCCAGCCGCCCGCCCGCTGTCTGAACGCGAGCGTGTAGCCGCGCTCCAAGGCCGCGTCGACGATCTCGGTCACACGGTCGTCGTACCTATCTCCGTCACACATGCCTCCACAGTAGGAGGCGCATCAGACGGAACCGGAGGCGGCGAGGCTGCCCGCCGCCCCAGCGTTCGAACTAGGCCGCGCGGTTCGTGATCCGGACGTAGGTCTTGTCGGATTCGCCGCACTCTTCGCGGAGGGCGATCTGACCGGTACGCCCTTCGCCCTTCCACGAAATCTCGGAGTCGTGCTCCTCGAGTTCGTTGAAGAGGATGTCGTACCCGGCCGCCTTGACCTCCTTCTCGAACTCGTCGTGGGCCTCTTCGACGTCGCCGCTGAAGTAACCCTCGATCACGTTCGTCGGGCCCTGCGTCGACTGCTGCGTGTACGTGAGCTTGTCCTCCTCGATCTGAGGGAAGCTCGCCGGCAGCTTCGGCTCCTCGGCCATGCGCGAGCCCGTGCAGGCGGCTTCCGCCTCCTGGCCGAGCTCGCTTTCCTCGCTCTTCTTCTCGCCGCCGCCGCAGCCGGCAACGGCCAGGCCGAGCACCGCGACGAGCAGCATCGCGCTGAAACGACCCATGGTTTCCTCCTTTTGCGTCGGTCTCTTGAAGCCCGCGCAGTCTATTACGAGCGTCCGAACCGGAACGTCCTCGTGGCGCTGATCACGCCGCTCGGACGCTAACTGCCAGCGGCCACGTAAGCGGCGCCTTGCTCCGCGAGCGCAGCCTGCGCCGCGGCCAGGCGCGCGAGCGGCACCCGATATGGCGAGCAGCTGACGTAGTCCAGCCCGAGCCCGTGGCAAAACGCGACCGACTCGGGCTCGCCACCGTGCTCCCCGCAGATGCCGAGCTTGATGTCCTCCCGCGTCGCGCGTCCGCGCTCCACCGCGATCCGCATCAAGTCCCCCACCCCGGACTGGTCGATCGTCTCGAAGGGGTTCCGCTCGAGCACGCCGTCGTCGAGGTACCGGGTCAGGAACTTGCCCTCCGCATCGTCGCGTGACATGCCCAGAACGGTCTGCGTCAGGTCGTTCGTCCCGAACGAGAAGAAATCCGCGTGCGCGGCGATCTCGTCGGCGCGGATGCACGCGCGCGGAAGCTCGATCATCGTGCCGACGAGGTACTCCACCTCCTCGCTCTCCTCGTTCGCGGTCGCGACCGTGATCGCACGCAGCCGGTGCAGCTCCTCGGCGAAGCCCACGAGCGGGTGCATGATCTCGACCAGCGGCGCGTCGCCGGTCCGCCCCTCCACCGCGACAGCGGCGCGGATGATCGCGCGCACCTGCATCTCGTAGACCTCGGGCCAGAGCAACCCGAGCCGGCAGCCTCGCGTCCCGAGCATCGGATTCGCCTCCTGCAGCACCTTGATCCGCTCGCGCATCCGCGCGTCGGTCGCCTCGGCGAGCGGGGGCAGGAACTCGTGCAGCGGCGGGTCGAGCAGCCGGATCGTCACAGGCAGGCCCGCCATCGCCTCGAAGATGCCCTCGAAGTCCTCTTGCTGCATCGGCAGCAGCTTGTCGAGCGCTTCGCGCCGTTCGTCCTCGCCCGACGCCATGATCATCTCGCGGACGATCGGGAGGCGGGCCTCGGCCATGAACATGTGCTCGGTCCTGCAGAGGCCGATCCCCTGGGCGCCGAACTCGCGCGCCTTCGTCGCGTCGTCGGGCGTGTCGGCATTCGCGCGCACCTTGAGCCTCCGGTAGTCGTCGGCCCAACCGAGGATCGTCTCGAAGTCCTCGTTGATCTGGGGCGGGACAAGCTCGACGGAGCCGACGATGACGACGCCCGTGCCGCCGTCGATGGTGATCACGTCCCCTTCCGAGAGATCGTGGTCACCGATCCGCACACGCCTGGCATCGAGGTCGACCTGCAGCTCCTCGCACCCCGCCACGCACGGCTTGCCCATGCCGCGCGCGACGACGGCCGCGTGAGAGGTCATACCGCCGTGGGCGGTCAGGATTCCCTTGGCCACGATCATCCCGTGGATGTCGTCGGGCGTCGTCTCCCAGCGGACGAGGATCACCTCCTCGCTTTCGCCGCGCTCCGCCGCCGAGTCGGCGTCGAGCACGATCTTCCCCGAGCCCGCACCGGGCGAGGCGTTCAACCCCTTGGCCGCCACCTCGTAGTCCGCAGCCGGATCGATCATCGGATGGAGCAGCTGGTCGAGTTGCGCCGGGTCGATCCGGGCGACCGCTTCCTCGCGCGTGATCAGCCCTTCGTCGACCATCTCCACGGCGGCCTTGAGCGCAGCGGCGGCGGTGCGCTTGGCCGCGCGTGTCTGCAGGAGATAGAGGCGTCCCTCCTCGACGGTGAACTCGATGTCCTGCATGTCTCGGTAGTGCTCCTCGAGCCTGCGCATCGTTTGGAGGAGCTGCTCGAACGCCTCGGGCATACGCTCCTCCATCTCCTCGAGTGGCTGCGGCGTACGGATTCCCGCGACGACGTCCTCGCCCTGGGCATTCGCGAGGAACTCGCCGTAGAGGCCGGACTCACCGGTCGAGGGGTCGCGCGTGAAGCACACGCCGGTCCCGGACGCTTCCCCCTTGTTGCCGAAGACCATCTGGACGACGTTGACCGCGGTTCCGAGATCGTCCGGAATGTGGTGGGCGCGCCGGTAGACCTGCGCGCGCGGGTTGTCCCATGACTCGAAGACGGCCCGGACCGCTCTCCCGAGCTGCTCGCGCGGGTCCTGCGGAAACCCACTGCCGGTCTCCTGTTCGTACAGCTCCTTGAAGGTCGCCACGAGCTCCCGAAGGTCGTCCGCCTCGAGCTCGACGTCCTGCTGGGCACCCCGGTCGCGCTTCAGCTTGCCGAGTGTCTCCTCGAACCGGTGCCCGTCGACGCCGTCGACGACCTCGCCGTACATCTGGACGAGGCGGCGGTACGAGTCGTACGCGAACCGCTCGTTTCCCGTCGTCGCGGCGAGCCCCTCGACGGCCTCCTCGTTCAGGCCGAGGTTGAGGATCGTGTCCATCATTCCCGGCATCGAGACAGCCGCGCCCGAGCGGACCGAGACGAGCAACGGGTCGCGCGGGTCGCCCAACTTTTTCCCGGTCCTGTCTTCGAGCCCCATCAGATGCTCCTCGATCTCGGCATCGAGGCCCTCCGGGAACTCCTTGCTCCGGGAGTAGGCGCGACAGGCATCGGTCGTGATCGTGAACCCGGCCGGAACCGGGATCCCGAGCGCGGTCATTTCCGCAAGACCCACCCCCTTGCCGCCGAGGAGCTCCTTGCCCCCCTCGGCCGACTCGTCGAAATCGAAGACGTACCTCCCGCTCGCCACGGAACGAATCTTCCCATGAGCAGCCCAATCACGCTCCCGTTCGTCGCCGAGGCGTAAGCTCGGTGCGATGAAGCGCTTCGCGGCGACGGCGCTGGCGGCCGGTTTGGCGCTCGCGGCCCCGGGGTCGGAGGCCGCATCGCCCGGCGCCGGCAGGATCGCGTTCTCGCTCGATCGCAGCGAGGTCAGCGCGATCTACACGGTCCGCCCCGACGGCACGGGGCTGCGCAAACTGACGCGGCCGATCGTCCATCAGGGGTTCGGCGGCGACTCCGAGCCCGTCTGGTCGGCGAGGGGACGGCGGCTGGCTTTTACGCGCGATTTGCCCTACTGGGGCCGGGACCGGTTCCGCGTCCACGTGATCGGGGCGAGCGGACGAAACGAGGACGCGGTCACGTCCGGGCCCTTCGACGTCATGCCGACCTGGTCGCCGGGCGGGCGGCTCGCTTTCGTACGCCTCGCGGTCGGGGACGCGCTGACACTCGCGACGATCTACGCCGTCACGCCCGGAGCACGCTCCGCCGAGTTGATCGCCGGCAGGTCCGACATCACACCCGCGTGGTCGCCCGACGGCCGCACGATCGTGTTCGGCCGCCTCTCGCATGGCGTCGCGACCCTCTTCGTGGCCAATGCCGACGGCTCGAACGTGCGCTCGCTGGGGCTCGACGGAGTTCAGCCGGCGTGGTCGCCCGACGGCGGTCGAATCGCATTCATCTCGTACGCCGACAGGAACGGGCAGACCTGCGGCGGCGACGAGTGCACCCCGAACGGGGAGGTGTACACCGTCGGCTCCGACGGCTCCGGGGCGACGAGGTTGACGTCGAACCGAGCGGACGACGCCCATCCGACCTGGTCTCCCGACGGGCGTCGGATCGCGTTTACCAGCGGTTACGAGCTCGCGAGCAACGGCCACCTACCCTGGCTGATGGTGATCCCGGCGGCCGGCGGCCAGGCGAGGCGCGTCACGCGTCTTGCGGGCATCCACGATCCGGCTTGGAGCCCTGCGACGGTGCGCTGAGAACGGCTAACGATCGAGGGCGTCGGATGTGGGTGGGGGCACAGCCCCCTCCGGCCCGGCCACGCGGACGGGGGCGCGATACCCCGGACGACGGCGAGCCTTGAAGTCCACGAGCCACGCCAACGCGCGCGTGGCCATCCAGAACGGAGTGAAGATTCCGTAGAAGAGCGCGAGGGCGGGCACGAGAATCGCCCACCAGACGAGCCAGCGCCAGAGAGGCACCGGCGGTTTCGGCTTCACGAGGCGGCGGCCGACCCGGCCTCGGCCCGCCGCTGTTCCATCATGCGGATCACGCGCGCCGCCGTCTCCTCGATCGAGAGCTCCGAAATCTCGATCACCGGGCAGCCGAGCCGCCGGTGCAGAGCCTCGGCAGCCTCGAGCTCGTCGTAGACGGCGACGAGCTTTGCGTACTTGCGGTTGTTGCCGCCGAGCCGCCGCGCCCGCTGTTCGCGGATCTCGGCAAGACGCTCGGCTTCGATCGTCAGCCCCACGACCTTGAGCGGGTCGATCTCGAAGAGCGCCGGCGGCGGTTCGATCCCCTTCACGACGGGGACGTTCGCGGTCTTGTAGCCGAGGTATCCCAGGTACATCGAGAGCGGCGTCTTGGACGTCCGGGACACGCCGACGAGGACGATCTCTGCCTCGTGCAGCCCGCTGCCCATGCCGTCGTCGTACTTCACGGCGAACTCGATGGCGGCCATCCGCTTGAAGTACGAGGAGTCGAGCGGCGGCCGAGCTCCGGGTGTCATCTTCGCATTGACCCCCGACACGCGCGCGACCGCGTCGATGGGATGGCCTAGCAGGTCGCAGTAGTGAAGGCGCGAACGGCGGCAGAGCAGACGCATCTGGTCGCGCAGCTCCGGCTCGACGAGCGTGTAGATCACGACAGCCGGGCGTCCCTTGGCCCGTTCGACGGCAAGGCGAAGGTGGTCGACCGTCTCGACGCGGGGGTGGCGGATCTCCTCGAACTCCTGCTCCGGAAACTGCGCCTCGAGGGCGTGGACGAGCCGCGTTGCGGTCTCGCCGGTCGAGTCAGAGACGACGTGGAGCTCGACAGCCGGCTTCACGCCGCGGAGGGTACCGCGCTCCCTGGAGCCGGGAACCGCTCAGCCCGCGTGGACAGCCCGAGTCAGCCTCCCCGGCGTCGAGCATGACCCCGACAACCGGCGCCGAGTACGGTTCAGTCGCCTAGCGCGGAATCTGCGAGAAGTCGCCGAGCGCGCCGAGCGTGTCGCGGACGTCGAGCAGGAGCCTGAGGCGGTTCGCCCGCACGGCGGCATCCTCGTCCATGACGAGCACCTCGTCGAAGAACCGCTCCATCAGCGGGGCGAGCTGGGCGCCGGACTCGAGTGACGCCTCGAGGTCGCCGTTGCCGTCGATCGCCACCTTCGCAAGCGCCTCCGCGAGCGCCTTCTCCGCGTCCTCGACGAGCAGTCCGCGATCGAGGCTGGTGGCGGCCTCGTCGCGGGCCCTACCCGCAAGCCGATGGGCACGATCGTAAGCCGTGTAGACACCGTCGAACGCCGAGGAGTCGCGTTCCCGATAGAGCTCCTCCGCCCGGCGCGCGAGACCGCCGAGATCGGGCACGTTCGAAGCACGGGCGGCCCGCACGTACTCCACCGGGACCTCCAGCAAGGACTCGAGCCGCTCTTCGACGAAGTCGCGCACCTCGTCGGGTAGCAGCTCCCGCTCGATCGTCAGCCCCCCCTCGACCGCAAGGCGGTTCAGGCCGATCGCCGCCCGTCGCAACCCGTACGGATCACGGGAGCCCGACGGCTTGTGGCCGAGCTCGAAGGAGACGCGCAGCGTGTCCAGCTTGTCCGCGGCCGCGAGCACCTTGCCCGGCTCGGTCTCGGGCAACGGACCCCCCGCCGAGTCGGGCAGGTACTGCTCCTCGATCGCCTTCGTGACGGCTTCCGGATAGCCGGCCAGCCGCGCGTACTCGGCACCGATGTAGCCCTCGAGGTCGGGGAACTCGCGCACGAGCTCGGAGGCCTGGTCGGCCTTTGCGAGCCTTGCCGCTTCGTTCGAGGCGTCGCCGCCGCCCAGCCGCCCCGCGAGCCTCTGCACACGGTCGGCCTTCTCGGCGAACGAGCCGGCACCGCCGAAGAACGTGATCGATCCGAGTCGTTCGGCCAGAGCATCGATCCCGACGGCGACGTCTCGCTCGAACGTGAAGGTTGCGTCCTCGAGCCGGGCCTCGAGAACCTGGGTGTGACCCGCGCGCACCGTCTCCGGCTCGCCGCCGTTCGTCACGACCGCGAAGCGGTTGCCGCCGAGCGGGAAATAGCGTTGGTGCGACTGCATCGTCGTCACGACCACGCGTTCGGGAAGCTGCAAGAACCGCTCGTCGAACCTGCCCGCGAGCACGGACCCCTTCTCGACCAGATGGACGACCTCGTCGAGCTTGCCGCCGGGATCGCTCCACCCGCCGATGGCATCGAGCTGCTCGACGATCAGCCGCCGACGTTCGGCCGCCACCGGTTCGACGTCCACGGCGCGGAGCGCGTCCGCGTACTCATGCGCGTCCGGGATCTCGACGAGCCCGTGCGTGAAGCGGTGGCCGAAGGAGGTTTCGCCGAGGATCGTCTGGGCGTCGAGCTTCGCCAGCATCCAGCGGACCGGCCGGGCGAATCGAAGGCCACTCTCGTCCCAGCGCATCGTCTTCCCGAACGAGAACCCACGGAGGACCCGGTCGAGCTGCTCCGGAAGGACGTCGACGAGCTCCCGGCCGGGCAGCGTGACGCCGAGGAATCCGTCCCGAGCCTCGAGCTGGTCCACTCCGACGCCGTGCTTCTTGGCAAAGCCCGCGGCCGCCTGCTCGCGGAGGCTCTCCGGCGGGCCCTTGACCCATTCGTCGTCCGTCCGGGCCGGAAGATCTTCGATGAGGAATCCGATCCGGCGGGGCCCGACGAAGATCTCCGAGGGCTCGGCCCCGACATGGGCGCGCGCGAGCTCCGGGAGCTGCCGCTCGGCTTCGCGGCACGCCGCCGCGGGCAGCTCCTCACAACCGATCTCAAGCAGCAGCGACGGCACTGTCCTCCGCTTCTCGCTCCGCCTCGACGTGCGCCTTCGCCACGGCGCGCGCAAGGTTGCGGACGCGACCGATGTATACGGCCCGCTCCGTCACCGAGATCGCGCCGCGCGCGTCGAGCAGGTTGAACGTGTGCGACGCCTTGAGCACCTGGTCGTACGCCGGGATCGGCAGACCCCGCTCGAGCAGCTGCATGCACTCGGCCTCGTGCTCGTCGAAGCGGCGGGTCAAGACGTCGACGGGCGCCTCCTCGAAGTTGTACTTCGACCACTGGCGCTCGGCCTCCCGGTAGACGTCGCCCCACGTGACACCGGGCGCCCACTCGAGCTCGAAAGCCGTGCGCTTGCCCTGGAGGAACATCGCCAGGCGCTCGAGGCCGTACGTCATCTCCGCCGGGACGAGGTCGACGTCGATGCCGCCCAACTGCTGGAAGTACGTCCACTGCGTGATCTCCATCCCGTCGCACCAGACCTCCCAGCCGAGGCCCCAGGCGCCGAGCGTCGGCTGCTCCCAGTCGTCCTCGACGAGCCGCATGTCGTGCTGCTTCAGGTCGATTCCGAGCGCTTCGAGCGAGGCCCAGTACAGATCGAGGACGTTCTCCGGCGCGGGCTTGAGGATCACCTGGTACTGGAAGTAATGCTGGAACCGAAACGGGTTTTCGCCGTAGCGCCCGTCGAGCGGACGGATGACCGGCTCGACGTATGCGATCTTCCACGCCTTGGGCCCGAGACAGCGGATGAACGTGTTCGGGCTCATGGTTCCCGCGGCGAGCTCCGTGTGGTAGGGCTGCGCGAGCACGCAGCCCTGGCCGGCCCAATAGCCCTCCAGCGCGATGATCATCTCCTGGTAGTTCACGGCGTCAGGAGTGTCGCATCTCGGGAACTGGGAACAACGGCCGCATGGAGAAGGAAGTTCACGTCGCCGAAGTCAAGGCCCTCAAGACGAAGTCCGGGAACACGCGCTACGTCCTGCGTGATTCGGAGGGGAAGGAGTACACGACTTTTCGCGAGGAGATCGCGCGCCAGGCGCTGGCCGCGGAGGGCGGCCGAGCGAGGATCGCCTGCCACGAGCAAGAGCGAAATGGCTACACGAACGTCTACCTCGACAAGGTCGAGCCGCTCGAGGCCGACGACGCCTCCGGCGAGGCCGACCGTGACGCCGAAGAGGTCGCTTGGAGAACCGCCGTCGACGCAGCGCCGTGGCTCCTCGGGGACAAGCCCAAGAACAGCGTCCCACCGAAGAAGTTCTTCGAGAAGTTGAAGCCTTTCAAGGAGCTCGTAGCCGAGGACATCAAGGACGGGGACGGAGACTCGGGCTAGGGTTCGCGGGCCGCTCCATCAGGCGCTCGCTCGGTGGTCCGAAGCCGAACTTCTTGTAAAGCCCCTGCGCGTCCCGGGTGTCCAGGAGCCATCGGAAGTCGCTGAAGGCGCTGTGCTCGACGGTCTCGTGGACGAGCCGTTCGCCGAGCCCGCGCCCCCGGTGGGCCTTGAGCACGTACACGTCGTAGAGATAGGCGACACGCATGCCGGGAACCACGGCCGTCCGGGTGAAGCCGATCTGCCGCCCGCGGTGGTAGAGCCCGACGAGGCGCGCCGCCTCGCGGTTCATCCGCTCCTGCGTCTCCCGGGCCCTCCCACGGGCCCAGTAGGCACTTTCGGACAGGTACGCGTGAACCGCGTCGAGGTCGATCCGTTCTGGGTCGTCGTCGAGCTCGTAGCCGTCCCCGAGGTCGCGCCTCACGGCCGAAGTCTCCCACCCACCGGCCGGCTAACCTTCGTCACAGAGGCGGCACGCTTCTGCGCGTCGTTGCTCGCTAGGCTCGTCGCGGGGAGGAGGTCGGCTGTGCCTTTGCAGTGGCGCCCTCGAGCGGGCTCATGCGGAAAGCGTTCGGAGGCGAAACCCGCCGTGGAACTCGTACGAGGAGTTGATCACCGCGAGCGCATCGCGGGCCGCTCGCGGCGTCAGCCCGGCTTCAGCGGCTTCGGCGAGCGGCCGCCGCAGCAGCGACTCCATCCCCGCGAGCCCATCCGGGGCGAGCGTGAGGGTTGTCTCGTCCCTGCACCTCACGCAGACTGCTCCGCCCGCCCGCGGCGAATAGCCGACGAGTCCTTCCTCCACCCCACATTCGGCGCAGCTCGTCACATGCGGCAGGTACCCGGAGAGCCACAAGAGCTTCAGCTGGAACGACAGCGCGAGCGGATCGAGCGCACTGCGGGCCTTCGCCGTGGCGGTGGTGGCCGGGATGGGCAGTTCGTCGAGAAGGTCGAGGAAACGCGTCAGCGCCCGAAACGCGCGCGGGTTGGCTTCCTGCTCCGTGAACAGCCTCAGCATCGCCTCGAGACCCACGAGCCCAACGTTGAGGCGATACGGATCCTCACGCGCCGGCCTGTGCGATCGGATCAGCTCGACCCCGGTGACTGTTTGGAGCTCACCGGCTCCCTGATGCAGGAGCAACTCGACGTGGCTGAGCGGCTCGAGCCGCGCCCCGAATCGCGATTTCGTGCGCCGGATCCCCTTCGCGACGGCGCCGACGCGGCCACGATCCAACGTGTAGAGATGGAGGACCCGATCTGCCTCGCCGAGACGAAACGATCGCAGGACGACCGCCTCGGTCTTGTAGGTGCGCCCGGCCATCCCGAGCAAAGTCTAGAGAGGCAGCTGGTCGGGAATCCCCAAACCGCGTTTCCCCGTTGTACAACGTGATGGCACGTGTTCAGATGTATACGACGGCTTGGTGCGGCTATTGCGTCCGCGCGAAGGCGCTGCTCGATTCGAAACGGATCGAGTACGAGGAGATCAACCTCGACGACGACCCGGGCTTTCGCAAGAAGCTCCTCGAGCTGACCGGTGGGTGGACCGTGCCGCAGATCCTTCTCGACGGGGAGCCGATCGGGGGGTACACAGAGCTGTGGCAGCTCGACAAGAGCGGGCGGCTCGACGAACGGCTGGCGGCGTAGCCTCGATCAGCGCTGGCAGGCCGGGCAGTACCACGTGCCCCGACCTCCCAGGCGGGTCTTTTCGATCGCCGCCCCGCAGCGTGGGCACGGCTCGCCGTCCCGACCGTACACCTTGAACTCGAGCTGCATCCGCCCACTGCGTCCCTCGGGCGTCCGGTAGTCACGCAGAGTCGCGCCCTGGCGAGCTATGCCCGCTTCGAGCGCACGCCGGATCCCCCGGTGCAACGCCTTCAACTCCGGCTCACCCAGCTCGCCGGCCGGGCGTCGGGGGTCGATCTCTGCCCGCCAAAGCGCTTCGTCGGCGTAGATGTTCCCCATCCCCGCCAGCGTTCGCTGGTCGAGCAGCGCGGCCTTGATCGGGGCGCGCCGGCCTTCCAGGCGGGCGGCGAGCTTCCTCGCCGAGAAGGCGCGCTCCATCGGCTCCGCTCCGAGCCGTGCCGCGAGATAGGCGTCGAGCTCATCGGCCCGAAGCACCTGCCACGTTCCGAAGCGCCGCACGTCTCGGTACGTGACATCCGACCCGTCGTCTAGTTTGACAACAGCGCGCGCATGACGCGCGTCCGCCGATGCACCGTTACGCGTGTGGATGAAGCTTCCCGTCATCCGGAGGTGAACCAAAAGAACCAACCCGCTCTCGAACCGAAAAATCAAGTACTTCCCGCGCCGTTCGATCGCCGCAACGCGCTCGCCCTGAATCTCTGCCGCGACCTCCGCCGGCTCAACGGGGCGGGTCAGACGCGAGTCGAGGATCTCGACGGAGTCGAACCGACGGCCGACCAGCCCCGGCTCGAGCCGCACCCGGACGGTCTCGACCTCGGGCAGCTCGGGCATGTCCGGACACTACCGCCGAGCATTCGTCCGTGGACGGCCTCCGCGCGCCTGGTCTACGAGGTCAGAATTGCGAGGATCACACCTCGCTCGCCCGGGCTGTCGTTGCCGAACTCATATGCGTCGCGCACGTCGGCCGCGGCCCGCTCGGCGGCCGCATCGTCCGCCGCGTGGATCTCGGCGAGCATCTCGCCCTCGTCGACGGCGTCTCCGCGCTTTTTGTGCAGGACCACGCCCACCGAATGGTCGATCGGGTCGTCCTTGTCCCGCCGTCCCGCGCCGAGTCGAAGCGCGGCGACCCCCACCTGGACCGCGCCGAGCGACCGGACGTAGCCGGTTCGCGGCGCGATGATCTCCCGGACAACGTCGGCGGTGGGCAGCGCGCCCTCGTCGGCGTCCCCTCCCTGAGCCTCGATCCAGCGTGTGTAGGCCTCGAGGGCCGAGCCGGTTGCGATCACGTCCTCGGCGCGCGCCCGGGCCTGCTCCGGTTCGAGCGCGAGATCGGAGAGGGCGAGGAGCTGGGCCGAGGCCTCGAGCACGAGCTCGAGAAAGTCTGCGGGGCCGTCGCCGCGCAACGTCTGGACGGCCTCCTTGATCTCCAGTGCGTTGCCGACCGCGCGCCCGAGCGGCTGATCCATGTCGCTGATGATCGCCACGACCTCGCGGCCGGCTCGGCGCCCGAGATCGATCATCACCTCGGCAAGGGTTTCTGCGTCGTCCCGCGACTTCATGAACGCACCGTCACCGACCTTCACGTCAAGGACGATCGCGTCGGCGCCGCCCGCGATCTTCTTGGACATGATGCTCGCCGCGATCAGCGAGTAGTTGTCGACGGTCGCGGTCACGTCGCGCAGCGCGTAGAGGCGCTTGTCGGCAGGCACGAGATCGGCCGTGGCTCCCACGATCGCGATCCCGACGTCACGGACCTGGGCGATCAGCTCGTCGGTCGTGAGCTCGACCCGGAAACCGGGGATCGACTCGAGCTTGTCGAGCGTTCCGCCGGTGTGGCCGAGGCCGCGGCCGCTCATCTTCCCGAACGGAACGCCCGCCGCAGCGACGACGGGGGCGACGGCGATCGACGTCTTGTCGCCCACGCCGCCCGTCGAATGCTTGTCGACGACCTTGCGGCCGAGGGCGGCGTGGAGATCGACCGTGTCTCCGGTCCGAATGAGCGCATCGGTCATCGCATAGGTCTCCGCGCTCGTGAGCCCCCGGAAGAACACGGCCATGCAAAACGCCGAAAGTTGGTAGTCCGGAATCTCGTCGCGCGCGTACCCGAGCATGAGCTCGCCGATCTCCTCAGCCGAGAGCTCGCCGCCGTCCCGCTTGCGCTCGATCAGCTCCGGAACGCGGATCCTGCCGCCCGTCCGGCCCTCGCTCAAGGTTCGATGATCGGTTCGCCGGGGATGGCGCGGCCGGGAGCCTTCCCGCCGAGCCAAATGTTGACCGTCGCGCCGACGTCCGCGAACTCGCCCTCGTGGATCCGGCCGACAGCGTTCTTGCCCGCCACGTACGCGAGCAGCAGCGCATGTTCGCGCGAGTGGTCGGTCGAGGGCGTCGTGGGATCGCAGCCGTGGTCCGACGTCAGGATCAATAGGTCTCCGGGTCGCAGCGCCTCGAGCAGGTCGGGCAGCCGGCGATCGAAGTCCTGGAGGCAGCGGTGGAAGTTGACGGGGTCGTTCCGGTGACCCCAGAGCATGTCCGTCTCGACGAGGTTCGTGAAGATGAGCCCCGAGTCGAGCTCCTGCAGCAGAATCTCTGTCTGCTGGATGCCCTCCACGTTCGACTTCGTCGTCCGTGATTCGTCGATGTCCTGGCCGGCGAAGATGTCGGAGATCTTCCCGACCGCGTGCACCTGGTTCCCGCTTTCGCGGACGAGCGTCAGGTAGTTCGGCCGCTTCGGCTCGAGCGAGAAATCATGTCGGTTGGGGGTGCGCTCGTAGTTTCCCGGCTCGCCGATGAACGGCCTCGCGATGACCCGGCCCACCGCGTGCTTGCCGGTGAGGATGTCGCGTGCGATCCGGCTCGCTTCGTAGAGCTCCTCCAGCGGGATCGTCTCCTCGTGCGCCGCGATCTGGAAGACCGAGTCGGCGGACGTGTAGACGATCCATTTCCCGGTCCGCTGGTGCTCCTCTCCGAGCTCCTGGATGATCTCGGTCCCCGACGCGGCCTTGTTCCCGAGGACGCCTCGGCCGGTGCGATGCATGAACGGGTCGATCACGTCGTGCGGGAATCCGTGCGGATAGGTCGGCATCGGCGTCGGCGTAACGACCCCCATCAGCTCCCAGTGGCCGGTGGTCGTGTCCTTGCCCTTGGAGCGTTCCAGGAGCCTCCCGGCGACCGCCGGGGCGCCGGGTTGCGCCGGACAACCCTCGAGCGGCTCGACGTTGCCGAGGCCGAGCGCCTCGAGATTCGGCAGGTCGAGGCCTCCGACAGCGCGGGCGACGTTTCCGAGCGTGTCGGAACCCTCGTCGCCGAAGTCGGCCGCGTCCGGCAGCGCTCCCGCGCCGACGGCATCGAGCACGATCACGCAGGCGCGCGACACCTGGCTATTCTAGGTCGGCCATGGCCACCGCCCTCGGTCTGATCGGCCTCGTCGTCTTCATCGTCTGCGTGATCGCGCTCGCCGCGGGCGTGACGTGGACCGTCGTCAAGGTGAGCCCGCAGCGCAAGCGCGACGCCGAGCGAAGCGCCACGTAGCCGGAGGGAGACACCCAACCCAGGGCGGGGGTGCGAGCTCAGACCGGCGTGAGCGGGAGGACGTCGTCGAGCGGCGAGTACTCCAGGTTGTGGGCCTCGGCGACCGCTTCGTACGTGAGCTTGCCCTCGAGGACGTTCACGCCTCGCGCCAGGGCCGGGTCGAGCGCGACCGCCTCGCGGAGGCCGTGGTCTGCGATCGCCTCCACGTACGGGAGCGTGACGTTCGTGAGCGCCTTGGTCGACGTGATGGGGACCGCGCCGGGCATGTTCGCGACGCAGTAGTGGATGACACCGTCGACGACGTAGACGGGGTCGCTGTGCGTTGTCGGCCGTGACGTTTCGGCGCAGCCGCCTTGGTCGATCGCGACGTCCGCGAGAACCGCTCCCTCCTTCATCTCGCGGAGCATCTGCCGCGTGATCAGCTTCGGCGCCAGCGCGCCGGGGATCAGGACGGCGCCGATAACGACGTCCGCCTCGGCGATCGACTCCTCGATCTGGAGGCTCGAGGACATCACGAGGCTGACCCGCCCCGAGAGAGTTTCCTCCAGGTGGCGCATCCGGTCGACGGAGCGCTCGAGAATCGTCACCTGCGCCCCCAGCCCCAGGGCGATCACGGCCGCGTTGTACCCGACCATTCCGCCGCCGATCACGACGACCTTGCCGGCCGCGACACCGGGGACGCCGCCGAGCAAGAGCCCCCGGCCGCCGAGCGGCTTTTCGAGGAAATAGGCGCCCGCCTGGGCGGCCAGCCGCCCCGCGATCTCGCTCATCGGTGCCAGCAGAGGCAGCGCCCGGCGGTCGGTCTCGACGGTCTCGTACGCGACGGCCGTGACCCCGCTCTCGATCAGGGCACGCGTCAACCGCTCGTCGGCCGCGATGTGAAGGTAGGTGAAAAGGACGAGACCCTCACGCAGCCGCCCGTACTCGGGCTCGATCGGCTCCTTCACCTTGAGGAGCAGCTCGCTCGCCTCCCATACCTCGCCGACCGAGACGATCCGGGCGCCCACACCCTGATAGGCGCCGTCGGGGAACGAGCTGCCGTCGCCGGCGCCGGTCTCGACGAGTACGTCGTGGCCACCCTGGACGAGCTCCCGCGCCCCCGCCGGCGTCAGTGCGACGCGGTACTCGTCGGGCTTGATCTCCCTGGCCACGCCGATTTTCATGGCCGGCGAACCCTACCGTTCGGCCTCACGCCGCGAGCTTCTCCACGAGCGCCCGCTCGTCACGCCCGAACCACGGCGGCTCGCCGGCGCGGGCGTTCTCACGGGCATGGCCGGGGTCGGCCGTTGCGGGAATGACGACGTCCACGCGCTCGTCGGAGAGCGCCCACTTGAGCAGTGCCTGAGCCCAGGTCTCGACTCCGAACTCCCGCAGGGGATCGAGCTCCCCGTCCGGCGGCGCCGGGATCGTCGACCCTTCGCCCCCGAGCGGCCGCATCACGATCACCGCCGCCCCCAGCTCGACCGCGAGCGGCAGCAGTCGCCGCTCGGCCTCGCGCTCGCGCGGGTTCAGCGGCAGCTGCACCGTCTCGAAGCGCTTCGTCGAGAGCGCCGCTCCCAGCTCGTCGAACCTCGCCGGGCTGAAATGCGTAAGCCCGAGGCGATCGATTCGGCCCGCGTCGCGCTCCTCCTCGAGCCAGGGGAGATGCTCGCGCCAAAGGGCGAGGTTGTGCACCTGCTCGATCTCGACTCGACCGAAGAGCGTCAGCTGGCGGCGAAACTGCTCACGTCCCTCGTCGACCGAGCGGGCCCAGATCTTCGTCGCGACGCTGACCTCTTCACGCCGCCGGCGCACGATCCCGCCCATCGACTCCTCCGCGGCTCCGTACATCGGCGACGAGTCGACGAGCCGACAACCGGCATCCAGGGCCGTTCCGACAATGTCGGCCGCGAGCGTCTTGTCAGCTCTGAACGTGGCCCAAGTGCCCAGCCCGACGACCGGCCCGAGCCGACGCTCCTCCATCAACGGGCATGGGTCCGCGCCAGCTTCCCGGCGGCGAAAGCGGAGGCGAAGAACCAGGGATCGTCGTCGGGCCCTCGCCCCATGTGTGCGAGCGGCAGCCCCTCGCACGCCGAGCGCCACTCGTCGACATCGACCACGGCGGACGTCCGGAGCCACCCGGGAGTGTCGAGGCCGGCAGGCCAGGCCACGTCGACGTCCGCGAGGCACATTTCGACGACCGCTCGGGTGTGGTGCGAGACACCCCGGTGCCGCTCGCGGGCATCGCCGCCCGAGACGCGCACGGCGAGCACTGGCGAGCCGCCGAGAGCTGCAGCCGCATTGGCGGCCTCGGCCGCGGCGAGGCCGCCGTGTCCGAGACGCGACGCCGTGCCGGCGATGCCCGGGCCGATCGCGCAGACGACGACATCGTGGCGGCCGGCCGCCCAGGCAAGTGCCGCCGCGGTCGTCACGCACTCCACGTCCCCTCCAAAACATGCACCGACCGACGCCGTCGTCGCGACGAGCCCGCGTCCTCGCAGCGCGCGGACGGTGTCGGAGAGGGCGAGCGGGAGGGCGCCGCCGGGGAGCTGGACGTACGCGACCTCGAGTCCGGCGAGCGCGGCGCACACGGGAGCGACCTGGCTGTGCAGCGAGCAGCACACGACTGGCTTGCCCTCGAGCGCCTCGGCGAGCGGCCCGTTCTCCTCGGCGTGGCGCAGCGCGAACTGCATGGACGTGTAGGGCAGCTTCATCACGTGTGCCCCCGCCGCCGGCGCAAGGGCGAGCCCTCGCGTCAGGTTCGCGTGGACGACGTCGAAGCCTCCGGAGCCGAGACCGAGCCGGCGCGCCTGCACGTTGACGACCACGTCGTCCCCGAGCGCGACCGGGCCTGTCACGTCCGGGTAGGCGACGCAAGGCTCACCGTCGACGCGACAGCGGACGAGCCCCTCGTGGCGCTCGTCGACCGCGGTCACCGTGCCGCGGCGAAGGCTAAGCGGCACCGTGCGCGGTCTCCACGAGCGCAAGGGTGACCTCGACCATCCGCTCGAGATCCTCGACCGCGATCCGCTCGTCGGCCGTGTGGATGTCGGTCATGCCGTTCGCGAGGTTCAGGCACTGCAACCCGCGCTCGTTGAAGACGTTCGCGTCCGCGCCGCCGCCGCTCAGCCCGTAGCTCGGCCGCACCCCGGCGCGCTCGAGGGCGGCCACGGCCAGACGCACCGGCTCGTCGTCTTTGCGGAACCGATAGCCGCGCGCGCTGGCTTCGCTTTTCGTCTCGACGTCGCACTCGGCGAGCTGCGCCGCGAACGTGATCGTCTCGAGCATCTCCTGGATCAGCTCGGCGAGCTTTCGCTCGTCGTGCGAGCGGGCCTCGGCGACGAACGAGCAATGCTCGGGGACGATGTTGCGTGCCGTTCCGCCTCGGATCTCCCCCACGTTTGCGGTCGTCTCCTCGTCGAGCCTCCCGAGGCGAAGGTCCGCGATCGCCCGGGCAGCCGCCGCGATCGCCGACCGGCCCTCCTCCGGGTACATCCCCGAATGTGCGGCACGTCCGTGAAAAACGACATCGAGCTTGGACTGGAACGGGGCGCCGAGGATCACCTCGCCGACAGGCCCCGCGTGGTCGTAGACGTAGCCGACCCTGGCCCGGAGCCGCCGCTCGTCGAACGCAGCCGCGCCCCGCAGCCCGACCTCTTCCTTGGGCGTGAACAGCAGCTCGATGCCCCCGTGGAAACGCCCTTCCGCAACGATCCGTCGCGTCGCCTCCAGCATCACGGCTACCGCGGACTTGTCGTCGGCGCCGAGGATCGTTCCGGCGCCGTTTCGGATCACACCGTCGTCGAGCACCGGCTCGATGGGCCCGTTCGGAGGGACGGTGTCGAGATGCGCGCAGAAGAAGAGCGGCATCCCTCCGCCCCTCGGGTCGATGCGGCAGAGCAGGTTTCCGATCGTCGAGTCGATTCGTGCGCCGGCGTCGTCCTCGTCGACGTCCAGACGGAGGTCTCGGAGGTAGTCGGCGACGCGATCCGCAACCACGCGTTCGCTCCCCGAGGGGCTCGGCAGCGCGGCGAGCTCGACGAAGAGCTCGGCGACCTCTGGCAGGCCCCCTTCCACCGGGCAAGCTTAGAACGTAAGTTTGCACCGATGAGCATCGCCGAGCCCAACGTCCAGAGCATCCTCCTCGGCGACGCGATCGAGCACGCTCCCGCGGCGGTGATCGTCGCCGACGAGGAAGGGCGCTACGTCGCCGCGAACGAGTACGCGTGCGAGATGCTCGGGTACGACCGTGCCGAGCTGGTGCAGCTCGGCGTCCTGGACGTCGCGAAGAATCCGGAGGCAGAGAACGAGTTTGCTGAGATGATCGGGGGGCGAACCCGCTCCGGCACGTCGCTCCTGCGCCGCAAGGACGGCAGCGAGCTGATGTTCGAATACCGCGCGGGCGAGACGAAGATCGCCGGGATGACGTACTACGTCGCGGTGGGCTGGCCGGCGGAGTAAACCTCGGCGATCCGTCCCCGCGAACGGTCGAGCGCGGCACCCACGAACTCGCGGAAGATGGGCGCCGGCCTCGTGGGCCGCGACTTGAACTCCGGGTGGAACTGGCTCGCGACGAACCAGGGATGGTCGGGTAGCTCGACGATCTCGACGAGCCTGCCCTCCTGGAACGTCCCGCTGACGACGAGGCCGTCCTCGACCAGCCGCGGCCGGAAATGGTTGTTCACCTCGTAGCGGTGGCGGTGGCGCTCGTGCACGACGGACTCGCCGTACGTCGCACGCGCACGCGTCCCTTCGGCGAGCTCCACCGCCTGGGCACCGAGCCGCATCGTCCCGCCGAGGTCCTCGATCTCCTTCTGCTCGGGCAGGAGGTCGATGACCGGGTGCGGAGTCTCCGGGTCCATTTCTGTCGAGTTCGCGCCCTCGAGTCCGACGACGTGACGGGCGAACTCCGACACGGCGACGTGCATTCCGAGGCAGATGCCGAGGTACGGGATCCCGTGCTCGCGGGCGACGCGGCAGGCGAGGATCTTGCCCTCCCATCCGCGCGACCCGAATCCGCCAGGGACGAGCACCCCGTCCACCTGCTCGAGCTCGGCCTGGGCCTCTGCCAGCGACATGCCCTCGGCGTCGACCCAGCGCACGTTCACGCCGCATCCGTGGTGGACACCGGCGTGGTTCAGCGCCTCGTGGACGGACAGGTAGGCGTCTTGCAGCTTCACGTACTTGCCCACCAGCGCGATCTCGACGGTGCCCTCCCGCTCGCGGATGCGCTCGGTCAGCTGCAGCCATTCACCGAGGTCCGCCTCTTCGGCCGGGAGTCCCAGCTTCTCGCAGACGAGCGTGTCGAGGCCCTCCTCCTGGAGCGCGGAGGGAACGAGGTAGAGGTCGGCGACGTCCTGGTTCGAGATCACGGCCCGTGACTCGAGGTCCGCGAAGAGCGCGATCTTCTCGCGGATCTCGGCCGAGATCGGGCCGCTCGAGCGAGCAACGAGGACGTCCGGATGGATACCGATCCGCCGCAGCTCGTTGACGGCGTGCTGTGTCGGCTTCGTCTTCAACTCGCCCGCCGAGTCGATGAACGGCACCAGCGTGACGTGGATGTAACAGACGTTCTCGGCCCCCGCCTCCCGCCGGAACTGGCGGATCGCCTCGAGGAACGGCAGCGACTCGATGTCGCCGACCGTCCCCCCGATCTCGGTGACGACCACGTCGCAATCGCTCGCCTCCGAGGCGCTGCGAATCCGCTCCTTGATCTCATTCGTGATGTGCGGGATCACCTGGACGGTCGAGCCGAGGTACTCCCCGCGACGTTCCTTGCGGATCACGCGCTCCCAGATCGACCCAGCTGTGTGGTTCGAGTTCTTCGAGAGGTTCTCGTCGATGAAGCGCTCGTAATGGCCGATGTCGAGATCGGTCTCGGCCCCGTCCTCGGTGACGAAGACCTCGCCGTGCTGGAACGGGCTCATCGTGCCCGGATCGACGTTGATGTACGGGTCGAACTTCTGCACCTGCACCTTCAGCCCCCTCGCCTTCAGGAGGCGGCCGAGCGATGCGGCGGTGATCCCCTTGCCGAGGGAAGAGACGACGCCGCCGGTGACGAAGACGTACTTCGGAGGCCGAGCCGCTACGGCTGCCTCCCGAACCCGTCGAGCTCGCGCAGAATCGGCGTCCGCTCGATCATTTCCCCGAGCGAGCGCTTCTCTCCGAGGGCCGTGACGGTCGCCAGAACGCCGATCGCAAGCCACTGCCGCCGACCCCGTGAACGCATCACGGAGTTAAAACCTAGCACGGCTCCCAGCGCGTTCGACCCGGTGTCTCCGAGCATCGTCATCTCGCGGAGATCGTAGGGAGCAAGCAGGACGGCAACCGCCGCGTACGTCAACGCCTCGCCGCGCACGATCGCGCTGCCGACTAGGAAGGCCTTCAGCGCGCGCCCCGGCCGTGTGTCGAGCTGGTTGAGGAAGTTCGCCGCGAGCGAGACCGCGGTCGCCGAGCGCAGAGATCGCGTCGCGCCGAGCGCGACGAGGGGGATGCCGACGAGCTTCAGCACCCCGGTCGAGCGCCGCGCCTGCAGGTGACCGCGGAAACCGCGGGCGTCGCCGCTCCAGAGGTCGTCGGCGAGCCCGATCGCGGCGACGGCCCGCACCGGCCACGGCCCGCGCAATCCGAACAGCCAGCCGACGAGCGGCAGCCGGAGGCCGCGATGGTTGACCGCGGTCGGACCGCAGGCGAGCAGCGCGTCGCCGAGCTGTCGAGCCCGGTGGGCGAAGCCTGCGGCGTCGCGACCCGTTGGCCGATGCTGGAGCGGCAGTTCCCGCTCGGACACCCGTAGCCCTCCTCTGACAGCGTCGATGGTCATCCTCACCTCGCAGCCGTAGCCGGCGGCGAGCGGAAAGCACGCGTCCCGGGCGACCTGCGACAACGAACGCTGTCCGGAGAGCGGCTCGCGTGCCTCGAAGCCCGAGAGTGCGCGGACGAGCGCGCGGCCCACGCGCTTCGCGATCCCGAAGCCGCCCCCGACCCGTTCCGCAAAGGCGGCGATCGTGACATCGTCCTCACTCGCGGCGAGCGGCGCCAGGTTGCCCTCGACGTCGGCGTCGGCGAGCACGATCCGCCCGGGAGGAGCTTCGCGCTCCGCGAGCGTCAACGCCTGCCCCTTTCCGCGCGCCGGCAGGCGCAGGACCGAGGCGCCGGCGCGCTCGGCCGCCGCCGCGGTCGCGTCGCTCGAGCCGTCGTCGGCGACGATGATCCGCGCGCCCGGAAAGGACGAACGGAGCGTCTCGACCATGCGCCCGACCCAGCCCTCCTCATCGCGCGCGGCGACGAGGACGGCGACCACGTCAGCCACGCGGGGCGGTCTCGAGCGGCGGGACGACGCCGTCGGTCGCGGTCGGCTTGAGGCCGTAGTGGCCGGCCTTGGCGCCCGCGAGCAGCAGCGCGAGCGCAACGTGGCCGATCGGCTGGTCGACATCGTCGACGCTCGAGATCCCGTTGCGCTGGAAGGCCGCGATTGTCGAGGGGTTCGCTTCTGCTCCCTCGACGCCGACAACCGGCACCGGCGCCGCGATCAGGCCCTTGTAGAACCCCTCGAGCAGCCGCGCGGTGCCGTCGTACTGCTTCCCGGCGGTGCGAACGACGATGACGCCGTCGGCGGGCGGCCGTTCGGCGCCGGCCCGCTCCTCGACGATCTGCTCCGCGAGCGTCGACCAGAGCGGTGTCTCGCCCCCACGGGCAAACTCCTCCGCGAGCTCCTGGCCGAGAGCGGGAAGCGCCGAATCGCCGACGTAACGCTCGAGCCCCGTCTGGGCGGCGAGCTGCTGGTCGATCGCCGGCACCTCCAGCGGAAGCTTCAGCGCCCTCACCCGAACCCAGCCGCGGGCCCCGGCGTCCGCCAGGGCGCGGTCGAGCGTCATGCGCACGCTGGGGTTCGCGGGCCCGAGGAATACCAGCGCGATCCTCTTGCCGCGGAGCCGATTCGCCATGAGCGTCGGATACGTGTCGTTGATGTAAGCCTGCGCCGCGCGTTGCTCGGAGCCCAGCTGCTGCGCGCGGGTGCGCGCCCCGCCGAGATCCTGCTGGAGCTGGCTGATGCGCTGCTCGAGCAACCCACGCTCTGCCTTGTCGACGAGGCCACGGTCGGACAGCCCGACGCCGACCAGAATCCCGATCACGAGCGCGATGAAGACCGCCGCAAGCGAGGCAACGTGGTAGCGGAGGTCGAACATCGCTAGGCCTCCGCTCCAGTCTGGCACAGCGCATGAAGCCTGGTCAGCGCCCTCTGAGGGAGTTTTCGCCTCAGGCCCGAGAGCCATGGCGCGCTGACGGTGAGCTCGGCCGTCGTCCGCTCGGGCGCGACCTCGGCGAGGCGGAGCTCGACGTCGACCTTGCCGTCGACGAACTGCCACGCGACGAGCTCGGGTCGCCTCGCCTCGAGCACGACGATCATCCCCGTCACGTCGAGCTTCGGGCCGACGAGCGGGTTCGGCCGCCCCTGGGTCTGCACCTGCCACCGAGCGCCCGGCGCGAGCCCGCGCCGATCCGGGTGAACCCCCCGAACGCCCGGCCACCAGTCGGCGAGCCGGTTCGGCTCGGCGAGGAACGCCCAGACGGCGTCTCGCGACGCGAGCAGCTCCCGCTTGGCGGTGTAGGTCGGCATGCCGCCGAATCGTTGCTGTTTTGCCACAACCGCGTCAGGAACGCGTGCGATTCTCCCCGCTAGTCTCGGCCTCGAGGGTGGCGGGCTTCCCCACCCAGGGTGGGGGCTTCACGCGCGGGCGCGTGAACCTCCAACGGTCACACGAGGCGCATCGTCCCCCTCGGCGCGGAAGCCGCGCGGTCAGCCGAGGCCGAGCAGGTCCCGGACCCGCGCGCTGAGCAGGCTGATCAGGCGGCGCAACGTCGGCGAGGCCACGATCGCGACGACGATCGCGCCCAGGCCCGTCAGCGCGAAGGCGACAAGGGGCCACAGGCCGACACGGCGGGAGACGAGTCGCGAGACGCCCTTCGCATCGATCAGGATCTCCCCCACCTTCAAGCGGGTCACGAACGTCGACGACATGCCGGCTCGGTTTCGCTCGAGGAACTCGATCAGGTTGAAGTGAGTGCCGACGGCGACGATCAACTCGGCGCCCTTCTCGTAGGCGAGCAGCAGGGCGATGTCCTCGCTGATCCCGGGAGCGCCGACCGTGTGAAAGGCGAGGCCGAGCCGTTCCAGCCGGTCCCGGCCCGGAGCGGTGCCGTCGCTGTATGCGTGGACTACCTTCTCGGCCTTCGACTTCAAGGCGCGGTCGGAGACAGAATCCATGTCACCGACGATGACGTCTGGCCGGTAGCCCGCCTCGAGCAGCGCGTCCGCTCCGCCGTCGACGCCGACGAGCACGGGCTTGAAGTCCCGGACGTAGGGGCGGACGATCGCCAGATCGCGCTTGTAGCCGGGCCCCCGGGCCACGACGAGCGCGTGGCGGTCGCGAAAGCGCGTGCTCAAGGTCGGAAAGTCGATGCCCTCCGAGAGAAGGCGGCCTTCCTCACGGAGATAACGGAGCGTGTTGTCCGCGAACGCCTCGAGCGCATCCGTCACCCGCCCGCGCTGCTCCGCGACCGCTCTCGCCAGCTCGTCGGCGCCGAGGGAGCGCCCCGCCGCGACGCAGTCGCCGTTGCGAAAGACGCTGGCGCCGCGCACGGTCACAAGCTCGCCTTCGGACAGCTCGTCGAACAGCCGCGCACCCGGGGCGTCGATCAGGCGCACGCCACCGCGGACGAGGAGCAGCGGCCCCGGGTTCGGGTAGCGGCCGCTCTGGGAGGGCGACACGTTGACGACGACGCGCACTCCCGACTCGACCAGCTCCTCGGCCGAAACGCGATCGATGTCGGTGTGATCGATGATCGCGACATCGTCCGGCCCTAGGCGCTGGACGAGGTTCTTGGTGCGCCGGTCGAGCTTCGCGGCGCCTGTGAACTCGACGAAGCTACTCACTCTGCACGGCGGACAGGAACTCCTGGCCGCCGAGCATACGCTGGATCTCTTCGCGCCGCTCCGCTTCGTCGAGCTGCTCGATGCGGGTGTGCGTGGGATCCCCGGCCACCTTTTCCACCCGGAAGTGGCGATCGCTGCGGCTTGCGATCTGCGGCAGGTGTGTGATCGTAAGCACCTGCGCCCGCTCGCCGAGCCGCTCGAGGGAGTCGGCCACGGCGTGCGCCGTCCGCCCGCCTATCCCGGCGTCGATCTCGTCGAAGATCATCGTCTCGCCGCCCGCGACGGCAGCGATCGCGAGCGCGATCCGCGAGAGCTCGCCGCCCGAGGCGGTGGCTGCGACCGGTGCGAACGGCAGCCCCGCGTTCGGCCGGATCAGGAACGCGACCGTGTCGGCGCCGGCGGCGCATTGTTCGCGCTCCGCGAGCTCGACGCGAAACTCGCCGTCGCCGAGACCGATTCCCTCGAGCTCGTCCGCCACGGCCTTCGCGAACGGGCCCGCCGCCCGGCGCCGCGCCTCGGCAAGTGCGCCGGCGAGCTTCCGGACACGCCGATCGGCTTTGTCGACCGCATGTGCGGCGGCGCCCACGGGATCGAAACCGCCCTCGAGCGCGTCGAGCTCCGTCTGTGCCTCGGCCGCGCGGATGAGCAGCTCCTCGTACGTCGTGCAGCGGAACCGCCGTTTTGCCTCCGCGATGCGCTCGAGCTCGGACTCGATCTGCTCGAGGCGATCGGGCTCGGCCTCGAGCGAGGCGAGGAACCCGCGTAGCTCCATGGCCGTCTCGCGCAGCCGGAGCTCGACGTCGCGGAGCTCATCACCGGCACGTTGCAGCTCTGGTGCGAGACCCTCGAGCGGCGCAACGGCTCGCTCGGCGAGCGCGACGAGCGAAGCGCCACCCTCGCCGTCGTCGGGCGAAAGCGCTTCGCCGGCCGCCCCGACCCCGGCCGCGAGCTCGGTCACGTGGAGCAACCGCTCACGTTCGGCACGAAGGGCATCTTCGGCTTGCGGCTCCAATCCGAGCGTGTCCTCGACGAGAGCCCTCAGCTCGGAGACACGGGCCTCCGCGGCGGCAGCGCCGCCGCTCACCTCGTCGTGCCGGCGGCGCGCGGCCTGAAGCTCCCGCCACGCCGCGGCGGCCTCGACCCTGCGGCGCAGCTGCTCCTCTCCGCAAAAGGCGTCGAGCACGTCCAGCTGGTGGGACGCACGACCGAGCCGGCGCTGCTCGAACTGGCCCGACATCGCGAGCAGCCGCTCGGCGGCCGCGGCAACGTCGTCGCGCGCCGCGGCCCTGCCCCACGCGTACGCGCGCGTGCGGCCGTCGGCGAAGACCCTGCGCGCGAGCACGAGGCCCTCTTCATCCTCGGGGCGCAGCTCGGCGAGCGCCTCGAGCCCCTCTTCTTCGAAGATGCTCTCGGGAGCGTCGAGCTCCGCTTCGACGTACGCCTCCTCGCCGTCCGGCCCGACCAGCGCCGAGTCGCCGCGTGACCCGAGCAGGAGGCCGATCGCCTGGGCGAGGATCGTCTTGCCCGCGCCGGTCTCGCCGGTGATCGCGTTCAGGCCGGGGCTCAGCTCGAGCTCGGCGTCGCGGATCAGGACGAGGTTCTCGATGCGCAGGCGGCGCAGCACGAGCCCGATGGTACGCACGCCGTCGGCGCGCGACTACGGCGTTTCAGGCCGTGGCCTAGGTCGTAAACGTCTGCCGGTAACGGCTGAAGAACGTGCGCTCGGGCAGCGTCGCGAGCAGCGAGCTCTGCTCGGAGAGCGCGACGTCGACCTGCTCGCCCGGCTTCAACCCACCGACCTCCTTGCCGTCCACGATCACGGTGACGCCGCCGTTCGTCGTCCGGTTCCAGACCGTCAGGTCGCGGCTCCGCGGCACCACGAGCGGCCGCGCGTGCAGCGAATGCGGGGCGACGAACGTGAGCGCCATCGCGTCGAGCCCCCAGACGAGGACCGGGCCGCCGTTCGAGAGGTTGTAGGCCGTCGATCCCGAGGGCGTGCAGCAGATAACCCCGTCGCAACGGAGCGAGCCGAGATCCTCGCCCCCCACCGCATACGCGAGCTCGATCATCCGCCCCGGCGTCGCGCTCGTCGCGACGACGTCGTTGACGGCAGGCCACGTCTCGCCGCCGATGCGGACGTCGAGCGTCGGCAGCTCGACGACCGCGTACTCGCCCGCGAACGCCCGGACGAGCCCGGACTCGAGCTCGTCGGCCTCGATCGAGGTCAGGAAGCCGACCCGCCCGAAATTGACGCCGATCACCGGCACGCCCGTTCCGAGGAAGCGGTGGAACGCGCGCAGCATCGAGCCGTCGCCTCCGAGCGTCACGGCGAGGTCCGGCTGCTCGTGGTCGCCGACCTCGATGCCGTGTTCTTGCGCCAGCACCTCGAGGCGTGCGACAGCGGGCGCCACATCCGCCGCTCCACCGTTCGTGACGATTGCGATCCGCTCGACCCGCTTAGCCAACGGCGCGCTCGAGCCAGCCGTCGAGCTCGGCGGAGAGCTTCGGGCTTTCTCGCTGGACGAGGTGGAGGAAGAACTCACGGTTGCCTTTCGGTCCGGGCAGCCCCGAGTCTACGGCCCCGACCGTTTCCGCCCCCCAGGCGAGGGCTGCCTCCGCGACCTCGCGCAGGACGCGCAGATGCACGTCCCGATCGCGGACGACACCGCCAGGGACGTCCGCGGGCCCTGCCTCGAACTGCGGCTTCACGAGCACGACCGCCCGCCAGTCGGGCGCGGCCAGCGGGAGCACCGGCGGGAGCGCCTTCCGCACGCTGATGAAGGAGACGTCCGCCACGATCAGCGCCGGCGGAAACGGGAGCTCGGTGACGCTTCGGGCGTTGACCCGCTCTAGCACCACGACCCTGGGGTCCTCGCGGATCTTCGGGTGAAGCTGCCCGTAGCCGACGTCGAGGGCGATCACGCGCGCGGCGCCCCGCTGCAGGAGGACGTCCGTGAAGCCTCCGGTCGAAGCTCCCAAGTCGAGCGCGTCCACACCTGCCGGGTGGAGGCCGAAGGCGTCGAGAGCGTTCGCGAGCTTGATGCCGCCACGCGAGACGTACGGGTCCGGTGCGGTGACCTCGAGCGGCGCGTTCTCGTCGAGCTGCTCGCCGGGCTTGTCGTGGCCGACGACGTGGCCGGCCATCACGAGCGCCTGCGCGCGGGCCCGCGTCTCGGCGAGGCCACGTTCGACGAGCAGCACGTCGAGTCGTTTCTTCACGCTCGTATGATCGCCGCGTGGCAGACGTTCCCGAGCTGCAGGGGGAAAGCGTGCGCTTGCGGCCGCTCGGCCTCGCAGACGTCGAGCGCCTGACCAAGATCGGAGCCGAGCCGGAGGTCGCGCGCTGGTGGGGGGAGATCACCCGGGAGAGCCTGCGCAAGAAGGCGGAAGGGCGCGACAACGCCACGGCCTTTGCGATCGAGCTCGACGAGGAGCTGATCGGGCTCGCCGAGTTCTCGGAGACGGACGAGCCCGACTTCAACGCAGCCAACATCGACCTCTACCTGACAACGTCCGCGCACGGGCGGGGCCTCGGACGCGACACGGTCCGGACGCTCGCACGGTGGCTCGTCTCCGAGCGGGGTCACCACCGCCTCACGATCGACCCGGCGGCGGACAACGAGCCTGCGATTCGCTGCTACGAGGCGGTCGGATTCAAGCGCGTCGGCATCCTCAGGCGCTACTGGCGCGACCCGAGAGGCGAGTGGCGCGACGGCCTGCTGCTGGATCTGCTTGCCGAGGAGCTCTAGGAAGTCCTGGTCGCAAGACCCGAAACGATCTCCTCGAGCACGGAGGTGTCGGCGTGGATGCCGGCGAGCCGCGCTGAAGCCCGCTCCGCCGCCGCGTCTGCGATCCGGCGGGCGCCCTCTGCGCCCTCCGTGAGCACGTAGCCGTCACCGTCGAGGATGTCGTCGACGACCTGGAAGAGCATCCCGAGCTCCTCGGCGAAGGCGCGCCACCCGGCCTGCTCACGCTCAGGCACGTTCGCCACCCACAGGGGGCAGGCCACCGAGGCGTAGAAGAGGCGGCCCGTCTTGAGCCGGTGCACGGCCTCGAGGTCGTCGCTCAGGCCCTTGGTGTCGACGTGCTGGCCGCCGATCATCCCGAGGGTCGCCTGGACGAGCTCGCGGGCGACGAGGGGCGTCGGATACGACAGCGCGAGCCGCACGGCCTCCGCGAGGAGAGCGTCGCCGGCGAGGATCGCCGTGGCCTCGTCGAATTGCGCCCACGTACTGGGCCGTCCGCGGCGCACGTCGTCGTCGTCGAGCGCGGGCAGGTCGTCGTGCACGAGCGAGAAGCTGTGCACGAGCTCGAGCGCCGCCGCGGCGGGAAGCAGCTCCTCCGCTTCGCGCCCCAGGGCTTCGCCGACGGCGAGGCAGAGCAGGGGCCGGATGCGCTTTCCGCCTCCAGCGAGGGCGTATCTGACCGGCTCGCCGAGCTCGCCGAGCTCCGGCGTCAGGGCCAGCTCCTCGAGGTACCGCTCGATCAGCGCGAGTAGATCGTCCTGAGACCTCATCCCTCGGCCTCGCGCTTCGCACGCTCGAGCGCGGCCTCGACCTCCTTGGCGATCTCCGCGAGCTCCGACAGGATCTCGATCGCCTGGTCCGGATCCTGGGTCGATTCCAGCTCGACACGCGCCTGCTCGAGCCGCCCGAGCAGCTCCTCCGCGCGCCGCAGCGATCCCTCGGTGCTCACGCAACCTCCTGTTCCCTGGCGATCCTGCCGAGAATGCCGTTCACGAGCCGCCCAGCCTCCTCCGTGGCGTAGCGCTTGGCGAGTGTCACGGCTTCGTCGATCGCTACCTCCAGCGGAACGGTCTCGCCTTCGAGCTCGTGCGTCGCCAGCCGGAGGACGTTGCGCTCGACGGCACCGAGCCGGTCTGCGGTCCACCCCTCCGACGCTGCCGTGATGCGGCGGTCGAGCTCCTCGACGTGCGCCGCGACCGCCTCGGCGGTTTCGCGTGCGAACGTGTCGACTTCGCCCTCGTACAGGGAGGCGAGTGGCTGGCCGGTGACGTCCCACTGGTAGAGGAGGAAGAACGCGGTCCTTCGGGAGGCTCTGCGGCTGAGTGTCATCGCTCCACGAGCTCCTCGACTGCGATGTCGACCGTTCGCACCTCGAGGCCGCACAGCCGCTCCACCGCCCGGGCGACGTTCGTCTGAACGGTCTCCGCAAGCTCCGGGAGGACGGTCCCGAAGCGGACCGTGAGCTGCAAGGAGACGGAGGCGCTCGCGCCGTTCACCTCCACGGCGACACCACGGCGCGGCCGCCGCACGCGCGCGCCATCGGCCGCCTCAGCCGCTGCGACGACGATCCGGTTCAGCGTCGCGGCCGGAATCGTGATCGTCCCCTCAACCTCACGGAGGACGAGCTCGTCGGTCATTCCATCGTCACCGAGGCGAGCCGCCGCCCGGATTCCTCCAGGAACGACGTCGAGTACCGTCCCGTCGAGAACTCCTCGGTCCGGAGGATCTCGATCGCCGCCTCACGGGTTGTCGGCACACCCTCCACGACCAGCTCGCCGAGGGCACGCAGGGTGCGGGCGATGGCGCTCGGCCGGTCCTCGGCCCAGACGACGAGCTTCGCGAGGAGTGAGTCGTAGAACGGGGGCACGGCGTAACCGCCGGAGACGAACGTGTCGAGGCGCACGCCCGGGCCGAGCGGCGGCTCGAACGCGGAGATCAGTCCCGGTGACGGAGCGAAATCGCGGGTCGGATCCTCGGCGTTGATCCGGATCTCGATCGCGTGTCCCCGTCGTGGGGCGCGGCCGGTCGCCGGCAACCGCTCTCCCGCCGCGACGCGCAGCTGCTCGCGCACGAGGTCGATCCCCGTGACGAGCTCGGAGACCGGGTGCTCGACCTGCAGCCTCGCGTTGAGCTCGATGAAATAGAAGCTCTGGTCGCGGCCGAGCAGGAACTCGAACGTGCCAGCGTTGCGGTAGCCGATCGTCTTCGCCGCCCGTTCCGCCGCGGCCTCCATCGCCTCGCGCGTCTCGGGCGCGAGCGCCGGCGACGGCGATTCCTCGATCAGCTTCTGATGGCGGCGCTGGATCGAGCATTCGCGTTCGCCGAGGGTCAGAACGCCGCCATGCGAGTCGGCGAGAACCTGGATCTCGACATGGCGCGCAGGCTGGACGAGCTTCTCGACGTAGAGGCTTGCGTCGCCGAAGGCGGCCTGAGCTTCCGCCGCGGCGGTTTGGAATTCGCCCTCGAGCCCGTCCTCGCTCTCGACGATTCGCATCCCCTTGCCGCCGCCTCCCGCCGAGGCCTTGAGCAGCACCGGATAGCCGAGCTCCCCGGCGACCGACCTCGCCTCGTCGGGCTCCACCGCACTGTCGCTGCCGGGCACGAGCGGCACGTCCGCGCGCGCCATCTCCGCCTTCGCCTGCACCTTGTCCCCCATGCGCGCCATCACGTTCGCGGGTGGCCCGACGAAGACGAGCTCGTTCTCCTCGCAGGCCGAGACGAAGGCCGGGTTCTCGGCGAGGAACCCGTAACCGGGATGCACGGCCTCGCATCCCGTCGTGTTCGCGGCGGCGACGACCGAGGGGATGTTGAGGTAGCTCAGCGCGGAGGGAGGCGGGCCGATCGCGACTGCGCGGTCGGCCATGTGCACGTGCGGCGAGTCCTTGTCGGCCGTCGAGTAGACCGCCACAGCCTCGATCTCGAGCTCGTGCAGGGCCCGGATTACCCGCACGGCGATCTCGCCGCGGTTTGCTACGAGAACGCGGGAGAACACGGCCTACAGGCCAAGTGGCCTTCCGTTGATCGGTTCGAGCTCGAAGAGAAGCTGGCCGTATTCCACGGGTTCCGCGTTGCCGACGTGGATGGCACGCACGACGCCCTCCACGTCGGCCTTGACCTCGTTCAGCAGCTTCATCGCCTCGAGGATGCAGAGCGTCTGGCCTGGCCCGACCGCGTCGCCCTCCTCGACGAAGGGGGGTGCGCCGGGCTTAGGAGCTCGGTAGAACGTCCCCACCATTGGCGCCTCGACCCGGACGAAGCCGTCTGCGGAGGGCTCGATCGCCGGCAGCGCCTCCTCGCCCTCGGTCGCGGGCGGTGCGCCCGCCGCGAGGACGGAGTCGGCAGGCTCGGGCGTCCGGCGGACGGACACCCGCATCCCAGCCTCTTCGATCGTCACTTCGCCGACGCCGGACTCCTGCACGATTCGAACGAGCTCGCGGATCCGCTCGGCGCGCGCCTGGTCGACCCCGCTCGTCGCCAGCGAATCGTCGCCACTGTGGCGGCCGCGGATTGTCTCGAGCAGCGCCCGCGCCTCGTCGCCGAACAGCGCCAGCAAGAGCAGCTCTTCATCGCTCGCGGCGAGGCCCTCCACATCGTCGCGCAGCCGGTCGAGATCGACCGGCTCCTCGTCGACGGGCGAGCCGTCCGACATGAGCTCGGCCGCTCGCCGAACGGTTGGGTCGATGGGCCCCGGCGGCGACCCGTAACGACCCTCTACGAGAGCCCGCAGTTCGTCGACCATCGTCTGGTAACGGGTGGCGGAGAGCACGTTGATCAGCGCCTGGGAGCCGAGGATCTGGCCCACGGGGGCCGCGATCGGGGGGCGGCCCGCCTCCTCCCTCACGCGCTCGAGCTCGTCGAGCACTTCGTCCAGACGGTCGCCCGCACCGTGCGCCCGGAGGTGCGCGTCGAGGGCCGCAACCAGACCTGACGGCAGGCGGTGCTCAGCCGCCCGAACCGCGATGCGTGGTGCGAGCGGCGTCACGGGCGCATCCCCGATGTACTGGTCGACGAGCTCGGAGGCGGTCCACAACGCTTCCACGTCGACGCCGGCGTCCTGACCGAGCCCGGCAAGAGCGGTGGCCAGAGCTTCGCCGGAAACCCGGTGAAGCGTGAGGGCGATCGGATACAGAGCGCAGGCGACGAGATCCGCCCCGGCGCGGACAGCCTCGAGCGCAGCGGTAAGCCCGTTGCCCGCCGCGCCCTGGCAGTAGAGCCCGACAGGCAGGCCGCTCGACTCTCGCAGCGCACCGACCAGCTCTTGGGCGCGGTGCGGCTCGAGCGCACTGGACGGATCGTGGAGCAGGATCCGCACGGCGCCGAGCTCCGGCAGCTTCTTCGCCTGCTCGACGAGATCCTCGGTTTCACCAACAGCCCCCGAGCCGTACACGAGACCGGCGTCGAACTCGCACCCCGCTCCGACGATCGCCTCGCCCGCTTCGCGGAGGTTCGACACGTCGTTGAGGGGGTCGTGGAGGCGAAAGACATCGATGCCGCTTTCGGCCGCCGAGGAGACGAAACGCTGGACGAAATCCACGCCGACAGGTCGCGAGCCGACGAGGAAGCGCCCCCGCAGGGCCATCGCGAGGGGGGTCTTCGTGCGATTTTTCAGTGCGCGGATCCGCTCCCAGGGACTCTCGATTCCCCGCCTGACGGCGCTGTCGAAGACGCCGCCGCCCGAGACCTCGAGGTAGGCGAAGCCTGCACCGTCGAGGGTCTCGGCGAGCCGGAGCAGCTCGGCCGTCGGGACCCGCCCCGCGAGCGGCTCCTGGGACAAGAGCCGGATCGTCGTATCGACGAGGGCGGGCATCGCTCCCGGGACCTTAACGAGTAGCTTGCACCGGCGATGATGCCCGAAGTCCTGCGTTCGCGCGATTTCCGGCGCGTGTTCACGGCGCAGGTGATCTCGACGATCGGCGACTTCTTCGTCCCGGTCGCGATCTCGTTCGCGGTCCTCGACCTGACCGGATCGGTGTCCGATCTCGGCCTCGTCCTGTTCGCCCGCGTGCTCGGCCAGGTGATCCTCTTCCTGGCCGGGGGCGTGTGGGCGGACAGGCTGCCGCGCCAGCACGTGATGGTCGCGTCGAACGTCGTCCGCTTCTTCAGCCAGGGCGTCCTCGGCCTCCTCCTGATCAGCGGTCACGCGCAGGTTTGGCAGCTGATCGTGCTCCAGCTCGTCCACGGAGCAGCGACAGGGTTCTTCCGGCCGGCGGCGACCGGGCTGACGCCGGAGCTCGTCCCCTCCGACCAGCTCCAGTCCGCGAACGGGCTCATGTTCGCGGCCCTCAGCATCGGTGGCATCGTCGGCCCGGCCGTGGGCGGCGTCCTGGTCGCGACCGTCGGCGCGGGCTGGGCCCTGCTCGGCGACGCCGCGACGTTTGCCGTCGGCGCGGTCCTGCTGGCGCAGATCCGGCCGCTCGGGCACATCTCCGCACCCCGGGAGTCGTTCTGGCGCGAGCTCGCGAACGGCTGGTGGGAGGTTCGTTCGCGGACGTGGCTCTGGGCGAGCATCACGGACTTCGCGGCGTTCCAGATGATCTACCTCGCGACGATCATGGTGCTCGGCCCGCTCGTGGCGAAAGAGTCGCTCGGCGGCGCCGGGGCGTGGGCGACGATCCTCGTCGCCTTCAGCTTCGGGACGCTTCTCGGCAACGCCTGGGCGATGCGGTTGCGACCAAGACGTCCGCTCGTCTTCGCCTGGGCGATCATCCTCCTGTCCGGGCCCAGCCTCGTGCTGTTGGCGTTCGCCGCACCGACGTGGTCGATCGCCCTGACCGAGATGGCGTCGGGCCTCTCGATCGGCGTGGCCGGCACCCTCTGGGAGACGACGATGCAGCGCAACGTGCCGCGCGAAGCGCTGTCGCGCGTCGCCGCCTACGACTGGATGGGCTCCACGGCGCTCCGCCCGCTCGGCCTCGCGATCGTCGGCCCGATCGCGAACGCGATCGGCGTCAGGGAAACGCTGCTCGCGGCCTTCGCGCTGACGATGGTGTCGAGCCTCACGCTGCTCGTCGTCCCGGACATGTGGCGCATCACCGACCCCGGCGCCGCCGAAGCCCCTTCAGTGGTTGCCGACGAGACGCTCGGAGCCACTCCCGAGCCCGCCGCCGCCGGCCGAGGTCAAGCGCGGGAGATGTAGCGGCCCTCGCGCGGGTCGACCTTGACGCGGTCGCCCGTGTTCACGAAGAGCGGCACCTGCACGGTGGCGCCCGTCTCGAGCTTCGCCGGCTTGGTCACGTTCGAGACGGTGTCCCCGCGAACGCCGGGCTCGGTCTCCGAGACCGTCAGCTCCACGGACCCGGGTAGCTGCACGCCAGCCGGCCGGCCGTCGACCGTGAGCATCTGGACGGACGACGACGGCTCCATGAACTGGATCGCGTCGGCCACCGACTCGCGGGACAGCGAGGTCTGCTCGTAGGTCTCCTGGTCCATGAAGACGACCTCGTCGCCCGCCTCGTACAGGAACTGCATGTTCTTGACCTCGGTATGCACGCGCGGGAACTTCTCCCCTGCCCGGAACGTGCGGTCGACGACCGAGCCCGTGTCCAGGTTCTTCACCTTCGTACGGACGAAGGCGCCGCCCTTCCCGGGCTTCACGTGCTGGAACTCGACGATCCGCCAAACGCCGCCGTCCAGCTGGATGTGCATCCCGTTCCGGAACTGGTTTGTGTTGACGACCTCCGCCACGGTCGCGCAGGCTAGCTGACCGTGACGAGCTCCTTGGGGAAGCTGCTCAGCACCTCGGGCTCGCCATCGGTGACGATGACGAGGTCCTCGATCCGGATCCCGCCCATCCCTTCGAGGTAGATGCCCGGTTCGATCGTGACGACGTTCCCGGGCGCGAGCGTGTCGTCCGAAGTCTGGGCCAGGCGCGGAGCCTCGTGCACGTCGATGCCGACACCGTGGCCGAGCCCGTGGCCGAACTTCTTGCCGAAGCCCGCGCCCGCGATGACGTCTCGCGCTGCCGCGTCCGTCGCCCTGGCGTCCATTCCGGGCCGGGCTGCCTCGAGCCCCTTCAGCTGGGCGTCGAGGCAGACGTCGTACGCGCGCCGGAGCTCCCCGGGAAGGTCGCCGGTCGCGAACGTGCGGGTGCAGTCGGAGCAGTAACCGTCGACCGCCGCCCCCGCGTCGATCACGATCGTCGTGTTCTCCTCGATGACCCGATCGCCAGCATCGGCGTGCGGCCTGGCACCGTTGGCACCCGCCGCGACGATCGTCTCGAACGCCGGCTCGTCGGCGCCGAGCTCGTGGAAGAGCTCGTTCATCCGCCACGCCAGCTCGCGCTCGGTGCGGCCGACGAAGGGCTCCTCGGCGAGGCGTTCGTATGCCTCGTCCGTGATCGCGGCGGCGCGCCTGATCCGATCCTGCTCGCCGTCGTCCTTGACGATGCGCAGCCGTTCGACCAGGCCGACCCGCGGCACGAGGTCGAGCCCGCCGTCTCGCAGGATCTCGTACCGCCGGTAGGTGAGATGCGTGCTCTCGAAGCCGAAGCGCCCGGTGAGGACCGCGGCGATATGGTCGATCGTGTCGCGCGGCGTCTCGATGAACTCGACGTCCGGAACCTGCCGCGCGGCTTCCGCGTAGCGGAAGTCGGTGAAGAGCGTGACGCCGCCGGCCTCGACGAGCAGCGCGGCGTTCGAGCTCGAGAACCCCGTCAGGTACCGGACGTTCGCCGGCGCGGTCACGAGCAGCGGCTCCTCGAGCGCCTGCTGCAGCTTTTCGATTCTGTCGCTCATCCGTGGCTCACGAGATATTCAAGCGCTTCCCGGTAGCCATCGGGCCCCTTGCCGATGATGCGCTGTGCAGCCAGGCCCGCCAGCACGGAGTGGCGGCGCCATTCCTCGCGCTCGTCGACGTTCGAGAGGTGAACCTCGACCACCGGCACGTCGAAGAGCTCGAGGGCATCGTGGATCGCGTAGCTGTAGTGCGACCAGGCCCCCGGGTTCGCGACGATGCCGTCGGCCCACTCGAGCGCCTCGTGGCACCAATCGACGTACTCCCCCTCGCTGTTCGTCTGCTTGCACTCGACGTTCAGGCCGAGCTCGCGCGCCCACTCGTAGATCCGCGACTCGAGCTGGCCGAGGCTGAGCCCCCCGTAGAGGCCGGGGTCGCGCCGGCCGACCACGTCGAGGTTCACGCCGTTGAAGACCGCCACGCGCACCACGGGACCTTAATCGGCGATCAGCTCGTCGAGAGCGCGCCGGACGTCGCCGGCCGCAACCGCCGTCGTGTAGCCGCCGTCGTCGCCGAGCAGGACGAGCGTGAGCTCGTCGCCGGTCGACTTCTTGTCGCGGAGGAGCGCCTGCCAGGCACGCTCACGATCGACCCGGACCGGCTCGGGCGCGAGCGTCTCCTCGACCTCGTCCGTGGCGCGCCCCGACAGTCGCAGGGCCGCGAGTAGCCCGAGTGCCACCGCGCGGCCGTGCGTGACGGCTTCGTACTCGGCCGCCGTCTCCAACGCGTGCGCGAACGTGTGGCCGAGGTTCAGCGTCTGCCGCGGACCACGGTCGTGCGGATCCCGCAGGCAGACGGCAGTCTTGAAGGTCGCGCAGCGGCGGACGAGCTCGGCGTCGGAAAGCTCCCAGAGCCGCTCCCCCGTGAGCAGGCCCGTCTTCACGACCTCCGCCGTGCCTTCGCGCCGCTGCTCGTCCGGGAGCGTCGCGAGCAGCTCCGGGTCGATCACCGTTCGGGCCGGCCAGTGAAACGCACCGACGAGGTTCTTGCCCTCCGGAAGGTTGATCGCCGTCTTGCCGCCGATGGAGGCGTCGACCTGGCCGACGAGGGTTGTGGGGACCGCGATCCATTCGATCCCGCGCAAGAAGCCCGCCGCGGCAAAGCCCGCCGCGTCTGTGACGCAGCCGCCGCCCACCGCGACAATGGTCCCCGAACGATCGAGCCGCAGTGCGCGCCAGAGCTGCTCGACCGCGGCGATCGTCTTCGCCTCTTCCCCGCGCGGAAGGACGTGCGTCGGAGCGTCGATCGGGGCGCGGTGCAGCTCGAGCACGCGCTCGTCGCTCACGAGCTCGGCGCGCTTCGGCGCGAGCTCGCCCAGCCGCGCGAATGCTCCGGCCTCGACGACCACGTTGCCCGCCGCCAGGACCGCGCCGGCAACGTCGGCCGCGGCCCCGTTGGCAACCTCCTCGTACAGCGGTTGGCGCGCTTCGTAGAGGCGCCGGAACTCCGTCTCGTCCCTGGCGAGCGGCCGGTCGGTGCCGCGCGAGCGTTCCCAGGCCTCGTCGACGTCGACCGCGACCAGCAGGGTGAACGCATGGGCCCTGAGCAGGTCGCGAACCTCCGGGGTGGTGACGGCGCCGCCGCCGAGGGCGATCACGGCCGGCCGTGCGTCCGTGATCACCTCGCGGGTCACCGCCGCCTCGAGCTCCCGGAAACGCTGCTCGCCGCTCTCCTCGAACAGCTGCCCGATCGTCCTGTCGTTGAGGTGCTCGAGCTCGGCGTCGACGTCGCGGAAAGAACGACCGAGCCGCTCCGCCAGCTCGCGGCCGATCGTCGACTTCCCCGCGCCCATGAAGCCGACGAGCGCGATGTGGCGGCCTAGCGCGGAGACCAGTCGATCCGCTCCACGTAGGCGCCGTGCGCGGCAACGAAGTCTCCCAGCGAGTCGCCGCCGAACTTCTCGCGGGCCGCACGCGCGAGCTCGAACGCGACGGTCGCCTCGGCAACGACGGCGAGCGCCTCCACCGCCGAGACATCGCTCCGTTCAACCAGGGCTTCTCCGGGCTCGCCTGTCTGAAGGTCGACGGAGGCAAGCGGCTGCATCAGCGTCGGCAGCGGCTTCATCGCCGCGCGGGCCACGATCTCCTCGCCGTTCGAAACCCCGCCCTCGATCCCGCCCGCGTGATTCGTGGTGCGGTGAAGACCCCGCTGGTCGCGAACGATCTCGTCGTGCGCCGCCGAACCGCGTCGGGCGGCGAGCGCGAAGCCCTCGCCGATCTCGACGCCCTTCACGGCCTGGATCCCCATCAGCGCGGCTGCGAGTCGAGCATCGAGGCGATCCTTCTTCGTCGCGTAGGAGCCGAGACCGGGCGGAACTCCACGCGCGCGAACCTCGACGACGCCGCCGAGGGTGTCGCGCTCCTTCCGAGCCTCGTCCACCGCGCTCTCGTCGGCGCCGGCTTCTGCACGGGCCTCGCCGTGCACCTCCGCGCCGATCTCCCGGAGAAGCGCCTTCGCAACGGCCCCGGCTGCGACCGCAACGGCGGTCTGCCGGGCGCTGGCCCGCTCGAGCGCGTCTCGCACGTCGTCGTGCCCGAACTTCTGCGCCCCGGCAAGGTCGGCGTGGCCCGGTCTCGGGAGCGTCACGGGCTTCGTCCCCTTCCCGGAGGGGGCGCCTTCGGGCGGCCAGGGACTCATCCCCCACGCCCAGTTCACGTGATCACGGTTGCGGACCAGGAGCGCGAGCGGCGTTCCGAGCGTGCGGCCGTGGCGAAGACCTGCCAACACCTCGACCTCGTCCTGTTCCAGCTTCTGCCTCGGGCTGCGGCCGTAGCCCTGCTGGCGGCGCCGAAGGTCCGCGTCGATCGCAGCGCGTTCGAGGGTGAGCCCCGCTGGGAGCCCGGAGACGATCGCGACCAGGGCTGGGCCGTGCGACTCGCCGGCGGTCGCTAAGCGGAGCGTCATAGGCGAAGCGTATGCCGCGGTCCGGGCACAGCGTCCCTAGGACCCGAGCGCATTGCGCATGGCCTCGACGGGCGCCGGCACGCCGGTCCAGCGCTCGAACGCCCGCGCACCCTGGCGCACGAGCGCCTCGAGGCCGTCGACCACGCGCCTGCAGCCGCGCTCGTGCGCGGCTGCGACGAGCGCCGTGGGCCGCCCGTCGACCCGGTAGGCGAGATCGACGACGACCTGGTCCGAACGAGGCTCCACGAGCAATTCGTCCCTCACCGGTGTCGCGTTGACGATCAGGTCGCAACCGGAGCCGTCCGGCGGCCACTCGCCGCCGCGGGCGTACGCCCGCACCTCACCCCTCAACGCCGGCCTCAGGGCTTCCGCTGCACCCCCCGCCCCGATCAGGCAGGTCCGCTCCGCCTCGATTCCGTCGAGGATCGCCTTGTCGGTGTTGAACCCGAGCACACGATCTTCGCGGAAGACAAGTGTGTTCACCGAAAGGTCCTCCGCCTCGTCGCAAAGCGCCGCGGCCGCCTGCTTGTGCGGGATCGTCACGTTCGCCCCCGCGAACCCAAGGGCGGCAAGGCCACGAAGTGCCTCCCCGAGTTGCTCCGGCGGGACCTCGCAGGCGACGTAGGCCCAGTCCAAGCCGCGGGCCGCGAAGGCCGCGTTCTGCATCCTTGGCGACAGCGACTCGGACACCGGCTGCCCGAGCAGCGCGACGAGCCGAGTCGCACCGCCGATCAAAAGCCGTGGGCGTTCTTGTAGTTGATGAACTCCGTCTCGCTCGCCGTGAAGAAGTGGTGCACCTTGTCCGGCTTGCGCACGAAATAGAGCCACTTACCTTCGATCGGATGCGCGGCGGCCTGGATCGAGGCGAGACCCGGGTTCGCGATCGGCGTTGGCGGCAGCCCGGCGTGGTTCCTCGTGTTGTAGGGGTTGTCCGACTCGAGCTGCGAGCGGCGAAGCGACTCGGTGCCGGGGACGCGAAACGCGTAGCGGATCGTTGCGTCGATTCCCAGTGTCATCCCGTCGTGCAGGCGGTTGTAGATCACGCGCGCGATCTTCGGCCGCTCCTCGGGCGCGACCGCCTCCTTCTCGACCATCGACGCGATCGTCAGCACGTCGTACGGCGTCAGGTTCTTCGAGCGCGCGTAGGCGAGGTTGATCGAGCGCCAGTTCCGCTGGAAGGCCTTGAGCTGGCTCGCGGCAAGCCGGGCCGACGTCGTCCGCGCCGTGAACTGATAGGTCGCCGGGAAGAGGAAGCCCTCGAGCGGACGGCGGCCGAAGCCCGGTAACACACGCTTGCCCGACGTCGCCAAGAGGTAGCCGCGCTCGCTCAACCGCGGAGTGCGCCCTCGTTCACGCTCGGCGATCTTGGCAACGCTGGCGACACGATCGGCCATGTCGAGACGCGTGAAGCCCTCCGGGAAGATGATCCTGAACGGCCGCGGCGCGGCAACGGCCGTCGTGGCCGGCTGCTTCTCGTCGCTGTCGCGGACGCCGGCGATCGCGAAACCGAGGCCGATCAACGCCGCCAGCAGCACGCCGAGGGCGACGAGGCGGCGGCGCCAGATCGTGCGCGCATGAGGCCGGCGCCGCTCAGGACGGCGTGGCTGCGGCGGGATTACTCCGCGCCTCGGCTCGACCACGCGAGATAGCTCGTCAAGAGGTGGGCGGCGGCGCGGGCATCCTCCGGGAGGTTACGGCCTCCGGGATCCTGCTCGGCGAGGTCGGTGGTGAAGCGCTCGTCGAAGGCCTCGACCGGCACGTCCACCGCGCGTCGCAGCGTGTCGACGAACCGCTCGGTCTCGAGTGCCTGATCGCCCCGGTCGCCGCGCAGGGTCAACGGCAGGCCGACGACCACCCGCTCGGCACCCTCGCTTCGAATCAGATCGACCAGGCGCTCGAGCCCCGCATCGGTGCCGACCCGCTCGACGACGCCGACGGGTCTCGCGAGGGTGCCCGTGGGATCCGAGACGGCCACACCCGTGCGGGCGGAGCCGTAGTCGAGCGCGACGACCTTCACGCGAGCGCGGCCCGAAGCGCCTCCTCGGCGCGCTCCAAGGCCGCGTCGAGCTTCGCCGGATCGCTGCCGCCCGCCCGCGCCATGGTCGCGCGGCCACCGCCCCCACCGCCGACCTCCGCGGCCGCCGCCCTGATCACCGCGACGGCATCGAGCTTGCCCTCGAGGGAGCGATCGAAGTTGGCGACGAGATGGACCCGGCCGTTCTCGTTCGCGCCCAGCACCACGGCCGCGGGCCGGCGCTCCTGCTTGATCCGGTCGGACTCCCGCAGGAGGACGTCCATCGTCACGTCGCTCATGCGGCCGACGTAGACATTGACGCCGCCGATCTCCTCCTGGCTGCGCGGCGCGACCTCCCCGCGCTCGTCGGAGGCGCCCTTCCGCTTCGCCTGCTTGTGCGCCTGTGCCAGCTCGACCCGCAGCTCGTCGGTCTCGCGCGCGCGTTCGTGCAGCAGTGCAAACGCCTCGCCGGAGGTGACCGCCTCGATCCTGCGCGCGCCGGACCCCACCGATCCCTCGGAGAGGATGACGAACGGCCCGACCTCGGCCGTCGAGCGGACGTGCGTCCCGCCGCAGAGCTCCCGCGAGTAGCCGTCCACCTCGACGACCCGTACGACGTCCCCGTACTTCTCGCCGAAGAGCATCATCGCGCCGAGATTCCGAGCCTCCTCGATCGGGGTCACGAAGGCGCGGACGGGCCTGTTCTGAAAGACGATCGCGTTGACGGCGTGCTCCACGCGCTCCCGCTCCTCCGGAGTGAGCGCCTGGGGATGCGTGAAGTCGAAGCGAAGCTTGTCGGGCCGCACGGCCGAGCCCGCCTGCTTGACGTGCTCGCCGAGAACCTCGCGCAGCGCCGTGTGCAGCAAGTGGGTCGCGGTGTGGTTCGCCATCGTCGGGAAGCGCGTCGACCAAGGAACCACCGCGCGAACGCGCATTCCCTCGCCGAACCCTTCGCCGCGAAAGGTGAGGACCTGGTCGTCGACGAGGCGCATGGCCTTCACGAGCTCTGCCCGGGCGCCCGTCTCCTCGTTCTCGATGTAGCCGGAGTCCGAGACCTGGCCGCCGCCTTCGGGATAGAACGGCGACTGCTCGAGCTTCGCCTGGAATGTGCCGTCGCCGACGTCGGCGTAGGCGAGGATCGCGGTCAGCACGTCCGTCTTCTCGAAACCGACGAATTCGCTCCGCGGTGCGGAGGTGGGAAGCTTGACGTCCACCTCGAAGGCGGAGTCCCGCCGTGACCGCGTCCGTTGCTCCTCCATCAGGCGCGTGAACTCCTCCTCGTTCACCTCGAGGCCGCGCTCGGCCGCGAGCTCCTTCGTGAGCTCCAGCGGAAAGCCGTAGGTGTCATAGAGGCGGAACGCGTCCTCGCCCGTGAGCTCGCCCTTGGCGACGATCTCCTCGAAGAGCTTTTGCCCGCGGCCGACGGTCTCGACGAACCGCTCCTCCTCGCCGCGGATCAGCTCCTGGATCTCCGACTGCCGCTGCTCGAGCTCCGGGTAGACGCTCGCCATCTGCTCCCGGACGAGGCCCGCGAGCTGCCAAAGAAACGGCTCCAGCAGGCCGAGTCGCCGGCCGAACTGCGCGGCACGCCGGATCACGCGGCGAAGGACGTAGCCGCGCCCCTCGTTCGAGGGCGAGATCCCCTCCGCGACGAGGATCGCCGCGGTGCGGGCGTGTTCGACGACGACCCTGTAGGCCTTCGTGGCCTCCTCGGAGGAGCCGTAGGCTCGATCGGCCTTCGCGGCAACCCACTCGAGCAGCGGCTGGAACGTGTCGATGTCGAACAGCGAGTCGACGTCCTGCATCAGCATTGCGGCGCGTTCGAGGCCCATCCCGGTGTCGATGTTCTGCTGTGGCAGCGGCGTCAGCGCCCCGTCCTCGGCGAGGTCGTACTCCATGAAGACGAGGTTCCACACCTCGAGGTAGCGCTCGCACTCGCACCCCGGGCCGCACGTCGGTCGGCCGCACCCGTGCTCCTCGCCCCGGTCGTAGTAGATCTCCGAGCAGGGGCCGCACGGCCCGGTCTCCGCCGCCTGCCAGAAGTTCTCGCTCCGGGGCAGGCCGACGATCCGCTCGCGCGGGAGGTACCGCTCCCAGCTCGCGATCGCCACCTCGTCCTCGCCGAGACCGAGCTCCGGGTCGCCGGCGAACACGCTCGCCCACACCCGGTCGGGCTCGAGCTTCATGTGCTCTGTGACGAACTCCCACGCATAGTCGACGGCGCCGTCCTTGAAGTAGTCGCCGAACGAGAAGTTGCCGAGCATCTCGAGAAAGCAGAGATGCCGGTTCGTGAGGCCGACATCGTCGAGGTCGTTCTGCTTGCCGCCGGCTCGCACGGCCTTCTGAACCGTCGTGACGCGCGGCGCGACGGGCGGCTCGGCGCCTAGAAACCAGCGCTTCATCGGCTGCATTCCGGCCACGATGAACAGCGTCGTCGGGTCGTCCGGGGGCGGGATCACCGAGGCCGACTCGCGGCGCACGTGGCCCCTCTCCTCGAAGAAGGAAAGGAATCGCTCGCGGAGCTCCGCCGTGGTGCGCATCGCGATTGATTGTAGGAGGGCTCGGGGATGCGCCTCTGGCGCCGGGCGGACGCCTTTGCTCTAGCTCTCGGCGAGCGGCGGGCTTCCCACCGCATCTTCCTCGCTGCCGATCTCGTCCCGGATCTTCTCCAGCGAACGGCGGATCAGCCGTGAGACGTGCATCTGCGAGATGCCGACCTGCTGCGCGATCTGCGACTGCGTCAGGCCTTTGAAGAAGCGCAGGTGAAGGATCTTCCGCTCGCGCTCGTCGAGCACGCGGAAGCCCGGCGCCAGGATCGCTCGATCCTCCGAGACCTCGTACTCGTGCTCCTCCGTCCCCAGCGACTCGAGCGGATCGAGATCGCCGTCGTCGTCCTGCCCGGGACCGGCGGAGAGGGAGAGCGAGCTGTACGCGCGACCGCTCTCGAGCGCCTCGAGCACTTCCTCCTCCGACACCTCGGCCGCCTTCGCGAGCTCGGCGATCGTCGGCGATCGCCCGAGCTGGACGGTGAGCTCCTCGAGCAGCCGCGAGAGCTGGATGTTGAGCTCCTGCAGGCCGCGGGGAACGCGCACGGACCAACCGCGGTCGCGGAAGTGGCGCTTGATCTCGCCGATGATGTTCGGAGTCGCGTACGTCGTCAGCTCGACGCCCCGGTCGAGGTCGAAGCGGTCGATCGCCTTGATCAGCCCGATCGCGCCGATCTGGACGAGATCCTCGAACTGCTCGCCGCGGTACGAGTAGCGGCGCGCCAGCGACCGGACCAGGGACATGTATTGCTCGATCAGCTGTTCCCGCGCGGCGAGGTCGCCGTTCTCGTGGTAGCGGCGCAGGAGGACCTTGTCGCTCTTCTCTCCGGTCAAGCGCCGGCCTCCGCTCGGTCGACGCGTTTCTCGAGCTCGATCCAGTCGCCGTCGTCGCGAGGTACGGCACCGAAGCTGTCGGTCACCGTCTCGAGCACGCGCCGGAGACCGACGCCGTCGTCGCGATGCTCCAGCTCCTCGGCGACGGAGCTGTCCGAGAAGGGCCCGATCGACGTCGTGATCGCATCCTCGCCGACCTCGAGCTCGATCGTGAGCTCGCCGTCGTCCTCCCGGCGCTCGAGCAGCGTCGCGAGCGCGGTCCCGAGGTCGTCGAGGCTCTCGTAGGACAGGTTCAGCCGCGTGGCGACGCCGCCGAGCACGAGCTGCGCGACGTTCTCGAACCCAACGCCGGCCGGGATCGTGAGCACGATCCGGTCACCGGTCAACGTCTCTGAGGGCATGTCGGGCGACGAGCTCATCGGATCCCGATATCAGGCATCGAGTGCTCCCGCTCCGACGACGACGGCGCCCTCGTAGAGGACAGCCGCCTGTCCCGGCGCGACGCCGTATGCAGGCCGGTCGAGCCTGGCCTGGAAACCGTGCTCGGTTTCCACGATGCGCCCGGGAACGGCGGGCGATCGGTAACGCCATTTCACGTCAGCTTTCTCCACCTTTACGTACAACCGCCCACGGGCCGAAATCGTTTCGACCGCAAGCGCCGGTCGCGGCCCGACGACGACGGTGCTCGTCCTGGGCTCGGTGCGCAGGGCGTAGAGCGGCCGATCCGACGAGACGCCGAGGCCGCGTCGCTGGCCCGGCGTGAAGCGCCAGAACCCCGCGTGCCGGCCGAGCTCTCGCCCGTCCTCGTCGACCACGGGCCCCTCGCCACCGCCGACGCCCTGCCGCTCGAGGAATCGCCGGTAGTCGTCGCCCCCGAGGAAGCAAGCCTCCTGGCTCTCCGTCCGGCTCGCGACAGCCAGGCCCGCGCGGGCGGCTTCGGCGCGCGTCGCCTCCTTGTCCTGTTCCCCCAGCGGGAACCGGACGCGCTCGAGCAGCCGCGGGTCGAGCCGCGCGAGCATGTACGACTGATCCTTCGCGGGATCCGCCGCACACGCGAGCAGGCGCCTGCCACGGTGCTCGACGATTCGCGCATAGTGGCCGGTCGCAAGGGTTGAGGCGCCCGCGCGCTTCGCGAACGCGAGCAGCTCCGCGAAGCGAAAGCTGCCGTTGCACCGAACGCACGGGTTCGGGGTCTCACCGCGAGCGTAGCCGCGTACGAACGGCGCGACCACCGCGCGGCGGAACTCCTCGCGCAGATCGAGCGTGACGTGCGGCACGCCGAGTGCGTGGCACGTTTCACGCGCCGCAATCACGGCTTCCGGCGAGCAGCAGGCGCGTTCGCTTGCAGGTGCCGCCGGGTCGATCCAGAGGCGCAGCGTCACGCCGATCGCGCTCTTCCCCGCACGCAGGAGCGCGACCGCGCTGTCGACCCCGCCGCTCATCGCGACCGCGACGCGGCCGGGGTCCGGCTCGGCCCGAAAGACCTGCGCCAGGGCATTCGCGAGCGCATCGGCCGCGAGCGTCTCGCCCGGAACGGCCGCGGCCTCGATGAGAGTCAGGCCCGCGAGCGGCCGCCCGAGTCCCTCGGCGTCGGCGCTCACGATCCGGTCGCCGTCGACCGTGAGCCGAACGAGCGCCACGTCGCCGTCGCGAGACGAATCCCCTAGGACTTCGAACACGAGCTCAGGCTACGTAAAAGGGTGCCCTGACCCTGCCGATCCTCCACGTCCGAAGCGAACCTGGCACAGCCAGGTGGGTGCCTTGTCGGCATCGGGCAACGCCCTAGCCGAACGCGGGCTCCCTATCACTTGGTGTTGGTTCTACTTTGAGAACGCAGAGCACGCACAGGGTCGAGCACTGTCTGATCTTAGCGCGCGTACACCCAGCGGATTCGCTCGACTCCGTGGATGCCGAGATCCTCGGCGAGCGCGGGCGTGACGTCGAATCGCCGGCCCGGCACGACCGGCCGGCGCGCGACGACCTGGGTCAGGATGCGCTCGCTGTCGCCGAAGGAGACGAAGATCTTCACGTTGCACGGCAGCACGGAATCGACGATGCCACGGGTGCTCGGGCGGAGGAGGACACCGCAGTTCGTGCGGGTTCCGTAGTGGACGGGCCGGCCGCCTGCGAGCGCCGTGTACCAGCCCCCGCCGGGGATGAGGACAGGCTTTAGGCGCGCCCCGCCGGCCTCCGAGCCGCGCGCCGAGGCCAGTGCGAGCGCGCCGATCGCGGCGAGCAGCGCGACTCCCGCGAGCGCGACCTCCCGTTGCGCCAGCGCCGGGCTCAAATCGCCGAGTAGAGGAGGTTCCCGAACGATGCCCGAACGACGGGGTCGAAGCTCACCGCGAGCCGGCCGTCGGCGGTGGCGAACTGGCGCAGCTCGACGAGGAGATAGGCGAGCTCTTCGTCGCGCGCTGGATCCTCGCCCTCGACCTCGTGGGCCACGCGCTCGAGCTCCCAGACGTTCCACTCACGGGGGGTACCGTCCGGCTCCGGCAAGTACGCAACGCTCGTGTCGGCCTCGAGCGCCGCCTCCGGCTCCGGTGCGGGCGCGGGCGGCGGCTCGGGAACGGCCGACAACTGCGGCGTCGGCTGGCCGGGCTCCGGGCGCGGCGGCGACGGATCCGGTGCCGGCGGTGCCGGCTCCGGTGCCGGCTCGGGCTCGGGCCCAGGCTCGGGCACCGGCGGCGCGGGCTCCTCCATCGCCGGGTCGGCTTTCAGAACCGGCTCGTTGCGGCGGCGCAAGAAGGACGACACCCGAGCGGCCACCCTCATCGCGACCGCCCCTCACGCTCCGGAGCGTCGAAGATCTCGGTGACCTCGCCGGCGATGCGATCGTCACGCGGGGCGGGCGGCAGGAGCCGGACGTGCTTCGGCGCGGGTGGCGGCTCCTGCTCCTCGGGCTCGGGCTCGCCCTTCCGGCGGAACCAGCGCCGTCTCGGCTTCGGCTCGAGGGGCTCGAGGCGCGGGCGCACCGGCTCCGCGACCGCCGCAGGCTCAGGCTCCGGCAGAGGCTCGGGCTCCGGGAGCGGTTCCGGCTGGGGCTCCGAGAAGGGCTCAGGCTCAGGCTCCGGGAGCGGTTCGGGCTCGGGCTCGACCGGCGTGGGCTCGGGCTCGACCGGCGTCGGCTCGGGTTGAGGCTCCGGCTCGGCCACCTCGGCTTGGTACGCCTCGTCCGGGGCGATCGCGGCGCGCGAGACGATCGCGGTCTCGGGCTCCGGCTCCGGCGGCAGCTGCGGCTCCGGTTCCGGCTCCGGCTGCGGCTCGGGCTCCGGCCCGAGCACCGCAGCAGGCAAGGGGTCGGGCTCCGGCTCGGGCGGCGCGGCGGGAAGGGGCTCCGACTTTGCCACCGGTTCCGGAGCCGCCGCCGGGTAGTACGGCCGCCGCCACGATGGGACGGATGCCCACGTCCGCTCGGCGGTCAGCTCGAGCAGCGCGACGACGACCCAGCCGGCGGCCATCACGGCGAGGATCCACTTGGTCTCGAGGTCGGCCAGACCTGCTCCGACGGCAAGTCCGATCAGGAAGAGCGCTTCGAGTGCGAAGCGGGGCCCGAGACGTCCCGGCATGGCGCCGAGAGACTAGCGCCCGGTCTCGCCGGGGCCCTCGGTCGTCTCGCCCTCGTCGTCGACCGAAGCTTCCGGCTCGGGCGCGGCCGGTGGCTCGTCCGCTCCCGGGGCGGAAGCCGGTGGAGCGGTGGGGGCCACAGGAGGCGTGGCGGCCGGTCCTCGGCTTGCCTCCGTGGAAGCCTGCGCGGCCTCCATGATCTGATCGACGACGCCGGAGATGGCCTCGTCCCCGAGCCCTGCCGCTGCAAGGAGCTGCTCGGCGCCCTGCTGCGCACGGGCAACCACCGCACCAGCCTGGGCACGGGCCCATTCAAGCGTCTGCTCCACCTCGGCGCGAGCCGCGTTCGTCAGATCCGTTGCCTGGTGGCGAGCCTGTTCGAGCAGCCGGCTGGCGCGCGCCTCCGCCTCGCGAATCTCCGCGGTCGACTGGCGCTGCGCTTCGGCCTGGGCTTCGCGCGCCTCGTTGCGGGCGTTGTTCAGCAGCTCCGCACGCTGCCGTTCGCTCTCCTGCCGGTAGCGCTCGACCTCGTGCTCGCGCGCCTGCAGCTCACGCTGCCGTCGACTCACCTCTTCTTCGGTGCGGCGAAACTGCGCAACGGACGCTGTCTGGGCGTCGCGCTCGATCGTGTCCGCCATCTCGGCCGCCGCGCGAATCATGTGCAGTGCGTCCATCCGGACTGCATGCCCCGTCGGTTCTACCTGGCCGCTTCGCGCGGCGGCCTGGAGAACGCGCAGCTGAACCTGAAGCTGCGTGGCATGCCTGCGGAAAGCCTCGAAGGCGTCCTCGACGGGCTGCGGCTCGTAGCCGCCGCCGGGCTGGGTCGGCAAATCCTCGACGCTCGGAAGCGGCGTCAGGGATGTCTGCGCTTGTCCTCTGCCTTCAGTCGCCATTCGCCCAGGAAGTATTGCCTGACCATCGGCCGATCCGCCACTCGGGATTAATCCTTCTCTGCGACGACGGCGATTCCTAGCTCCGCGAGCTGAGCGGTGGGAACGTCTGTCGGCGCGCCGGACATCGGGTCGACCCCTGCCTGGTTCTTCGGGAAGGCGACCGTGTCCCGGATGTACGGCTCGTCGAGCAGCGCCATCGACAGCCGGTCGATGCCGGAGGCGATCCCGCCGTGCGGCGGGGCGCCCATTGCGAGAGCGTCGAGCAGGAAGCCGAACTTCGCACGCTGCTCGTCCGGCGCAATGCCGAGCAGGTCGAAGATCTTCGCCTGCAGCGCGGGCTCGTGGATCCGGAACGAGCCGCCGGCGATCTCGATCCCGTTGACGACCAGGTCGTAGGCGACCGCGCGCGCAGCGCCGGGGTGTGAGTCGAGCAGCGCGGCCCCCTCGTCATTCGGTCTCGTGAACGGGTGGTGCACCGCCGACCAGCGGTCTTCGTCCTCATCCCACTCGAGCAGCGGGAAATCCGTCACCCAGAGGAAGCGCCACGCCTCCCGGTCGATCAGGCCGAGCCCGCGGCCGAGCTCGAGGCGCAGGGCGCCGAGCACCCGCGCGACCATCGCAGGCTCGTCCGCGCCGAAGAGCACGGTCGTCGCGGGCTCGGAGCGGAAGTGGTCGAGCTCGCCCTGGGAGAGGAACTTCGCGATTGGCGACCTGACCTCGCCCTGCTCGTCGACGACGATGTAGGCAAGACCCTTCGCGCCCCACTCCTTCGCAAAGGCCTCGAGCCGGTCGAGCTCGGCCCGCGAGAGCTCCTGTGGAACGCGGATGAAGCGGACCGCGGGGGCGTTCGAGAAGACGCCGAACTCGGAGTCCCGCGTCTGCTCCGTCGCGTCCTCGATCTCGAGCCCGAAGCGCAGATCCGGCTTGTCCGACCCGTAGCGCGCCTGCGCATCGTCCCACGTCATCCGCTCGAACGGCGAGCCGACCTCCACTCCGAGGCACTCGCGCCAGACGCTCTGCATCGCCCGTTCGACGAGGGCGAAGAGAAACTCCTGGTTTGGGAAGGCCATCTCGACATCGAGCTGGGTCAGTTCCTGGAGCCGATCGGCCCGCAAGTCCTCGTCTCGGAAGCAACGCGCTATCTGGTAGTAGCGCTCGAACCCGGACACCACCAGCAGCTGCTTGTAGATCTGCGGCGATTGCGGGAGGGCAAAGAAGCGGCCGGGTTGCAGGCGCGTCGGCACGAGGAAGTCGCGGGCACCCTCCGGCGTCGGCTTCGCCATGATCGGCGTCTCGATGTCCACGAAGCCCGCCGCCTCCATCTCGCGCCGGATGATCGAGACGAGCTGCGCGCGCTTGCGGATGTTCCGCTGCATCGTGTCGCGGCGCAGATCGAGCCAGCGGTAGCGCAGGCGCAGCGTCTCGTCGACGCCTTCTTCGTCGAGCTGGAACGGCAGCGGCACTGAGGTGGACAGGACGCGGAGCGTGTCGACCTGCAGCTCGACCTCGCCGGTCGGCAGGTTCTTGTTGATCGCCTCCGGAGCACGCCGCACCACCTCCCCCTCGGCCTGCAGCACGAACTCGTTCCGAATGCCGTGCGCCGCCTGGGCGGCCTCTGGCGAGCGCTCGGGGTTGACGACGAGCTGGCAGATTCCGGTCTGGTCCCGCAGGTCGACGAAGATCAGGCCGCCGTGATCACGGCGTCGCGCGACCCAGCCGGCAAGGGTTGTGCGGTTGCCGACGTGCTCGGGGCGTACCTCGCCGGCTCCGAGGTCGCGCCAGCTCACGCGGACAGCCTCTCCTCCAGCTCGTCCAACCCGAACTCGACGTCGTCGGCGCCGCGCTCCCGGATCGTCGCCTTCTCCGGTCCGACGATCACCGTCACGCGTGCGCCGAGGCGCCCCGCCTGTGTCAGCTGGCCCTTCAAGGAACGGCCTGCGTAGTCCCTCTCGCACGCCCTGCCGTCCCGGCGCAGCTTGGCGACGAGCCTCACGACGAGCTCCCGCGGCGCGCTCTCCTCCGTCGCGAAGAACACGTCGATCGGCTCCTCTCTGGGCGCTTCGACACCGGCGTCCTCGAGCGCGATCAGCAGCCGCTCGATGCCGGCGCCGAATCCCACCCCCGGCGTGTGGGGGCCGCCGATGTCCTCCGCGAGGTAGTCGTACCGGCCGCCGGCCGAAATCGAGCTCTGGGCACCGTGCTCGGGCCCAACGAACTCCCAGGTCGTGCGCGTGTAGTAGTCGAGCCCGCGGACGAGCGTCGGCACCAGCTGGTACTCGACCCCCAACGCGTCGAGGTAGCGACGAACCGCTTCGAAGTGCTCGCGGCACGCGTCGCAGAGCGACTCACCGATCCTGGGGGCGTCCTCCAGCGCCCGGCGGACACGCTCGTTCTTGACGTCGAACACCCGCAGCGGCGTCGTCGCCCGCTTCTGCCGGGCGTCGTCGTCGAGCACGTCTTCGTGAGCGTCGAGCCACGCGTTCAGCCGCTCCACGTACGCCGGACGGCAGTTCCGGTCTCCGATCGAGTTCAGCTCGAGCCGGTAGTTCGTCACCCCGAGGCGGCCGAGCAGCTCGTCGTAGAGCTGGATCACCTCCGCGTCGACGGCGGGATCGTCCGACCCGATTGCCTCGATCGACGCCTGCCAGTGCTCGCGGTAGCGGCCTTTTTGGGGCGCGGCGTAGCGGTACATCGAGGCGATCGTGAACAGCTTCTGGGGCTGCGGCTCCCTGTGGAGGCCGTGCTCGAGATAGGCGCGGACGATCGGAGCGGTCGCTTCGGGGCGCAGTGTCAGAGAGCGGTCGCCACGGTCTTCGAACGTGTACATCTCCTTCTGCACGACGTCGGACCCCGCGCCGGACGTCCTCGCGAAGAGCTCCGTGTCCTCGAAGACAGGCGTTTGGATCCGCCGGTAACCGTAGAGGGCGCAGAGACGTTCGACCTCCCCCGTGACGCGGCGCCACAGCGGCTGCTCGGCGGGCAGGATGTCGTGCGTCCCGCGCGGAGCCTCGAACTTCACCGTCACGAAGCGCGCAGCTCGGTGAGGAAGGGGTTGCTCTGGAGCTCGCGCCCCAGCGTCGTCTCCGGGCCATGGCCGGAATAGACGATCGTCTCCGGGGGGAAGCGGTCGGCGAGCGCCCGGATCGAGGTGACGAGCGCGCCCCAGTCGCCAAACGGAAGGTCGGTCCTCCCGACCGAGCCCGCGAAGAGAAGGTCGCCCGAGAAGAGGCAGCCGTCGGTGTGGTACGCGAGGTGCGCCGGCGAGTGGCCCGGGATTCGGAGCGTCTCGAACCTTAGACCGGCGAGCTCCAACGTCTCGTCGCCGTCCAGCAGCACATCGGGCGAGTAGGGTCGTAGCTGCACGCCCGGCGGGGTGAACACGTTGATCTGCTCGAGCGCGATCCGCTCGTCGGCGGCCATGTGCACCGCGGCACCGGTCGTCTCCGCGAGGTCGGCGACGCCGCCGAGGTGGTCCCAGTGGCCGTGCGTGATCAGGATCGCGACGCATCGCGCGCCGAGTCGTTCGAGCTCGCGTCCGAGGTAGCCGGCATCCCCGCCGGGGTCGACGACGACCGCCTCCGAAGCGTCTTCAGAGGCGCGGATCACGTACCCGTTCGTGCCGATCGGACCCAGCTCGTAGCGGTCGACTGCGAGGCTCATGGCGGCCGAGTCTAACGGCGCTGCCAAGGCCGAAAACCGCATAGGATCCGCCGCCGTGCGCCACTGGAACCTCCGCGAGCTCGACACCCGGGGCGGCAGCCGTTCGCCGCGCGTGCTGGAGTCGGGCGAGGGCACGGCTCGGGCCGTCCTGATCGGCCTCGAACCCGGTCAAGAGCTGGGCGATCACCAGGTCAAGGAACACGCATTCATCGTGGTCGTCGACGGCCGGGTGCACGTGGAGTGCGGCGGTGAGCGGATCGACGCGGAGGCGGGAACGCTGCTGCGATTCGAGCCCGACGAGCGGCACGCCGTGTCGACGGAGGACGGGGCGCGCCTGCTTCTCCTCCTCGCGCCGTGGCCCGGGCTCGGCCACTACCGCGGCAGCTCGGCCGCCTAGCCGCGCTTGCGGTCCGGTGCTTGGCCCGAGCGCCGTGCGAAGGCGCGGTAGGCGGTGCGATCCATCATGTAGGTCAGCGGGATGAACAGCGCCGAATACCCGAGCGACGCCACGAGCCGCGAGGCCACGGCGGCATCCTTGTTCACGAGCGAGAAGACGATGAAGAAGAGCGGGAAGAAGAGGAGCGCCCGCTTCGCGGAGCGCTTCAACGACGGGGGTTGCTGCGCCCGGAGCGCGCGCTTCGACTGGGTTGCCGGTCGGTCCTTTCGGTCGCCCTTCCCATTGCGTTCGGCCCGCCGTGCAGGTCGCTCGTCCGGCTCGGGAGGCTCCACCTCCTCACCGGCATCATCCACGTAGACGTACTCGTACTCGTGCCGCCGTGCTTTCTGCCGACGGCGCCGTTGCTTCCGTGAAGGCATCACGCCAAGCCTAGCGCGGGGTGTCTCGCTCACCCGATCCCGCGGCGAGATCGAGCTCCATGAACGACGTGCCGGGGATCGGATTGAAGCGGTACGGCTCGATCTCGCGGAACCCAAGCGATCGATAGAGCGCACGGGCAGCCGTCATCGTCGGCACGGTGTCGAGCCGCATGCGCCGATACCCGAGCTCCCGCCCGACCTCGATCACCGCCTCGGCAAGCGCGCGCCCGGCGCCGCCGGCCCTCGCTTCCGGCCGGACGTAGAGTCGCTTCATCTCGCACGTCTCCGGCGCGAGCGGGCGGAGGCCGACGCAGCCGACCGCCTCCTTCGCGACGCGCGCGAGCAAGAGGACTCCTCCCGGCGGCGCATACTCGCCGGGGAGACCGCGAAGCTCGGCCTCGAAATCCTGGAATCCGAGGTCGAACCCGAGCGACTCTGCGTATTCGAGGAACAGCGCTCGAGCGTCGGCCACGTCCTCGGCGGTCGTCGCAACGGCGATCGCGAGCCAGGGGCCGGGAATCGGCTCAGCGCCTCCAGGCGATCTCGCCGGCCTTGATCACCACCGCGACGAGATCGGCTCCGAGGTGGTACGCGAGGTGTCGCCAGTCCGGCGCGTCGAGCAGGACGAGATCGGCGGCGTGGCCCGGTGCGATGCGGCCGAGGTCGTCTGCCCGCCCGAGGACGTGTGCGGCGTTCGCCGTGCAGGCCGACAAGGCCTCGCCCGGCGACAGGTGGAGCTGGGTCGCCGCCAGCGAGCACACGAGCGGCAGGCTCTCGCAGAAAGCGCTGCCGGGATTGAAGTCGGTGGCGAGCGCGATCGCCGCGCCGGAATCCACAAGCGCGCGAGCGGGCGGCATCGGCCGGTCGAGGAACAGCGCGCTGGCGGGCAGGAGCACGCCGACGACGTCGCTGCCTGCGAGCGCCCGCACTCCGCCGTGACCGGTCGCCTCGAGATGGTCGACCGACCGCGCACCGACCTCGATCGCAACGTCGATCGCGCCCTGCTCCGTGAACTGGTCGCCATGCAGGCGCAGGGCGAGGCCGGCGTCACGGCACGCTCCCAGGTAGCGGCGCGCCTGGTCGGCCGTGAAGGCGCCCTCCTCGACGAACACGTCGGCGGCTTCGGCGAGCTGCGATGCCTGCGGGAGCACCTCGAACAGCGCGAACTCGAGGTACGCATCGGCGTCGTCGAACTCCGGCGGCACGGCGTGAGCCCCGAGCCAGGTCGGCACACCAGCGGCATCGCGAATCGCGCGCAGCGACGCGAGCTCCGTCTCGCGGTCGAGCCCGTAGCCCGACTTCGCCTCGAAGGTGGTCGTCCCGGTGCGGAGCATCCATCCGCGGTGCTGGCGGACCGCCTCCGCCAGCCCGGCGTCGCCGGCGGCTCGGGTGGCGCGGACCGTTGCCAGGATGCCGCCACCGGCGGCGTGGAGCTCCTCGTAGCTCGCGCCCATGGCCCTGAGCTCGAATTCCTCGACGCGGTCGCCGGCGAAGCACGCATGGGTATGGCAGTCGACGAGGCCGGGGACGGCGCAAAGGCCGCGCCCGTCCAGCTCCTCGGCGTCGCCCGCGATCGCGCCGCCGAGTTCCCGCATCCGCCCGAAGGCGGCGATGCGGCCCCCGTCGCAGAGGATGTACGCGTCCTCCACCACGTCGACCTCGCCGAGGGCCGAGCCCCGCAGCGGAGCGCTTGCGCCGGCAGGCGTGGCGAGTTGCGCGAGGTCGCGAACGAGCAGGGTCCGCGGGCTGGCCGCTTCGCTCACGCCGACGTGCGTGGCGGCAACGGCGGCTCCAAGCCGTGGCGCTCGGCGAACTCGATCGCCTCCGGATAGCCCGCGTCGAGGTGTCGCATGACGCCGGTGCCCGGATCGGTCGTCAGCACCCGCTCGAGGCGCTCCGCCATCTCGTCGCTGCCGTCTGCGACGACGACCATGCCGGCGTGGAGCGAGTTGCCGATGCCCACGCCACCGCCGTGGTGGACGCTGACCCACGTTGCGCCCGCGGCGACGTTGAGCAACGCGTTCAGGACCGGCCAGTCCGCAATCGCGTCGGAACCGTCACGCATCGCCTCCGTTTCCCGGTAAGGCGACGCGACCGAGCCGGAGTCGAGGTGATCGCGTCCGATCACGACCGGAGCTTTGACCTTGCCCGCCCTGACGAGGTCGTTGATGGCAAGGCCCGCTCGGGCACGATCCCCGAACCCGAGCCAGCAGATCCGGGCGGGAAGCCCTTGGAAAGCGACCCGATCGGCTGCAAGGTCGAGCCATCGCTGGAGGACGAGATCGTCGGGGAAGAGTTCCCGTAGGGCCTCGTCGATGACGCGGATGTCGCCTTCGTCACCAGACAAAACGGCCCAGCGGAACGGACCGACACCGCGACAGAAGAGCGGCCGGATATACGCCGGGACGAATCCCGGATATGTGAAGGCTTCCTCTACTCCTCCCTCTCGCGCCTCCCCTCGTAGGTTGTTGCCATAATCGAAAACATAGCTGCCGCGCCGGACGTACTCGAGCATCCCCTCGACATGCGCCGCAATCGACTCACGGGCGCGCCTCAGGTACTCGTCCGGGTCCGAGATTCTCAGGGCGGCCGCCTCCTCGAGCGTGCTCCCGGCGGGGATGTATCCGTTCAGAGGGTCGTGGGCTGCGGTCTGGTCGGTGACGAGATCGAAATGCTCGCCTCGGCGCGCGAGCTCGGGAACGATCTCGGCCGCGTTGCCGACAACGCCGACCGAAAGCGGGCGTTTTTCCGCCGCTGCGGCGCGGACCCGGGCGAGCGCGTCGTCGAGGGATTCCGCCACCTCGTCGAGGTAGCGCGTCCTCAGGCGGCGCTCGATGCGTGCGGGGTCGACCTCGACGCAGAGGATCGCCGCGCCGGCGAGCGTCGCCGCCAGGGGCTGCGCGCCGCCCATGCCGCCGAGGCCGGCAGTCAGGATCGTCCGCCCGGCGAGACCGCTCGAGCCGAAGTGGCGTTCCCCGGCCGCCGCGAACGTCTGGTACGTGCCTTGGAGGATCCCTTGGGTGCCGATGTAGATCCACGAGCCGGCGGTCATCTGGCCGAACATCGTCAGCCCGAGGGCCTCCAGGCGCCGGAACTCGTCCCACGTCGCCCAGTGCGGCACGAGCAACGAGTTTGCGATCAACACCCGCGGCGCACCCGGATGAGTGCGGAAGACACCCACCGGCTTCCCGCTCTGGATCAACAGCGTCTCGTCCTCCGCGAGCCGGAGCAACGAGGCGACGATCGCCTTCAGCGCTACGTGATTTCGGGCCGCGCGGCCGGAGCCGCCGTAGACGATGAGCTCCTCGGGAAGCTCCGCGACCTCGGCGTCGAGGTTGTTGAGCAGCATCCGCAGGGGCGCCTCGGTCGACCATGAGCGCGCGTTCAACTCGGTCCCGCGCGGGGCGCGGATCCGGGCGAGGTCGCCGCACAAGCTCTCGACCCTCGCGTCGAGCGTCTCGGTCGTCGTCATTCGCTCCGCTCGTCGAGCCTCTGGCGAAAGCGCCACCAGCTCCAGCCGGTCGCAATGACGAAGAAGCCGATCGCGATCGCGAGCCCTTTGACGAGCCCGCCGTCCGTGACGATCGTGACGACGACGATCATCACGGCGAGCACGCCGTAGAAAATCGCGCTGTCGCGGAACGGCCGCCGCGGCAGCGAGGGCTCGCGCGGCCTCATCTCAATTCCCCGGCCGCAATCTCGACCGCCGAGACGAAGTCGCCGTCCCGAATCGCGGCCGCGACCGTTTCGATGTCACCTGCGAGGGGCCGATCGTCGGAGAGACGGGGCGAAAGCTCCCGGATCGCGTCCCGCGCCGCGCGGGCTCCCACGCCCGGCTCGAGCGGGGCGAGGAACTCGACCGCCTGGGCGCCGGCCAGGAGCTCGATCGCGAGCACACGCTCCACGTTGGCGAGCACCTGCCACGCCTTCAAGCCGGCCGCGTTGCCCATCGAGACGTGATCCTCCTGCCCAGCGCTCGTCGGGATCGAATCGACGCTGGCCGGATGGCAGAGCGCCTTGTTCTCGCTGACCAGGGCCGCGGCCACGTACTGCGGGATCATGAAGCCGGAATTCAGGCCGCCGTCGACGGTCAGGAATGCCGGCAAACCGTCGGACAGGCTCGGATTGACCAGGCGCTCCACACGCCGCTCTGAGATGTTCGCCAGCTCCGAGACGGCCATCGCCAGCCCGTCGAGGGCGAACGCCAGCGGTTGACCGTGGAAGTTCCCATTGGAGACGAGAGCCTCGTCCTCGACCAGGACGAGCGGATTGTCGGTCGCGGCGTTGAGCTCGGTCGCGACCGTGGCCTCGGCGTAGGCAAGCAGGTCGCGCGAGGCGCCGTGAACCTGGGGGGCGCAACGAAGCGAGTACGCGTCCTGGACCTTGTCGCACCACCGATGGGACTCGATCACCGCCGAGTCCTCGAGCAGTGCGAGCACGTTCGCAGCCGAGGCGACCTGGCCCGGGAGCGGCCGAGCCTCGTGGATCTGCGGCAGGAAGCTCGTGCGCGAGCCCTGCAGGGCTTCGAGGGAGAGCGAGCAGGCAATGTCCGCGGTCTTCACGAGCCGCCGCGCCCGGACGAGCGCGAGCGCGCCCATCCCCGCCATGAACTGCGTCCCGTTCACGAGCGAGAGACCTTCCTTCGCCTCGAGCTCGATCGGAGCGAGGCCAACGGCCCCGAGGGCGTCCGCTCCGGGAAGCCGCCGTCCGTCGAGCCAGGCCTCACCCTCCCCGACCAGCGGCAAGGCAAGGTGGGCCAGAGGCGCGAGATCGCCGCTCGCCCCCACGGATCCGCGGCTCGGGACGCGAGGCACGACGCCGCGGTTCAGGCACTCGATCAGCAGCTCGACCGTCTCCGGCCGCGCCCCCGAGAAGCCCTTCGCGAGAGCGTTCGCGCGCAGCAGCATCGCCGCCCGCACGATGTCGTCGGGATACGGCTCGCCGACGCCGCAGGCGTGGCTGCGGAGAAGCCGAAGCTGCAGCTCGCGCGTGAGCTCCTCGGGAATCGAGCGGGAGACGAAGCGCCCAAACCCCGTGTTGACGCCGTAGGTGTGCTCCCGCGAGCCGTGTGCGGTGCGCTCGACGAGCGCCCGCGCCAGTGCGACCTTCTCGCGCGCCTCGTCTGCCAGCGAAGCCCGGGAGCGATCGACCGCAACCGCCCAGACATCGTCGATCGTCAGGTGGTCGCCGGTGAGCTCCACGGCCGTTTGCAGAGCCATTCGCGGCCAGTCTAGCCCGGTGCCGAGCGCCGGCCCGGCATGCGGTGGGAAGGCACAGCCGACCTCCTCCCCGCGTCGAGCCTATCGCCGGAAATGTGACGCGTGGGAGGCTAATTCGCGCCGAAAGAGGCCGACTACGGCCTTGGGCCGGCACCGTCCTCGAGCAAGCGGAGCTCGAGCACCCGCGAAGCGTCGAACCCCTCGATCCGGAGTGCCGAGCCTGCCGCGGCCGCGACCGCGCCCGCCGGCATGAGCCCGACGAGCTCCGACCGCAGCACCGTCGCGCCGCGCACGGCCGCCTCGCGCTCGATCGCGCCGACGAGCTCGTGGAGCGCTGCGGCTTCCCAGTCCTCCACGTTCATGCTCACCTGCACGCGGCCGGCCCGCGGGAGCTCGAGCCCGAGCGCCCGAACACCCGGAAAGCCGCCGTCCCGCTCGCGTACGGCCGCCGCGATCTCCCGGGCCGCTTCGAGCTCGCCCTCCAGGTCGACGTTGAAAGCGATCAACGGCCGCCGCGCGCCGACGATCACCCCGCCGGCACGGTCATCAAGCCGGGACGGCCCGAAGTCCGGCGCGAGCTCCCCCGCGTCGATTCGGCGCTGGAGCTCGTCCGGCCCACCTGAACGGAAGAACGCCGGGCCGCGCATCGACCCGAGCTCGCCGTAGAGGAAGACGGGAAGCCCGAGCTCGTCTGCCAGACGCTGTGCCAACCGAGTCGCCGCCGCGCGAGCCCTGTCCATGTCGCCAGGCTCGATGGGGACGACCGGCACCACGTCGGCCGAACCGATCCGGGGATGGGCGCCGTCGTGCTCGCGCAGGTCGATCCGCTCGCGAGCGACAGCGACCCCCGCGACGAGAGCCTCCACGAGTGCCTCGTCCGAGCCCACGAGCGTGAAGACGGAGCGATGGTGGTCGGGATCGATGTGCACGTCGAGCAGGCGGGCGCTTCGCGAGAGCGCGGTTCCGAGTGCATCGAGGGTGGTGCGGTCGCGGCCCTCCGAGAAGTTCGGCACGGATTCGAGCGGCAGCACCGGACTACTCTAAGAGCCGATGAAGGCGTACTACGACGCACGCGCACGCGAGTACGACGACTGGATCGAGGGCGTCGGTGTGTACGACGGACGCGAGCGCCCCGGCTGGGAGGACGAGCTCGAGGCCCTGCGGCAGGCACTGGAGGCGCTGCCTGCCGCAAGGACGCTGGATGTCGCCTGCGGCAGCGGCTACTTCACGCGCTTCGTCCCCGGCGAGGTGGTTGCGATCGACCAGAGCGCGAACATGATCGAGGTCGCCCGCGACCGCGAGGCGGCAGACGAGTATCTCGTCGCCGATGCGCTCGACCTCCCGTTTGCAGACGGGTCGTTCGAGCGCGTTTTCACGGGTCATTTCTACGGTCATCTCAGCGAGCACGACCGCGGCCGGTTCCTCTCCGAGGCGAGGCGGGTCGCCTCGGAGCTCGTGATCCTCGATTCGGCGTGGCGCGAGGGCGTCGCCCGCGAGGAGTGGCAGGAACGGCGCCTCACCGACGGGTCACGCTGGCGCGTCTACAAGCGTTACTTCGACCCGGAAGGGCTAGCCCAGGAGCTCGGCGGCGCGCGAACGGTCTTTGCCGGCGACTGGTTCGTCGTCGTGCAATCGCCTAGATGACGCGACGGCGGTCGAGCTACCGCTCGATCCGCTCCCTCCAGCGCGACAACCGCGTCTGCCGCGCCTGTGTCGAGGCGGGCTATCCCCTCGAGTCCTGGCCCGTCGTGCAGCCGTACGAGGGCCAGCAGGCGTACATGTTCGGCCAGGCGCCCGGCGTCGTCGAGGGCGGCGAGCGCCGGCCGTGGCGTGGCCGAGCAGGCCGGACCCTGCGGCGCTGGCTCGGCCTCGAGGAGGACGAGTTCTACGCGACCTTCTATTGCGCGTCTGTGACGCGCTGCTTTCCAGGCAAGGCGCCGTCAGGACGCGGCGACCGGACCCCCACACCCCGGGAGCAGGAGCTCTGCGCGTTCTGGCGCGAGTGGGAGTTCCGGCTCGTGCGTCCGAAGCTGATCGTGCCGGTCGGCGGGCTCGCGGCCCGGCGGTTGCTGGGATTGACCAGTGTCAGCGAGTTCGTCGGCCGCCGTTACGACCACGACGGCTCCGTCACGATCCCGCTTCCACACCCTTCGGGTGCCAGTGGCTGGCTCAACTCACCTGCAAATCGCGCCCGAGTCGCCGCTGCGGCCGCACTGATCCACGAGGAGCTCGACCGGCTCGGCGGCGGCGGTGAGGCGGGGGGCGACGGCTAAATTCCCCTGGTGGCCGAGCCCGTTCGATACCGCAAGACCTTCTTTCGCCTGCTCGGCTTCCTGAAGCCGTACAAGGTCTCGCTCGCCGTCTCGACGGCTCTCGCGATCGGCTATCAGGGCTCGATGATCGCCGTGGTCTGGGTCACGAAGCACGTGATCGACACCGCGCTTCGCCCACACGACTCCGCGAAGCTCTGGCTTTTCACCTGGGCGATCGTCGCCCTCGGCCTCGCGCGCGCGATCCTCATGTACGGCCGGCGGATGATCTCGGGAAGGCAGGCCCTCGCCGTCGAGATGGACCTGCGACAGGGCCTCTACTCGCACCTCGTGCGGCTCTCGTTCGGGTTCTACGACCGGCATCAAACGGGGCAGCTGATGTCGAGGGCGACGGTCGACCTCCAGGGCGTGCGGTTCTTCCTCGGCTACGGCCTGATCTTCTTCTTCCAGAACATCCTCACGGTCGTCTTCGTGACGGCGGTCCTACTCGTCTTCCAGTGGAAGCTCGCGCTGATCGCGCTCGCGATCACGCCGATCCTCGTCGTCCTCGCCTACCGCTACAGCCGGGTCTCCCACCCCACGCTCCGCGAGGTCCAGCAGAAGCTCGCCGACGTCGCGACGGTGGCCGAGGAGAACATCGTCGGCGTCCACGTCGTCAAGTCCTTCGCGCAGGAGGCGCAGGAAGAGAGCAAGTTCCGCGCGCGATCGGAGGCCGTCTTCAACCAGACGATCAGAGCCAACCGGCAGCGGGCCCTCTACGTCCCGCTCATCTCGTGGGTGCCGATGGTCGCCCAGGCCGCGGTCCTCCTCGTCGGCGCGCGCATGGTGACGACGGGCGAGCTCACCGTCGGCGGCTTCGTCGCGTTCAACCTGTACCTCGGCATGCTCGTGATGCCGTTGCGGTCGCTCGGGATGTGGATCGGCCAGGCCCAGCGAGCCACGGCGTCCGGCGAGCGGATCTTCCAGGTGATCGACGAGCCCGAGGAAGTGACGGATAGGCCCGGCGCCGTGGAGCTCCCGGCCGGCGGCGGCCATATTCGTTTCGAAAACGTCGGCTTCGAGTATCTCGACGGCCGGCCGGTGCTCTCGAACGTCGACCTCGACGTGCCGCCGGGGAAGACGATCGCACTGATCGGCCACACCGGCTCGGGAAAGACGACGCTCACGTCGCTCGTGCCGCGCTTCTACGACGTGACGGGCGGCCGGGTCACGGTCGACGGCGCCGATGTCCGCGACGTGACGCTGCGATCCCTGCGGAGGGAGATCGGCGTCATCTCGCAGGACACGTTCCTCTTCTCGGCAACCGTGCGCGAGAACATCACGTTCGGCGCGCCCGACCTGAGCGACGAGGAGATCGAGCACGCAGCGCGGCTCGCCCAGGCCCACGAGTTCATCGAGCGGCTGCCCGACACGTACGAGACGGTGATCGGCGAGCGCGGCATCACGCTCTCGGGTGGCCAGCGCCAGCGGCTTGCGATCGCTCGTGCGATCGCCGTCGACCCGCGGATCCTCATCCTCGACGACGCGACGGCCTCGGTGGACGCCTCCACGGAGGCGCGGATCCGCCTCGGCCTGCGCGAGGCCATGGAGGGCAGGACGACCCTGATCATCGCCCACCGGCTCTCGACGATTTCGCTCGCGGACGAGATCGTCGTCGTCGACGACGGTCGCATCGTCGCGCGGGGCACGCACGACCGGCTGCTCGAGGTCAACGACGTCTACCGCGACATCTACGAGCACGGGCTGCTCGAGCGCCGCTTCGCGGACGCCGTCGAGGCGCGCGCCGCCGTCGAGGAGGCGGAGGTTGCATGACCGGTTTCGGCGCCCAATCGGCGCAAACACGTGCATCTCTGCCCGGTACGCTCACCGCGGGTGGCGGGTGGTTCTCTTCCCCTCCCGGGTGGGGACGGGAGGCGGGGCGCCCGTGAGGGTCTGGCAGCCGGGCGGGCACCTGATGCGCGAGCGCGGCGCGCAGGTCGAGGATTGGTCGTGGCAGCGGACTCGGCGCCGGCTCGGAACGCTGGCTCGGTTGACCGCGCCGTACCGGACGCGGACGATCCTGTCGATCTTCTCGCTCTTCGCGGCGACCGCGACGGCGCTTGCGCCGCCGTTCCTCGCGAAGTACGCGCTCGACGACGGGATCCGCAGGCACGACCTGGACAAGCTGTGGCTGATCGTCGCCGCGTTCCTGCTCGCCGGTCTCGCGAACTGGGGCATGAGCTACGTCCAGACGTACCTCACGGGCTGGGTCGGTGAGCGGATCCTGGCTGACCTGCGGATCAAGCTCTTTCGCCACCTGCAGCGCCTCTCGCTTGGCTTCTACGAGCGAACCCGTGCAGGGGTGATCATCAGCCGCCTGACGAACGACATCGAGGCGCTCGACCAGCTCGTCACCGACGGCGTGACGACCCTCGTCCAGAGCACGCTGACCCTCGTCGGCACGGCCGTGCTCCTGTTCGTGCTCGACTGGCGGCTCGCCCTCGCGACGCTCGCGGTGATCCCGATCATGAGCGTGGGAACGATCCTCTTCCGCGTCTACTCGTCACGCGCCTACGCCGCCGTGCGCGAACGCCTGGGCCTCGTCACCGCGACGCTCGCCGAGGACATCGCGGGGATGCGCATGGTGCAGGCCTTCTCGCGCGAGGAGCGCAACATCGAGAACTTTCGCAACGTCGCCGAGCGCTACCGCGAGGCGAACATGCAGACGGTCGTCTTGAACGCGGTCTACTTCCCGTTCGTCGACCTGGTCTCGTCCGTCGCGCTCGCGGTCGTCCTCGGCTACGGCGGCCATCGCTACTTCGAGGGCGACGTCACGCTCGGAACCCTCTTCGCGTTCATGCTCTACGTCCAGAACTTCTTCGATCCGGTGCAGCAGCTGTCCCAGCTCTACAACACGTTCTTGTCTGCGACGGCCGCGCTCGACAAGATCATGGACGTGCTCGAAGAGGAGCCACAGGTCGTCGACGAGCCAGGAGCCCACGAGCTGCCCCGGGTCGAAGGTCACGTCGAGTTCGACCACGTCCGGTTCGGCTATGGCGACGGCCCGGACGTCCTCCACGACCTCGACCTCGACGTTCCGGCGGGAACCACCGTCGCCCTCGTCGGCCACACCGGCGCCGGGAAATCGACGATCGCGAAGCTGCTCGCCCGGTTCTACGACCCCCGTGAGGGCCGGATCAAGATCGACGGCGTCGACTTGCGCGACGTCACCCAGACCTCGCTGCGGCGGCAGCTCGGCATCGTCCCGCAGGAAGGCTTCTTGTTCGCCGGCACGGTCACGGAGAACATCGCCTTCGGTCGGCCCGGCGCTGCACCCGAGGACGTCGTCCGCGCAGCGGAAGCCGTTGGGGCCCACGACTTCATCCTCAGGCTCGAGGACGGGTACGAGACGGACCTCCAGGAGCGGGGAACGCGCCTCTCGCTCGGCCAGCGGCAGCTCGTGGCCCTCGCGCGCGCGCTGCTCGCCGACCCCAGGATCCTGATCCTCGACGAGGCGACATCCTCCGTCGACATCGGTACCGAGCGCAAGATCGAGCGTGCCCTGCGGCTGCTGCTCTCCGGGCGGACCGCCTTCATCATCGCCCACCGTCTCTCGACGATCCGCGACGCCGACCTGATCGTCGTCCTCGAACAGGGTCAGATCGTCGAACAGGGAACCCACGACGAGCTGATGCAGAGGCAGGGTCTCTACACCTCGCTCTACGGAGACTGGGCGGCTGATGTTGCGTAGGGCTAGCGCTCCACGGTGGGTTGGACGGGCAGCCGGGCAAAGCCCGCCTGCCCTCCGCACGGCATCGCGAGCGATGCCTCGGTACGGAGACTGGGCGGCTGATGTTGCGTAGGGCCAGGACGTAGCGTGACTCTCGACCGCGAGACCGAGGAGCGAATCGAGCAACCCGTCTCGGCGGAGGCCGAGCGCGACACTCGTCTCACGCCCGAGCAGGCGGTCGAGAAGATGCGGCTCAAGATCCCGGCCCGCGGGAACCGGAAGCTCCGCACGCTCGTCGAGCGGGTCAACAAGGACAAGCAGCTGAAGGCGCTCTGGCACGTCTCGAACGTCAACGCCGTGGTACGCATGGAGATCAACGACCACTCGTGGGTCCACATCCAGATCGTCGCCAACATCGCGCTGAAGCTCCTGCGGCAGCTGACGAAGCACGGCGTCGAGCCGGCGATGGTCACGGACTACGGGATGGAGCGTGACGACGCTGAGATCGTCGTCACGCTCGGCGCCCTCACCCACTGCGTCGGGATGGCCGTGCACCGCGACGGCCACGAGGACTTCAGCCTCTTCCTCGGTGAGCCGCGCATCCGGAAACTGCTCGACGGGCTCTACGAGGAGCCCGAGCTGACGGTCGTCACGGCCGAGGTGCTGCACACGATCACGAGCCACCGGGAGTACGGAAGACCGCTCACCCTCGAGGCCGGAATTGTCCGGGTCGCGGACGCGCTCGACATGGCGAAGGGCCGCTCACGGATCCCGTTCGAGCACGGAAGCGTTTCGATTCATTCGCTCTCCGCGGCCGCGATCGAGGACGTCATCATCACGGACGGCGAGAGCCGGCCGATCGGGATCGAGATCCTGATGAACAACTCCTCCGGGATCTACCAGGTCGACGAGCTTTTGCGCGCCAAGCTGCACGGCTCCCGGCTCGAGCCGTACGTCGACGTGATCGCCCACATCGAGGGTGAGAACGAGAAGCTGCTGCTGCCGAGCTACCGGCTCGAGACGTAGAAACGCCCCTCGCGCGCTACACTTGCCCGACCCTTTGCGGGGTCGTCTAATGGTAGGACGCTCGGCTCTGGACCGAGTAGTCTAGGTTCGAATCCTAGCCCCGCAGCTTCGGTAAAGCCCCGCAATCGCGGGGTTTTCTTCATTCCGGGCCCGATGACCCCACTCGTTCGGGGGATCGCAGCGGGCCGAGGGCGAGTCGATCCAGTGGCCGCGGAGCGGTTTCTCTGCGCCATCTCCACCGGAGGTCTGCGTGCCACGTCTGACGACGCTCGCGATCGCGATCGCGATCGGCTGCTGCATCGTCTCGCCCGCCTGGGCGGCGGCCCCGCAATCGTGCGGCGAGGCCGACTATTCGTATGCCGGTCTCCAGGGCTCGCGGAAGTCCCACGGCGTTCGGGCGACACTGACGCCGCTCGGCTTTCCCCAGGTCGTTGCAGGCCACGTTGCAGCCTGGGTCGGGGTCGGCTGGGCTGGCGGCGGCCCGAACGGCCAAGACGAATGGATCCAGGTGGGCATGGCGTCCGAGACCACGTACGCGGCGCCGCGCCTCTACTACGAGATCGTCAAGCCCGGCGCCCCCTACAGGTACGTCGAGCTCGGCGACGTCGCGGCAGGCCGGAGCCACCGCCTCGCCCTCCTCGAGATGGAAGGCCACGAGGGGTCGTGGCGCGTCTGGGTCGACGGCAAGGTTGTCAGCGAGCCCGTCTACCTGCCCGGGAGCCACGGGACCTGGGAGCCTGTCGCCACGGCCGAGAGCTGGAACGGCGGCGTGGGAGCCTGCAACCAGCTCGCTTTTCGCTTCGAAAAGGTCGGTTGGGCCCGCCGGGCCGGCGGCTCGTGGTCGCGGCTGTCCCGCGGCTACCCGTTCGCCGATCCCGGCTACCGAGTCGTCCGGCGTGCCGCGGCGACCTTCCTCACGCTGAGTCGGATCCTGGCCGGCTAGCTCGCTAGCGCACGGTCAGCGGCGTCCCGATCTTCATCAGCCGGGACAGGTGGCTGATCGCGGCGTTACGCATGCGGACGCAGCCGTGCGAGATGTGTCCCGGGATGAGCCCGGGGGCGTTGGTGCCGTGGATGCCGATGAAGCCGCCACCGGGCCAGTCCGTCAGCACGGCGGAGCGTGCGTTCGTGCCGAAGGCGATCGGACCGTACGCGGCATTGTGAAAACCGGTCATCATTTCCGTGATGTAGAACTCGCCGGGCGGCGTGGGCCAGAACGACTTCCCCACGCCGACGCGGGTCTGGAAGATCGGCACGCCGTTACGGGTCAGCACCGCACGGGTCGAGGATCGGTAGACGTAGAGGTGGTCCCTGGTCGTGCGGAATGTGCCGAGAGCGCCGCGCTTGACCCAGCCCGTCGAGTTGTTCGGGAGGATCGGCAACCGGATCTGCACCCAGGTCCCGTTCCTCTGTACCCGCTGCTGCAAGGCCAGCGCGAGGTTCGGGTAGTACTCCGGTGTCCAGAGCGACAACCGCACCTTGGCACGGGACGAGCGCCGCGGCGCCGCCCGCACGACCGTCTTGCGCATCACGAATCCCCACTTCGAGACGTTGCGGACGCCGCTCAGTTGAACGACCCCGACGCCGACTCGCACCGTCAGCGCCAGAGGCACGCTCGCCTTCGCCGTTGTGTTGTCGACGGCCGCGAAGCGAAGCGTGTAGGAGCCGATCTGCCGCCCGCGGGGCGTCCAGCTCAGCGTCGCGCTCGCGCGATTGCCGTCCGAGGAGACGAGCCTGGCCCCGGCGGGGAGCTTTGCGGCCCGCCTGATGTGAACCGATGCGGTCGGCACGCTCGACGCGGCGCTCAGCTGCACGGAGAACTTGCCGCCTGCGGGGGCCTTCAAAACCGTTCCCGGCTCGGGCGTGGGCGCCTGCCAGGCAAGGACACCAGCCTCGCCGTGCGCGGCCGTCCCAGGCGCGAGGAAGACAGTGGTCGCGACCGCGACGAGGAACGCCCAGCGCAAGAGGCTCTTGCGGCTTTCACCCCCCACGGAACGCCTGAGTATAGAGCCTCGAAAAGACGATGCGGCCCCCGCGACCGGGGCGGACTATCGAATCGCGATCGGCGTACCCACCGGCATCAGGCGGAGCAGGCGCGAGATCGGGCCGTTCCTGACGCGCACGCAGCCATGCGAGACACGGCCCGGCAGAATCTGCGGCGCGTTCGTGCCGTGGATGCCTATGAAGCCCCCGCCCGGCCAATCCGTCAGCACGGCCGAGCGGGCGCTCGTCCCGAAAGCCACCGGGCCGTAGAACGGATCGTTGTAGCCGGTCAGAACCTCGCGTACGTAGAAGTCTCCCCTGGGCGTCGGCCAGTACGGCTTGCCGACGCCGATCCGCGTTCTGAACACGGCCACGCCGCGCTTGTAGAGCGTCGCCGTGAAGAGCTGCCGGTCGATCACGAGATACCTCGGGGCGCTGTGGAACGACCCGAGCGCGCCGCGCAGGACCCAGCCGGTCGTGTTGTTCGGCAGCACGGCCAACCGGACGCGGTACCACGTCCGGCCCTGAAGATCTGTCTGGCGCGCAAGGACCTGGACGAGGTTTCGCGTGTAGTCGGGGGTGACGGTCGCAAGGCGCGTGATCGCGCGGGCCCCCCGGCTCGGCCGTACGCGCGCGACGGCGGCGCGCTCGACGTACGCCCAACGCGAGCTGCCGTCCGTGCCGACGGGAACGACGTCGTGTGGGCCGGGCGTGCCGGCCGGAACGACGCGCACGAAGATCGCGCGCGGCTGCGTGGAACCCTGTCCACTCAGCGAGCGGCCTGCGAACACGAGCGGCCTCGTGCCGAGCTGCGCCTGCGTGGGTGTCCACGTGAGGACCGCGTTTCCCGTCGCGCCGGCAACGAGGCTCGCACCGAGAGGCAGCGAGCGCGCCTCGATCCTCGTGCTGCCGCCCCGGCCTCGCACCGCGAGCGGGACGGTGAGGTTCTCCCCCACCGCGACGGTGAAGCTCTTGCCGTCGGCCGGGGTCGGCGCGAGCCAGGACAGGGTGAAAGCCGGCGGTCGCGAAGCACCCCCGGCCGACGGCGCGCCTGCGAGCCCGAGCCCGAGCAGCAGGACGAGCGCGGCCCCGCGCGCCCTCCGTCCGATTTCGATTCGACCCCTTCGACCCGTCACTCAGTCCCCCAACGGATGCGGACGGGGCGGCTTCGCGGCCGCCCCGTCCTGGTACCCGATTTCGTCTGCCTCAGCCGGTGAACCGCGGGCCGCGCCGGCTGACGCGCGCGCCCTTGGCGCTCTTCTTCACCTTCACGCACTTGTTGCCCTTGCGCTTCGTGCCCTTCTTGCACTTCTTCGGCTTTTTGTACTGGTCGCGGGCCGGCGAATGGACAGCGGTCGGCTGCGCATGCGTCGCGGCGACGCGCGAAGCTGCGTTGACGACGCCCTTCGCCGCCGAGCTCGCGTAGCCGAGCGCGCCGACCGGCGCGAGCGCGGCGAGCAGTGCAACCGTCATCACGCCTGCGAGCGCCACGCGTAGCCCGCTCCGGGCCCGGCGCCGCTCGCCGCGGACGTGCTCGGCGAGGCTCGTGACGAACTCGTCGCGAGGCTGTGGCTTGTTGCGCCGCAGCGCGTTCTCGACGTCGTACGACCTCCCCCGATTCCAGAACGACTTCACTCTTCAAACCCCCTCGTAGATTTCTGCTTCTGACCCCTATACCGCCCGTTCGGCCGAAACCCTTACACCCTCCGGAATCGGCCTAGGAGGAGGGATGGACTGCTCTCGCGCGATCTGGCGGCGGAGCCGCTCGAGCGCGCGGTGCAGGGCCACCTCGATCGTGTTCGTCCGAGTTTCGAGCAACTCGCCGATCTGTCTGGCCGAAAGGTCGGCGCCATAGCGGAGCGCGACGAGCTCGCGATCCTGGCCGCCGAGAGCGGCGAGCGCGCGGCCGAGCTCGAGACGGGTGAGCGTCTCCTCCTCGAGATCGCCGGGCGCTTCGACGTCGACCGGCTCGGCCAAGGGAACGCGGCTCGCAAGCGCGTCGTCGACGCAGCGCCTCGCGATTCCGATCAACCACGCGGCAGGCTCGCCTTTGCGGCTGTCGAAGCTGTCGCGGTACCGGAGCGCGCGCTCAAACGCCTCGCTCGTGGCGTCCTCGGCATCGGGGCCGTCGCCGAGCCGGTATGCCGCATATGCGTAGACGCGCCGGATCAGCGGCTCGGGGTTCGCCAGTGGATCTCTCGAAAACACGACTCGCCTCAGAGTAGTTTCTTCCCGCCGGGTCGGCCATGGACTCTGGAACCAGCTTTCGTGGTTCGAGACGACGCGATCAGCCGGCGATTCCGCGCGGATTCAGCTCGTAGGTCCGGCGGAACGCCTCTCGCGCAGCCGGGCCGGACGTGGCGTTGTAGAGCTCGAACCAGAGCTCCCAGTTGGTGGGATCCTTTGCGATTGCGCGCCTGAACGACATCGCGGCCTCGGCGGCCAGGCCCTGCTCGAGCTGGGCTTCACCGATCCGCGCGATGGCTTCCGACGACCACGGCGCCCAGTCCGAGGCGCGACGTGCCTGCGAGATGGCCTTGTCCCAGTCGCCGTGCCGGGCCGCCCGTGCGTTCGCGGCCAGGGCGAGGTTCCCCACGAGCCCGACGAAGGCAAGCACGGCGAGCGCCGCCGCCGCCGCCACGCCCGCGATCCGAAGCTGCAGGCCGATGGGGCGCGGCGGACGCTCGTCCCTAGTGGCTGCCAGGAGCGCGACGCCGCACAGCAAGCCTGAAAGCATCACGGCCGGAACCTCCCAGTCCCAGTCGACCGCCGCATGCAGGACGAACGCCACGTAGGCCGCGAAGGCGACGCTCACCAGCCGCGTGCGCGGGGCGCGAAACACGGCGTAGAACGGGACCGCCAGGGCGGTTAGCAGAAGCGCGATCCCGACCAGACCGAGCTCGGCGAGCTGTTCCATGTACAAGCCGTGGGCGTCGCGGACGGCGAGGTCGATGTCGCGATGCCGATACCACTCCTGCTCGTAGGTTCCCGCCCCGGAGCCGAGCAGCGGATGCCGGGCGAAATCGTCCAGGGCGACCGACCAGAGCTGGCCGCGACCGCTTCCCTGCAAGCTGAACAGGCGCTCGTTCAAGTTCGACTCGCTGCCGGCCGTCGGCTTCGAGACGAACGAGTCGTACGCTTTCCTGGCGATGGTCGGAGGACTGCCGTAGCGGACGATCCCGGCCACGATCGCAGCCATGACCAG
>DATMIX010000073.1:0-18875 GCA_035554095.1 Gaiellaceae bacterium | reverse complement strand
CGGCATGTCGGCCCGGAACGCCCCGCCGTAGAGAAAGTCCATATGCACGGTGCGGATCTGCATCCCCTGACCGGGTACCTTCGCGCCGATCGCGAGCGAGACGCCCTCGTCCGGCTGGATGTGGATCAGGAGGACGTTCGGCCGGAGACCCTCGGCGGCGAGCTCCTCGAACGGCGGGTGGGGGGCACGCTTGAACTGGATTGCGATCGTGGTTTCCCGCCGCGCCAGCCGTTTGCCGGCGCGCACGTAGTAGGGCGTGTCGGCCCAGCGCCAGTTGTCGACGAACAGCTTCGCGGCGACGAATGTCTCCGTCGTCGAATTCGGATCGACCCCGGGCTCCTCGCGGTACCCCGGTACCTCCTCGCCCTCGACGTAGCCGCGGCCGTACTGCCCCCGCACCACGTGCTTTGGCCCTGGCGTGTGGATCGACTTCAGGACCTTCACCTTCTCGTTGCGAACGGACTCCGAGGTGAAGTCGATCGGCGGCTCCATCGCCGTAAGCGCGACGAGCTGGAGCAGGTGATTCTGGAAGATGTCGCGGATCGCCCCCGCGCGCTCGTAGTAGGCCGCGCGGCCCTCGATCCCGATCGACTCGGCGACCGTGATCTGGACGTGATCGATGAACTGACGATTCCAGATCGGCTCGAAGATGCCGTTCGCGAACCGCAGCGCCAGCATGTTCTGAACGGTCTCCTTGCCGAGGTAGTGGTCGATGCGGAAGATCTCGCTCTCTTCGAAGTGACGGTGAAGGAGCGCATTCAGCTCGTGCGCCGACTCGAGGTCGTGGCCGAACGGCTTCTCGACGATCAGCCGCGTCCAGCCTTCCGCCGAGCGACGCTTCCCGAGCCCCTCGACAATCGTCTCGAACGCGTCCGGCGGGACCGCGAGGTAGTAGACGCGGTTGCCCGCCGTGCCGCGCTGCTCGTCGAGCTGCCCGAGCGCCTCGCCGACGCGGTCTGCGGCGGCCTCGTCCGAGAACTCGGCCGCGATGTAGCGCATGCCCTCGGCGAGCCGTTGCCAGACGTCCTCCTTGAACTCGTCCCGGCCGTACTGCTGGACCGCTTCCTTCATCCGCTCCCGGAACTCGTCGTCGCTCTCCTCCGTGCGGGCAACACCCACGACGCCGAAGTTCTCCGGCAGGAGCCCGCGCAGGGCGAGTGAGTAGAGCGCCGGGAAGAGCTTGCGTTTCGTCAGGTCGCCGGAGGCGCCGAAGATGGCCATTGCGCAGGCCTCCGGCCTGCGAGCCACCGGGAGCCCGAGGACGAGCGGGTTCTCGAGCTGCTGCTCCTCGGCGACCGCCATCAGCGGGGATCGGGGCTCGCCTTCGCCCGCTCGATCGCCCGCACCGCGTGGCCGCCGAACTGGTTGCGAAGCGCGGCGGCGACCTTCGCGGCGAAGTTGATCTCGTTTCGCGAGGCAAAGCGGGCGAAGAGCGCCGCCGAGATCACGGGCGCCGGCACGTTCTCGTTGATCGCCTCCGTGATCGTCCAGCGGCCCTCGCCGGAGTCCTCGACGTACGGAGCGATGTCCTCGAGCTCCGACCCGTGCTCCTCGAACGACGAGTGCAGGAGCTCGAGCAGCCAGCTTCGCACGACAGAGCCGTAGCGCCAGATGCCCGAGATCTCGTGAAGGTCGAGCTCGAACTCGGAGTGGTTCATGATCTCGAACCCCTCGGCGTACGACTGCATCAGCCCGTACTCGATCCCGTTGTGGACCATCTTCACGAAGTGGCCGGCGCCTGACGCGCCGACGTGTGCGTACCCGTTCTCGGGAGCGAGGGTCGCGAAGATCGGCTCGAGTCGCCCGACGGGTTCTGCGTCCCCGCCGGCCATCAGGCAGAAGCCGACCTCGAGGCCCCAGATGCCGCCCGAGACGCCGACGTCCACGAAGTGGATCCCCTTCCTCGCAGCCTCGTCGTGGCGCCGCTTCGAGTCGCGGAAGTTCGAGTTGCCGCCGTCGACGAGCGCGTCGTCCTCCTCGAGGATGCCGAGAAGCTCCTGGAAGGTCGACTCGGTGATCTTGCCGGCGGGAATCATCATCCAGAGGTGGCGCGGCTTCTCGAGCTGCTGGGCCAGTTCGACCAGCGAGCCTGCGGTCGAGTCGACCTTCGGGTCGTAGGTCTGAACCTCGTGGCCGCCCTCACGCAGCCGTTCGGTCATCCCAGCACCCATTCGGCCGAGGCCGATCATTCCGAGCTTCACGTCACGTCCTCCAGTCGCACGCGCGCGACGCGGCGGCCGCGCTCCTTCAGGGACTCGAAGTCGCCTGCCGCCTGCGCGCGGATCAGCCGCGCGAAGCCGAACGGCCGACCCGGAATCTCGAGTTCCTTGCCGGGGTCGTCGACGACCTGCAGGAACAGGCCGGTGTTCGGCCCGCCCTTGTGGAGCTGGCCGGTTGAGTGCAGATACCGCGGCCCGAGGCCATGGGTGACGACGCAGCCCGTCTCGGCTCGCGCCCGATCGATCAGCGGCTGCAGCTTCTCCTCGCCCCGCGGGTCGATGAAGGCCTGAATGGCGACGTAGTCGCCCGGGCGTGCCTGGGCGAACAGCTCGTCCGGCGACGACTCGGGCTCCAGCGCGATCTCGCCGCCCTTCAACACCTCGTTCGTCTTGTCCTTCGCCGCCTGCACGTTCGGCTGATCGAACGGGTTGATCTCGAGGTACGAGCCGGCGACCGCGACCGCGAACTCCCAGCGGAAGAACTCCTGACCGAGCTCGTACGGGTCCTCGAGCCGGACTTCGCCGCGCTGGCGGTCCGGCCCCTCGGCCGGCTCGCCGGGCGCAGGCACGAGGCCCTTGTCGTCCTTGCCGGTGGACTCCGCGATCAGCTGCTCCGCCCAGAGGCCGAAGCGGCCCTCCGCCTCGTCGATGCAGATCTTGTCACGCCCGTCCCGCCAGCCCTCGCCCAGCTGCTGGCCCAGCTCCAGCCCCGGATTTCCCTCGGCGAGGCGGCATGCCTCGACCATCTCGGCAGTCCGCTCGAGCAGGCGCTCGAGGTCGATCCCCAGCAGCGCCGCGGGAACGAGCCCGAACGGCGAGAGCGCGGAATAGCGGCCGCCGATCGTCGGCTCACCGTGGAAGACCTCGCGGAAGCCTCGCTCGCGCGCGAGCTCCTCGAGCTGCGAGCCCGGATCCGTGACGACCGCGAACTGCTCGCCGCGCTTCCCTACGCGCTCCCAGAAAAAGTCGAGGTGAGAGCGCGTCTCGAGCGTCGTCCCGGACTTCGATGAGGCGATGAACAGCGTGCGCTCGAGATCGATCTGCTCGAGCGAGTGGCGGATCAGCGCCGGGTGGGTGGTGTCAAGGACGTGCAGCGGCCCGCCGCCGAAGGTCTTCTTCAGCACGATCGGCGCCAGGCTCGAGCCGCCCATCCCCAGCAGGACGAACGTGTCGAGCACGCCCGGCGCGGCGACCTCGTCGACGAAGCGCTGCAGGTCGGCGATCCGCTCGCGCATCCGTTGGGGCTCGTCGAGCCAGCCGAGCCAGTCGGCCTCGTCGCCGCCCGTCCAGACGGTCGGGTCGCGCGCCCAGATCCGCTCGACGAGCTGAGCCGTCGCCACGGCCACTACGCAGCCTCGACCTCGGCGAGGAAGACGAGCACCAGCTCCTCGAACAGGGCGGGCTTCTCCAGGTTCACCAGATGGCCGGTGCCCTCGATCGTGACGCGTCGCGCGTGCGGAATCTCACGCTCGAGCCGCCCACCGATCACATGCACGTCGGGCACGTCGTGCTCACCCACGAGCACGAGCGTCGGCGCCGCAATCTCACCGAGGCGCTCGCCGACGTCCTCGACGAGAGCCTCCTCCTCCGCGTCCTCGGCTCCCGCCAGCCACTGCTCGAAACCCGCCCGCTGCATCTCGGCCACCTTGCTCCGGACGGTCGGGTCCACGTCGTCCGGCAAGCGGTTCGGGCCGTCGACCCACGCGCGCAGATTGCCCTCGACCGCTCCGTCCGCGTCGCCGCGAGCGAGCGCGGCCTCTTCGTCCGCCCATGCACGAGTGACGTAGTCCGACCAATCGTGGCCGCGGACGCCGGAGCCGGCGAGCACCAGCGCCGACACGAGGTCCGGGCGCGCAACGGCAACCTGCAGCGACACGCCGCCGCCGAGCGACGCGCCGATGAGCGCCGCGGGCCCGAGCTTCAGCTCGTCGAGAAGCGTGGCCAGATCGCCGGGGTGCGAGAAGCGGCCGGGCTTCAGCGGCGAACGCCCGAACCCGCGCATGTCGTACCGAACCACCCGATGGAGACGCTGAAAGCTCTCCCAATGCGGATCCCACATCCGGCTGTCGCACACTCCTGCGTGGACGAGCACGACCGGAGATCCTGAACCGGCAACCTCCGAGTACAACTCGACCCGGGGCGCGACGGTCACGCGGCCGCCAGCTCTCCCCGCTTCGCGCGAACCCCCTCGAGCAGCTCAGAGAACGAGTCCGCGAACTTCTGCACGCCCTCCTCCTCCAGCACTCGGGTGACGTCGTCGTAGTCGATCCCCGCCTCCTCGAGCTGGTCGAAGACCCGCTTGGCCTGGTCGAGCCCCTGCTCGAGCGTCAGCGCGACGGTGCCGTGATCCTGGAAGGCGTCGATCGTCTCCTCGGGCATCGTGTTCACGGTCTCCGGGCCGATCAGCTCGTCCACGTACAGCACGTCGCTGTAGGCCTCATTCTTGGTCGACGTCGAGGCCCACAGGCAGCGCTGCCTCGTGGCGCCCTTCGCCGCGAGCGCCTCCCAGCGGTCGCCCGAAAAGAGCTCCTTGTACCGCTGGTAGGCGAGCTTCGCGTTGGCCACCGCGAGCTTCCCTTTCAGCTCGTCGTGACCGCCGATCTCGTCGAGGCGCTTGTCGGCCTCGGTGTCGACGCGCGAGACGAAGAAGCTGGCGACGGACGAGACGCGCGTGGGGTCGCCGCCCGATTCGACCAGGCGCTCGAGGCCACGGATGTACGCCCGCGCCACCTCCTCGTAGCGCTGCAGCGAGAAGGTCAGCGTGACGTTGATGTTGCGCCCGCGCGAGATCATCTCCTCGATCGCAGGCAGGCCCTCCTTCGTGGCCGGGATCTTCACGTACAGGTTCGGCCTGTCGATCGTCTCGTGCAGGTGCTGCGCCTCGGCGATGGTCCCCTCGGTGTCGCCGGCGAGGTTTGGATCGACCTCGATCGACACGTAGCCGTCCTGGCCGCTACCGGCGTCCCAGACGCCGCGGAGCAGGTCGCAGGCGTTGCCGACGTCCTTGGACGCGAGGGCCCAGAAGATCTCCTTGGCATCGTCGGTTTCGGTCAAGAGGTCTCTGAGCTCGTCGTCGTAGGCGTCTCCCGACGAGATCGCTTTCTGGAAGATCGTCGGGTTGGAGGTGACGCCGACCACGGCGTCCTCCTCCATCAACCGCTCCAGCTTTCCCGAGCGCAGCATCTCGCGCGACAGGAAGTCGATCCAGACGCTCTGGCCGAGCGTCGAAAGCTGATGTAGGCGCGATTCAGACATTTGCAGTTCCCTTCTCTAGTTCGTCGATCTTGCGAAGTCGGCCGGCGTACGGTTCCCCGCCGTCGAACCGCGCGTGCAGGAACGCCCGCACGAGGTCGACCGCGAGGGATGGCCCCACCACCTCGGAACCGAGGCACAGCACGTTGAGGTCATCGTGCTCTACCCCCTGGTGGGCCGAGTACACGTCGTGGCAGATCGCCGCGCGGATCCCGTCGAGCTTCGAAGCCGCGACCGACGCGCCGACGCCGGAGCCGCAGACGAAGATGCCGCGCTCGGCCTCCCGGTTCTGAATCGACTCGCCCAGCTCGCGCGCCTTGTCGGGGTAGTCGATGCGCTCGGCGTCGGTATCGGTGCCGAGATCGACCGTCTCGTGGCCGAGCGCTTCGAGCTCCGAGAGAACCGTCTCACGAAGCCGCACGCCGCGATGGTCGAACGCGACTGCCACTCTCATCGAACCGTTACGTTACAGCGGAAGCGCACGCCGACTACCGAGGGAGGCCCAATGAACGACGTCGAGCTCTGGCGCGAGCTGGGACAGCAGCTCCGGGTCGACTCCGTCCGTACGGCGGCGGCCGCAAAGTCGGGCCACCCGAGCTCCGGGATGTCCGCGGCCGACCTGATGGCGGTGCTGCTCGCGAAGTACCTGCGCTACGACTTCGAGAACCCGAAGGACCCCGCGAACGACCGCCTCGTTTTCTCGAAGGGCCACGCCTCGACCCTGCTCTACGCGATATACCGAGCCGCCGGGGCGATCTCGGACGACGAGCTGATGACCTACCGGCAGTTCGACAGCGTCTTCGAGGGCCATCCGACGCCGCGGATCCCCTGGGTGGACGTGGCGACCGGGTCGCTCGGGCAGGGGCTGCCGTACGGGGTCGGGATGGCGCTCGCCGGCAAGGAGCTCGACCGGACCGCGATGCGCACATGGGTCCTGATCGGCGACAGCGAGATGGCCGAGGGCTCGCAGTGGGAGGCGTTCGAGCACGCGGATCACTACAAGCTCGACAACCTGATCGCCATCATCGACGTCAACCGGCTCGGTCAGCGCGGCGAGACGATGCACGGCTGGGACCTCGACTCCTACGCGAAGCGCGCGCGCGCATTCGGGTGGCACGCGATCGAGATCGACGGGCATGACGTCGAGGCGATCGACAGCGCCTACGCGGAGGCGGTAGAGGCCGGCAAGCCCACGGCGATCGTCGCCCGGACGCTCAAGGGAAAGGGCGTCAAGGCAGTCGAGGACAAGCTGGGCTGGCACGGCAAGGCGCTCGACGATCCCACCGAGGCGATCGAGGAGCTCGGCGGCAAGCGCGATCTCCAGGTCGAGGTCGCGAAGCCGGAGGGCATCGGCAGGCGCCGCGAGCTCCCGAGCGGTTCGCTCGAGCTGCCCCGCTACGAGCTCGGTGAGGAGGTGGCGACCCGCAAGGCCTACGGCGAAGCGCTCGCGGCGCTCGGTAAGGCGCGGCGGGACATCGTCGCGCTCGACGGCGAGGTCTCGAACTCGACCTTCGCGGAGATCTTCGCGAAGGAGGTGCCCGAGCGGTACTTCGAGATGTACATCGCCGAGCAGCAGCTCATCGCCGCGGCGGTCGGTATCCAGGTGACCGGCTGGAAGCCGTTTGCCTCGACGTTCGCGGCCTTCTTCTCGCGCGCCTACGACTTCATCCGGATGTCTGCGATCAGTCGCGCCAACTATTGCCTCGCCGGCTCACACGCCGGCGTCTCGATCGGCGAGGACGGGCCGTCGCAGATGGCGCTCGAGGACATCGCGTCGATCCGCGCCGTCCATGGCTCCACCGTCTTGCATCCCTGCGACGGAAACCAGACCGCGAACCTTGTCGCCAAGATGGCCGACCAGGACGGAATCGCTTACATGCGAACGCTTCGGCCCAACACACCCGTCATCTACGGGCCCGACGACGACTTCGAGATCGGCGGCTCGCGGACGTTGAGGGAAGGCGAGGACGTCGCCCTCGTCGCGGCGGGGATCACGGTCCACGAAGCGCTCGAGGCGGCGGAGACGCTCGCGCAGGACGGCATCGAGGCGCGGGTGATCGACCTCTACTCGATCAAGCCGCTCGACGAGGAGACGATCCGGTCGCTGACGATGCCGATCGTCACGGTCGAGGACCACTGGCCGGAGGGTGGGCTCGGCGAGGCTGTGCTCACCGCACTGGCCGATGCGGACGAGCGGCCTCGCGTCCTGCAGCTCGCCGTTCGCGGTATGCCCCACTCCGGCAAGGCCGCAGAGCTGCTCGCCGAGGCGGGCATCGACGCCGCGCACATCGCGGACGCCGCCCGGCAGCTCGTGCGGTCCCCGGCGCCCGCGTAAGACCCGCCTGCAAGGCGGCGTTCGGATGCCGCGCGGGGCAACATCGGCACGCGGGCGTCGAGCCCCAGCAAGAGCGGCTTCTCGCTTCTGGTCCTCCGCCAGCCCCGCCTGCCTGGCGCGCCGCGGGTTCTACTCTGTGGCCGTGGCGCTCGTGATCGCATCCCAGCTGCAGAAGGAGCTGTCGGGCTGGCAGCTCTTCGACAACGTCTCCTTCAAGGTCGAGCGGCGAGACCGCGTCGCGCTTTCCGGGCCGAACGGGTCCGGCAAGACGACGCTGCTCCGGATCCTCAACGGCGAGACCGACCATCAGAGTGGCGAGCTCGTCTTCGCGAAGGGCACGAGGGTGGCGTTGCACGACCAGCGCCCGCCGCTCGAACGCGGCCTGTCGCTGCGCGACTACGTGCTCTCCGGCGCCTCGGACCTTGTCGCGACCGAGGAGGAGCTGCGTCGGCTCGAGCAGGCGATGGCCGGAGGCGCCCACGATTCGGGGACTCTCGGCCGGTACGCCGAAGCCCAGGCGCGCCTCGAGCACGCCGGCGGCTACGCCTGGCGTGAGCGCGCGGCGTCCGTCGTGCGAGGCCTCGGGTTCGCCGAGCAGGATCTCGACCGCCCGCTGGACACGTTTTCCGGCGGCGAGCTGACGCGCGCCTCGCTCGCGCGGGCGCTCGGCGGCGATCCCGACCTGCTGCTGCTCGACGAGCCCACGAACCATCTCGACGTGGCGAGCCTCGAATGGCTCGAGCAGGAGCTGCAGATGCTCGACGCGGGGATCATCCTCGTCGCGCACGACCGCTGGTTCCTGGAGGCCGTGACGAACGCGGTGCTCGAGCTCGGGGGCGGCCGGTCGATCTACTTCGCGGGCCCCTGGCATGCCTGGCGCCTCGAGAAGGCGGCGCGCGCCTCCGCCGCCGGGAAGACCGCCGGACGCCTCGCCGATGACATCGCCCGGCTCGAGCGCTTCGTCGAACGGTTCCGCTACAAGAAGAGCAAAGCGAAGCAGGCCCAGGCGAAGCTCACGCACATCGGCCGCCTCGAGCGCGAGCACGCCGAAGTCACCGACGAGCTCGAGGCGCTCAGCGTCCGGCGAAAGGCGCTCGGTTTCGATTTCCTCGATCCGCCCAGAAGCGGCCGGACGGTGATCGAGACGAAGGACTTCGAGCTCGCGGCGGGTGACAAGCCGCTGCTTCACGACGTCTCGATCGCGCTCGAGCGCGGCGAGCACGTCGCTCTCGTCGGCCCGAACGGGTCCGGCAAGACGACGCTACTCGAGACGCTGCTCGGCAGGCGCGACCCGCTGGCCGGCTCGGCGCGGCTCGGGCACGGCGTCGTCCCCGCCTACTTCTCCCAGCACGAAATCGAGCTCGACGAGACCGGAAGCGTCCTCGAGTGTGCGCAAAAGGCCACCGGGTTGAAGAGGCCGCAGGCCCAGAACCTGCTCGGGCGCTTCCTGTTCTCGGGCTGGCAAGAGCAGGACAAGGCGGTCTCGAAGCTGTCGGGCGGGGAGCGGCGGCGGCTCGCGCTCGCGCTCGTCGTCGCCTCAGGCGCGAACTTCCTCCTGCTCGACGAGCCGACGAACCACCTCGACCTCGAGAGCCGTGAGGCGCTCGAGGCCGCCCTGGAAGCATTCACGGGGACGGTATTGCTGGTATCGCACGACCGCGCGCTCCTCGACGCGGTCGCGCAGCGCACGCTCGCCGTCGAAGGCGGCACGATCCACTCGTACGACGGCGGCTGGGCCGATTACGTGCGCCGTCGCGAGGAGCTCGCTGCGCCACCGCCGCCGAAACCGAAGCCGGAGGCGAGGCGCAGGGGACGGAAGGGGCAGCCCGTGCCCGGCCGGCCGAGCGAGCTGGAAGCGATCGAAACCGAGATCGCGCGGCGCGAGGAGACGGTTGCGGAGCTCGAGCGCCGGCTGGCCGACGACTGGTCGGACGCCGAGACCCTTGCCGCACATCGTGCCGCCCGGGACGAGCTGCAATCCCTGCTCGCGAAGTGGGAGCAGCTGTTCGAGCAGGCCCAGGCTTAGGAGGGCTCGCCGAGGGTCGCCACGACCGCTTCCGCGACGACCTTCAGCGGCTTGCCCGACACCTGCGAAGCCTTGCGCAGCCGCGCGAACGCGTCCGGCTCGGAGAGCCCTTCCTTCTCCATGAGCAGGCCCTTCGCACGCTCGATCGTCTTGCGCGCGGCGAGGGCATCCGCGAGCGACTCCGCCTCGTCGCGCAGGGCGAGCAACTCGCCGTGCCTTGCGCGCGCCGCGACGATCGCCGGCAGCAGGTCCTGCTCGCGAAACGGCTTGACCAGGTAGCCGAAGACGCCGGCCTCGACGGCACGGTTGACGAGCTCCTCCTGCCCGTAGGCGGTGAGCATCACGATCGGGATCGGGCGCTCGTCGAGGATCCGGCGCGCGGCCTCGATCCCGTCGAGCCCGGGCATCTTCACGTCCATGATCGCGAGATCCGGCTCGTGCTCCCGGGCGAGCGCCACCGCCTCGTCGCCGTCTCGCGCCTCGGCGCACACGTCCAGCCCCGCGCGGTCGAGCATCGCGACCAGGTCGAGCCTGATGATCGTCTCGTCTTCGGCGACCAGGATCCGCACGACGGGAGTGTCACGGATTCGGCGCGTTTGTGGCACGGACACGGCGCGGATTCCCGGATAGCGTGACGGCCGGTGGGCGGGGATCGGGGCGCCCGCGTGTCGTGCGTGAACCTCTAGGAAGGCGGACGGGAGTCGAGCTCGGCGCCGTCGACGGCGTACGACAGGCCTTCAGGGCCTGCCACGACGACTCGCCTGGACTCGGGAGGGACGAGCACGTAGATGCCCGGCCTGAGCGCGACCTCCTCGTGGTCCACGCGCAGGATCCCGGAGCCGCGGAGAGCGAGGTACAGCTCCTGCTGCCCCGACTCGACCTCGTCGTGCTCGTGACCCACCTGATTCGGCTGCGAGTCGAACTGGTTGAGCTTGACCGCCCGCGCTCCGAGCTCGCGGGCGATCGGCTTCCGCCTGCCCTCGAGGTTCCCCGCGTCGAGCACCTTGAAGGAGCTCATGCCGGGAAGATCACCTCCGCGCGCGTGCCCCCCTCGCTCCGCAGCTCGAACGTCCCCTGCAGCTCGTCGCGCACGAGCGCCCGCACGATCGAGAGGCCCGTGCCGCTGTCGACGTCGTCATCGACCCCGCCGTCGTCGGCGATCGAGAGAACCGCATTGCCGTTGCGGGCCGTGAGCTCGATTCGAACCGCTTCGCCGCCGTGCTCGAGGGCGTTCTGCAGGAGCTCGCTGAAGACGAGGGCAAGCGCGGTGGCGCGGTTCCCGGCGAGCGCGATCGGAGCGAGTTGCGCTTCGACGTGTTTGCCTGCGCCGAGCCCCTGAACGAGCATCGCCCGCAGCCGCTCGAGGAGGTCGCCCAGGTCGATGTCCTCGTCTCGCTGCTCCGTCAGGACCTCGTGCACCGCCGCGATGGCAAGAATCCGATTGACCGAGTCGTCGAGCGCCTTGCGCGGATCGATTCCATCCTCCGAGCGCGCCTGCAGGCGCAGCAGCGAGGCGACGGTCTGCAGATTGTTCTTGACGCGGTGGTGGATCTCCTGAGCGAGCACTCCGCGCATGACGGCGCGCCCGTGCTCGAGAGCCACCGCGGCGTGGTGTGCGATCGAGGTCAGCAGGGCGCGCTCGTCGGCGGTGAAGTCTGTGTCCCGGTCGCAAACGAGCTCGCCGATCTGCCGACCCTTCCACCGCAACGGGATCCGCACGGCGAACGCGCCGGCGCGTCCCTCCGGACGCGCGATCCCGCCGTCTTCGAGCACGAGCGCGGCGCCGCTTGCCCCGACCGCCTCCATCGTCGCCTCGACGATCGCCTCGAGTGATTCCTCGAGGTAGAGCGACTCGGAAACGGCCTCGGAGATCCGTGCCAGCGCCTCGAGCTCGCCGACCCGGCGCTGGGCCTCCGCGTACAGCTTTGCGTGCTCGATCGTCTGCGCGACCTGGCCTGCGATCGCGACGAGCAAGTCGATCTCAGCCTCGCTGAACTCGCGCGGCGCGCGGGTGCGGACGTTGAGCGCCCCCGCGAGCTTCTCGCGCGCGAGGATCGGCACGGCGAGGATCGACTCGTACTCGTCCTCGGGCAGGTTCGCGAACCCCTTGAAACGCTCGTCGAGGTGCGCCTGCGCCGCGATCATGATCGGCGCCCGCTCGGCCGCGGCGCTGCCGGTGATCCCTTCGCCTGGACGCATCCTCGGCCGGCGTGTCATCTCTTCGACCCGGGTTCCGTGCGTCGCCCGCAGGATCAGCTCGCCGCTTCGGTCGTCGTAGAGGTAGACGAAGCACGCGTCGGCCTCGAGAGCCTCGGCCACGTTGCTCGCGACCAGTGCCAGCACCTCCTCGAGGTCGAGCGTCGAGTTGACGGCCGCGATGGTGTCGGTCAGCAGCCGGAGGTAGCGCGCAGGGGCGTCCATGGAACGATTGTAGGAGCGCCGTCGTCTAGGGTTGAGTTCCGTGAGCCTCTACGACTGGCTGCTCTTCATCCACGTCACGGGGGCGTTCTTCCTGATCGGCGGCATCGTCGTCGCGGGAATCCTCAATCTCGCCGCGATCGGGAAGGAGCGGCGGCCGAGCGAGGTGGCGACCCTTTACGGGCTCATCCGCTTCGCCGTGCCGCTGATCGGGCTCGGCCTGCTCCTGACGCTCGTCATCGGCCTCTGGCTCGTCCACGAAGCCGGATACGGCTACGGCGAGACGTGGATCATCCTCGCGATCGTGCTGTGGGTGCTGGCGAGCGCGCTCGGCAATATCGACGGCAGGTACCAACGCCGAACGGGCGAGCTCGCGCAACGGCTCGCGCAGGAGAGCGACACGACGAGCCCGGAGCTCCGCGCGCGCCTCGTCGATCCGAAGGCGCTTGCGATCAGCTACGGCAGCGGCCTGATGGCGTTCGCGGTCCTCGCGATCATGATCTGGAAGCCGGGAGCCTGATGCTCGCCCTGATCCGCCCTGACTCGTGGGACCTGCCGCTCTTCTTCCACGTGCTCGGGGCGACGCTGACGTTCGGCGCAATCGTCACGGTGGCGATCGTCGGCTTCGCCGGCGCCAGGCGGGACTCGGAGCGCGCAATCTGGTTGCGCCGCCTCGCCTTCCGGATCGGCCTTCTCGTGCTCGTGCCGTCGTTCCTCCTGATGCGCATCGCGGGCCAGTGGATCGCCGACAAGGAGTTCCCGGACAACGGCCCGGGCTGGCTCGACGTCGGCTTCATCGTCACGGAGCCCGGCGCGGTTCTCGTGCTCGTGATGCTGATCCTCGCCTGGCTCGGCTCGAGGCGCCGGGAATCCCGGGTCGCGGTGGTCGTCCCATGGCTGGCGACGATCTACATCGTCGCCCTCGGAATCGCCTGGTTCGCGATGAGCGCGAAGCCGGGCAGTTAACAAAACAATTACAGCGGTCACAGTTTCCCTTTAAAGGGCGGGGATAGGTTGGGCGCCGTGGCCGTCGCCGCTACCGACCTCAGGTGGTTGAACGGATTCCTCGTCGCGGATCGCGAGGGCCGGGTGGTCGGCCGGGTCGAGTGCCCGATGTACGGCACCGCTCCCGACGTCCCCGACGCCCTAGCCGTGCGCTCCCGATTCTTCGCGCGCCGGCGCCGCGTCGTGCCGGCCGGCGCGATCGACGAGATCGACGGCTCGGCGGGCGTGATCGGCCTGAGCGTCGAGCGCGAGTCGCTGAAGAGCTTTCTCTAGCCGGACGCAAATCCGGGCCGCCCGCGTCACTCGCTTCTCGCGGGCACCGCGGGCATTCCTGAGCTCAGAACGACCGCGAGGTGCGAATTAGGCACCTCGCGATCGGCCGTCAGTTGGCTTCGCCAGCCGCAGCGGCGAAGCAGACTCAATTTTGCCTTTTTCGCGCCGCCGAAACTAGAGGACCGCCAGGTAGCGGTCCAACTCCCAGCCTGTGAGCTGGACCCGGTACTCGTCCCACTCCTTCCGCTTCAGCTCGACGTAGCGGTCGAAGATGTGAGGGCCGAGAGCCTTGCGCGCGACCTCGGACTGCGCGAGCTCGTCGACCGCCTCGCCGAGCGTCTCCGGCAGCGAGACGATTCCGCGTTCCCGGCGCTGCTCCGGAGTCAGGTGGTAGAGGTTCGTCTCCATCGGTTCCGGCAGCTCGTAGCCCTGCTCGATCCCTTCGAGACCGGCGTGCAGCAGCGCCGCAAAGGTCAGATAGGGATTGCACGCCGGATCGGGGCAGCGGATCTCCGCGCGCGTTGCCTGTTCGGAGCCGGGCTTGTAGAGCGGGATCCTGATCAACGCCGAGCGGTTTCGCTGCGACCACGCTACGTAGACGGGGGCCTCGTACCCGGGAACGAGCCGCTTGTACGAGTTGATCCACTGTGCGAAGACCGCCGCGATCTCGCGGGCGTGTCGGAGCTGGCCGGCGATGAAGGCTTTGCCCGTGTCAGAGAGGTGCCACTGGTCACGCTCGTCGAAGAACTGGTTGCGGTCGTCGGTGAAGAGCGACATGTGCGTGTGCATGCCCGAGCCGTTCTCGCCGAAGATCGGCTTCGGCATGAAGGTGGCGTGGTAGCCGGACTTTTTCGCGATCTCCTTGACGATCAGCCTGTACGTGACCGTGTGATCGGCCATATCGAGCGCCGGGGCGAAGCGCATGTCGATCTCGTGCTGGGAGGGGCCCACCTCGTGGTGCACGTACTCGATCGGGATCCCCATCGCCTCGAGGGCGTGGACGGTCTCCTGGCGGATCCCCGACGCGGCGTCCATCGTCGTCATCGCGAAGTAGCCGCCCTCGTCCAGCGTCTTCGTGCCCTTGTCGTCCTCGAACAGGAAGTACTCGAGCTCTGGCCCGACGTTGAAGGTGTCGAAGCCCATCGCGCTCATCCGCTCGAGCGCGCGGCGCAGGACGTAGCGCGGGTCGCCCTCGTACGGGTTCCCGTCAGGCGTGACGATGTCGCAGATCATCCGGGCGACCCTGTGGTCGCCGTCGGCGGGAGGCATCAGGCGGTACGTGTTCGGATCCGGGATCGCGACCATGTCCGACTCCTCGATCGCGTTGAAGCCCGTGATCGACGAGCCGTCGAAGCCCATCCCGTCGTCGAGCGCGGCCTCGACCTCGCTCGGGGTCACCGCGAAGCTCTTGAGGTGCCCCTCGATGTCCGTGAACCAGAGGAGGACGAAGTCCACCTTCTCGTCGCGCATCTGCTTCAGCGCTTCGCGCCGCGCGTCCGGATCGCTCGTCGCCCGTGCCCTGCTCTCGACCTGCGCCATGGGAACCTCCTTGAAAAACACGAAAGCCCCAGGCGCCCGCGGCGCCTGAGGCTACGTCGCCTACAGACGCCGCTGAGTCTACACCGAGTCGGGGGCGCTTCCCAGCACGACTCGTCGCTCGTGGCCGTCGCGCTCGGTGTCGCGCATCCCGGGCAGCAGATAGAACCCCGCGGTCAGAGCGAGGGCGCCGACGCCCGCCCCAACCAAGACCGTGTTCACTCCCAGCCACGCCGCCGCGGGGCCGCAGAGGGCGAACGACAGCGGCCCGAGACCGATCGACAGGAGCCAGTCGAGGCTCTTGACCCGTCCGAGCAACGCGCGCGGGACGAGGCGCTGCAGCATCGTCACCCAGACGATGCTGCCGCCCGCCCAGGCGGCCTCCGCCAGCGCGGCGATCAGCATCGCCTGCCAGGTCACCTCGGCCACCGTGTAGAGCGCCAGCGCGCCCGAACCGATTGCCCAGGCGACGTACATCGCCGTGATGTGGCGTCGCGGCAGCCCGCGCTGCCCGACCACGAGCGCGAGGACGACCGCGCCTGCGCCACCGGAAGCGAACACGAGCCCGAGATCGCCGGCGTTCCCGTGCAACTCGTTCTTGACGACGTACGGCACGAGCACCTCGAACGGCGCGTAGACGAGGAAGACCGCGATCGTCGCCCACACGAGCGTGCCCCATAGCCAGACGTGCGAGCGCACGAACTGCCACCCCTCCTTGATGTCCCCGAGCACGGAGCCCGGCTCCTCCCGCTGCAGCGCGGCCTCGCGTGGGCGCAGACGCGTCAGCATGACGACCGCGAACGCGTACGACGCGGCGTCGGCGACGAATGCCGTCGGCGCCCCGGCGGCGTGGACGAGAAAGCCGCCGAGCGCAGGGCCGATCAGGGTCATTGCGATCGGACGAATCAACTGCGAGAGCGAGTTGGCCTGCACGAGCAGCTCGTCGGGGACGAGATCGGGGACGATCGCTCCCGACGCCGGTCCCTGGAACGCCATCCCCGCGCCGTAGAAGCCGACGATCACGAAGATCTGCCAGAGCTCGAGCACGCCGAGGAAGCCGAGCAGGCCGATCGCGCCCACGCAGGCGCCGCGGAGCACCGCCGACCACGCCAGCACCCAGCGCCGTTCGACGCGGTCGGTGACGACGCCGCCGAAGGCGACCAGGAGCACGAGCGGCGCCGTCTCGATCGCGCCCACGATCGAGAGCGCGGTCGGGACGTTCCACAGGTCGTAGACCTGCCACGCGATCGCGACCAGGAAGATGCCGTCGCCGAGCAGCGAGATCGTCTGCCCCGTCCAGTAGACGGAGAAGTCGCGGATCTTCAGCGGTTCGAGAAACTTGAGGTTCAAACGGTGCTCCTTCGGGGTCGAGAACAGGAACGGCGCTGCTTAGAGCGAGCGCCAACCAGTGGTCGTTCTCAGACGGGCTGGAGCATCCAGCCGTCGAAGATAGCGGCGGTGGGCGCGGGCTGCAAATCCGGGGCTTGAGAGGCAGCCCCCCCGAGCCGACAACGGAAGTGCCGCGATGACCTACGACGAGACCTGGGATGATCGGCCGAGCAGTCGCCTGCCGACCGCCGCGCGATTTGCGGCGGTGCTGGCACTCGCCGCGCTGGCCGTTGCCGGCTTCGCCTGGCTCCACGCCCGGCACGCGCTCGAGTCCGAACGCGCCGCCCGACGGGCCGAAGTCGACGGCCTCAGTCGCCGGCTGAACGTGCTCGAGGCGCACGACGCCCGGCTCTCCTCGCGCGTCGGGAGCGCCGAGCGAACGCTCAAGCGCCGTGACGCAGGCATCGCGCCGCTCGCAAAGCGCGTGCTCCGGAGCGTCTTCACGATCGAGACCGACGCCGGTCTGGGCAGCGGCTTCGTCGGCTGGACGGATGCCGACGGCGTCTATGTCGTCACGGCCGACCACGTCGTCAGCGAGGCCAGCTCGAGCGTCACCCTCAGTCGCGCCGGCCACTCCTGGCGCGGCGATGTCGAGGCGGAGGATCCGCTGAACGATCTGGCACTGATCAGGCTGAACGGTCGCCCGGAAGGCGCTGAGCCGCTCTGGCAGCGGCCGGCGAACACGCCCCCGAGCGTCGGCGACCAGGTTCTCCTCGTCGGCAGCCCGTTCGGGCTCTCCGGAACCGTGACGACCGGCGTCGTCAGCCGCGTCACGAAGAAGGTCGTTCAGACCGACGCAGCGGCGAACCCGGGCAACTCTGGCGGCCCCGCGGTCGACAAGCACGGCCGCGTGGTCGGCGTGCTCGTGTCGGGCGGGGGCGAGAACATCAACTTCGCGATCAGGATCGACCGCGCCTGCATGAAGCTGCGAGCGTGCTAGACGCCATCCGCGCGGTGCGCTAACTTGGAAGCAGGTGGTCGCCGGCGAAGGCGGCCGTCGAGGCAATGAGGCCTCAGGACTCTCGGAGTCCTGGGCCTTTTTTTGTTGGTCCGACGAAGGAGGCGCGATGGAAGCTGAGGCACGGCATTACCTGGTGAACGGCAGCGGCGAGCAGCCGGAGCCGCGCGAGGCGCTCGAGTGGGCGGGCCAGACGCAGGCCCAGATGGTCGACCTGAAGTTCTGCGACCTGCTGGGTGCATGGCAGCACATGACCCTGCCGCTCTCCGCGTTCGACGAGTCCGCCTTCGACGAGGGCCTCGGTTTCGACGGCTCCTCGATCCGCGGCTGGCAGGGCATCTCCGAGTCGGACATGCTGCTGATGCCGGATGCCTCGAGCGCCGTGCTCGACCCGTTCACCACCGCTCCGACGCTCTCCCTCATCTGCGAGATCGTCGACCCGCTGACGCGCGAGCCGTACCCGAAGGACCCGCGCCGGATCGCGAAGCGCGCCGAGGCGTACCTCCGCGAGACCGGGATCGCCGACACCGCCTACGTAGGGCCGGAGTGCGAGTTCTTCGTGCTCGACACCGTCTCGTACGAGCTCGCCGACCACAAGGCTCACTACGAGATCGACTCCGAGGAGGGTCACTGGAACTCGGGCAACCCGGGCCTCGGCTACACGGTCCGTCCGAAGGAGGGTTACTTCCCGCCCGCGCCACACGACACGCTGGCCGACCTGCGCTCGGCCATGGTGCTCACGCTCGAGCGGCTGGGGATCCCCTGCGAGTTCCACCACCACGAGGTCGCCTCGGGCGGCCAGTGCGAGATCGACCTCCGCTACCAGACGCTGACGCGGATGGCCGACGAGGTGATGACCTACAAGTACGTGGTCAAGAACGTCGCGCGGGCTGCCGGCAAGACGGTCACGTTCATGCCGAAGCCGCTCTTCGGCGACAACGGCTCGGGCATGCACACGCACCAGTCCCTCTGGAAGGAGGGCACGCCGTTGATGGCCGACAAGTCCGGCTACGCGGGGCTCTCGCAGTTGGCCCGGACGTACATCGGCGGACTGCTCGCGCACGCGCCGGCGCTGCTCGCGTTCTGCGCACCGACGACGAACTCGTACCGCCGGCTCGTGCCGGGCTACGAGGCGCCGGTTAACCTCGTCTACTCGCAGCGCAACCGCTCGGCGTGCATCCGGATCCCGATGTACTCGGATTCGCCGACGGCGAAGCGCATCGAGTTCCGGTGCCCCGACGCGGCGGCGAACCCGTACCTCGCCTTCTCGGCGATGCTGATGGCCGGCCTCGACGGGATCGAGCGCGGACTCGATCCGGGCGCTCCCGCGGACTTCGACCTCTTCCACTCGCCGGAGGCCGCGTCGGTGCCCCAGGTGCCGGGCTCGCTGGCCGAGTCGCTCGAGGCGCTCGAGGCCGATCACGAGTTCCTGCTCGCCGGGGGCGTCTTCACGGAGGATCTGAT
>DATMIX010000072.1:0-27191 GCA_035554095.1 Gaiellaceae bacterium | reverse complement strand
AGCGCACGCCGCGTAGAACGAGTACCGACCATCACCGGCGCCAACGTCCAGCATCGTCTTGCCTTGGAGCGGGATCTCGTCGAAGAGGTAGTCGCAGTAGAAACGGACGCGGTCGGCGCTCTCTCCGGTCTCCGCGAGCAGCGTCGCCCATGCCTCATTTGGGAAGCGGCGGCCGCGCCTGACGTTCCTCATCCGCTCCTCCCTCCTTGGAGCCGGACGGCGACACGAGCTTACTCCCATGGACCATCCGCGGCTAGCCCCCGAGGGTCGCGAACTGCGCTTCGGCTTCGCTCGCGAATTCCCCCGTCGCGGCCGCGAATGAGAAGCTCAGACTTCTTACCACGCGTGGGCGCTGCGGCCAGCTAACCCAGCGGAGTCCTTTGTCGCCCTCGAAGGCCTTGCGATGAGCGTGGTCTTGTCCGCCGCCGCGAATTTGGTACCGACCTGAGCGACTCTCAGCCCATCTCAGGCGTTCCCAGCGCGCATGACGATGCGGATTCGATAGCTCCCTGACTCAGTTAGAAGACCTTCAAAACCGGTGCGGCGTGGCAGCCCCACGCTCGGTCGGTTCGACTCCGGCGCCGCTCCGCTCCCGCAGCGGGACGCCCCGCGCCGCAGGGCTTCCGTTGTCGGAGCACGCCACAAGGAGGGCGGCGCAGGACGCTACGGGCGGCGGCCGAAAATGCGAATCGGCGACGACACCCCCTGGGCCGGGTCACGACCCCGAACAGTGACGTCGAAGAGCGCTGCGAGAACTGCCGCGAACGGTGTCGCAAGCGGAACCGCCGCCGGCCCGATCAGGATCCCCACCGCGGCGACGGAGAAGAGAACGACCAGCGGAGAGAGTTCGACGATCCCCCCGAGAACGCGGGGATTGATGAGATAGTCCTGCAGGAGCCGAAACCCGTAGAAGACGGCTGCCGTCTTGAGCGCGAGTTGCCATGACACCGTGAGCGCGGCGCCGATCGCCGTCACGCCCGCGACGAGCGGGCCGATCACGGGCAGGAGCTCGACCACAGCGGCGAACGGGCCGAGAAGGATCCAGTACGGCACCCCCAGCAGCCAGAAGCAGGACGAGAGCACGCTGCTGACGAAGAGCACCATCAGGAGAACGCCGCGGACGTAAGCGCCGAGGCGCATATCGATCAGGAGCCAAGTCTCGCGCGCAATCCGTCGCTTCGCGGGCGGCAGGAGTGAGGTCGCGAAGTCGATCGCACGGTCACGCTCGAAGATCCAATACGTCGCCACGGCGAACGTGAAGAAGATGCCCGCAAGCACCTCGAGAGCGGTCTCGGTCAACGAGCGCAGTGGCCCGACAAGGCGGCTCGGCGGAGGCAGATGAGCGAGCCTGCGTTTCACAGCGACCAGGATCGTGTGTTTGATCCCGCTGCTCTCCTTCGCGGTCTGAACGTCGGAGCTCGAGGCGCTCGTCAGGGCACGGTCGACCTGACGGGTCGCCGTTGGAACGACGAGCCAGAGAAAGAGCGCCACCACGCCCAGCAGAGCCACGTAGTGGAGCAAGACCGTCGTCGGCCGGGGTACGCCTCGGAGCGCAAGCCGGTCGACCGTCGGCCGCATGGCGGCCGCCAGCGTAATCGCAAGGAAGATGAGCGCGACGACGCCACGCAGCTTCCACAGCGCGAGCACCGCCGCCACGAGGACGAGCACGACAAGCGTGGCGACGGCAACCTGTTTGGGCCGCCAAAAAAGATTCGTCTCGCCGCTCGTGCTCACCTGTGTGCGGATCTGTCCGCGGTCGGGCTGGATTAGTCGCGGCCAAGCCGAAGATGACTGACGAGTCAATCAAGTTTCATCCGCAACATGGAACGGGATCAAGTGGAGGGGGTTGGCTGTGCGGCGGCCGACCCCCAACACAGTGAGCATCGGACGGCCGGATGCGACGAGAAAAGCCCCACTTCCGGAAAGGGCGATTAGCAACCAGACGATCCAACTCGGCTCTTTCCACGTAAGAGTAAGGCGGCCAAGGCTGTGCGCCTCGGGGGAGGGGCGGAAGAAGCGCATACGGCGCGCCGTCTTCGTTATTGGCGATCGGAAGGCGGCGTGCTCCTGGCCTTGGCCGCAGACAAACGAGAGTAGACCTTTCTCGGCGGCAGTCAAATCATCGCCGCGAGGGGAGCACGATCAGGCCGGCGGCAGCCACTCGTCACGCCGCCAACGGCTCATCTGCGTGGTGGAACGAGGAGGGGCCGCCGGGTGGCGGCCCCTCGAAGGATCGCGATCTTTCGAGCTACGTTGCCGGGTGCCGCCCAAAGATGAAGCTTTGGGCGTATGTCGTGTCGACCCGGTAGCCGAAACCCGCGCCCGCGCAGTTGTTGTTCAGCACGAACGAGTTGACCGCGACGATCTCGCCGTTGTAGAGGACAGGACCGCCGGAATCGCCGAAGCACGTCCCGCCGGAGCCGCCGTGGCCGAGGCCGGGGTTGTTCGAGTACTGCAGATTCCAGCCGCCCGAGAGCACGCTTTGGAGGTTGACGAGGCTGACGGTTGCGATCATCCGCGTCTTCGCCGAGAGCTCGACCGGCTTCACGCCCTGGAGGCCGTAGCCCACGACGGTGAACTCGACGTTGCCCTTTCCGTTCGTGTACGTCAGGTTGTCGAGCGTGCCTGGTTCGGCAATCGTCCCGAACCTGGTGGGCATGTCACCGACCCAGGTCAAGTCGTAGACAACACCGACATCGCTTGTCTGCGGAATGGTCAGGCTCCCATTCCAGTTTGGGTGCGACTCGGGCGTCCCGATCGCGTCGTAGCCACCGCACGGGTACCCCGTCACGCCGGCGCAGAGGTCGGTGGCGCCGGAGTTCAGGTTTGCGATGTACTGCGGGTCGGTCTGGATCGGACCAACGTCGAACCAGATCGCAGCCGTGGCCGCCGGATCTTCGGTGCAATGGCCTGCTGTCAGGAACAGATCGGACGAAAGCAGCGAGCCGCTGCACCGCCAAAGCGGGTTGCCGTTCGCGTCGTAGAAGACCACGAGCCCGACCCACGGGTATTGGTTCCCCGTGTCGGCCGTGCCGTACTTGATTGCGCTCGCGGACGGCGCGCTGACGAGCGTTGCGAGCACGACAAGTAGAACCAGAAGTGTTCTGCGCATATCCCCTCCCTCGTGTACGACGTCCGAGACCCCTAGGGGCTTTGCGCGCGCAGATACCCAGGTTTCGCGCAGCGAAACGCGCGCCCAGCCCTCGTCCCGCCGGCGCTTGACGCGCTCGAGCGGCGCTCGTCCTCCTACACTCGGGAGCAGTGGCTGTCACGATTCGGGACGCCCGAGACGACGATGCCGTAGGGATCGCCCGGCTCGCTCGGGAGAACAGCGCCTACTACGCGCAGCTAGCCCCGGAGCACTTCCGGCTTCCCGACGAGGAGGGGCTCGCCAAGTTCATCGAGAACGATCGCGAATGGCGCGAAAGGCGTGACACGCTGGCACTCGTCGCGGAGGACGAGGACGCAATCGCGGGATACCTGGAAGCAAGCCTTCAGTTTCCGGACGAGACTGCGCGGTGGCAGGCGCAACGCGACCTCTCGGACATTCGCCTCTTCATCAACTTCGTCGGCACCGCCGATGCGTACAAGCGGCAGGGGGTCGCGACGGAGCTCGTGTCGGCGGCCGAAGAGTGGGGACGCCAACGGGGCGCGGTCGTCGCTGTCTGCGACACGTTCATCGACAGCCCGTTGTCGGTTCCTTTCTGGGAGCATCGGATGAACTACGAGCGGCGCGCGATCATCTTCCGGAAGCGACTTGACTAGGCTGCTGGCGTCCGTCGTCAATCTCTTCTCTACGGTCGGCTGGCGGCCGAACATCGGTATGCCGGCCGGCAGTGGCGACCGCTGGCCCGAGGACTACGAGCGTGGCCGGCCGAGCTACCCACCTGAGGTCGTCGACGTTCCCGGCCTGCCGCTGACGTCGACCGTGCTCGATCTCGGCGCGGGCACGGGCAAGCTCACGCGCCTGCTCGTCACCACGTTCAGCGGTGTGGTCGCTGTAGAGCCCGCCCAGGCCATGCGCCGCCTGCTGGCCACGAACTGTCAGGAGGCCCAGGTGCTCGCTGGAAGCGCCGAGGAGATCCCGCTCGCCGATGCCTCGGTCGATGCAGTCTTCGCCGCCGAGGCGTTCCATTGGTTCGACGGCGAGCGTGCCCTTACCGAGATCGCCCGCGTGCTGCGTCCCCGGGGCACACTCGTCCTGATGTGGAACCTGCCGGCGGGGCCGACCGAGCCTTCGATTGCGTCGGTGGACCGCCTGGTTCGGGAGCGTGCGCCGCGCGACCTCGAGTATGACCCCAGCGATCTCAACGCCGCTCGCTACGCATCGGGCGAGTGGCGCGCCGCCTTCGCAGGATCACCGTTCGAGGAGCTTCAGGAGGCGCGGTTACTCAATCCGCAGACGTTGAGCCGGGACGACTTGGTGGCGTTCCTCGCCTCGATGGGCTGGATCGCTGACCTCCCCGACGTGCACCGGCTTCCCCTGCTCGAAGAGATCAGATCCTTGCTCAGCGCCGACGAGTACCGGCGGCCCTGGGAAACGCACGTCTGCTGGACACGACTACGAGGCGGAGCCTCCAGAACGGCTTAGCCGGCGAGCGTGCGTTCGTGATCTCTTACGTACTCCGGAACGGCGGGTGGGGCCGCTCGAGCTAGTTCTCGACCCCGTACGCGCGCACAGCCACATCTCCGATGCGACGACCGAGTGCGAGCCCGACTTCGTTGTCGCTCCGAAAGTGGATGCCGCCGTACAACCGTGACACCGCGGCTTCTTGGGCCATTGCCGAGAGCTCCCCGGCTCGCGCCGGGAAGAAGGCCGCGAGCACTGTTGAGGCCGCTCCGGAGGTGGTCGAGTGCCCGGAGACGTACGAGGGGAACGGCGGTGTCGTGATGTAGGAGAGCCAGCCGGGGTCGATCAGCCGGCGGATCGCGGTCACCGGGCGAAGAGACCAGTAGGCGTACTTGGCGTCCCAGCAAGCGATGAACGCATCGGCCTGGGCCGTGTTCAGCGCAGCGAACAACCAGGCGGAGCGTAGGGTCGACCAGCCGGCACCGCGTACGAGGTCGGCTGCGATCACGTTCCAGTGCCCGGGAGGCGTCACGCTGCCTGCTCCGTCCGCCCAGTGGTCGGCGATCCGCCTCTGCTCGTCGGTCAGGGTCCGAGAGATTGCGTACACCTCGTTCATCTCCGCGAGGAAAAGCGGGCTGCCGTAAGCAGGTGGCGGACCCGGACGAAGGTCCGCGCCGGCGGTGAGGTTCCACGTGCGCCAGTTGCCGGCAAGCGGCTCGAGCGGCGGATAGACGTAGGCCGGAGGCGTGGGGACCCAGAAGCCGGGTCCCGCGGGCGGCGTTCCCGTCCACACCGCATCCGCTCCGTCCCTCCCGGCCCGAGCGATGAGCAGGCGCCCGATCAGGCTCCCGTACCGGAACGCAGGGCTGTCGGTGTCGGCGAGCTCCTCGGCGAGCGCATCGATGCTGACGCCCTCGTCGGGGTGGAGATAGAGGAGAACGGTCGAGGCCGCGCCTGCGACGACGTCGTCCCTGGCACCGCCCCCGGCTACCGAGGCCAGGTACATGGCTCGGCTGACGTATGCGAGCGCACGGGAGGCCCGTGGCGGGTTGACCCGATGTGCGGCGATTGCGTCCAGCTCGAGCTCGATCCACGGCGTGACCGTGGACGGCTCGGCCGCGGAGGCGCGTGCGGGCGAGATCGCGCCGAGCACGAAGCCGATGACGGCGAGGACGAGGACGACGAGCGTCCGTTTCATCAGGTTGACCCCCAGTTGCGGCGACGGCGACTTTCGCTCGCGCGATCTTAGCGGGCATACGGCCCGCGCCGGGCCATGCATGCTGCGCCGCAGCGCGAGCCGAGCTCCAGCGCGTTGCCGATCGCCATCCCGCTCCCCAGCCCGAACGTGACGCCGGCGACGAAACAGTCGCCCGCACCGTACGCGTCGACGGCCGGCCCGGGCAGCGGCGCCGGAGCCCACCTCGCGGTAGTGCCGTCCGCGGCCTCGAGCACTCCGCCCTCGGCGCCCTCCGTGCGCGCGACGAGCCGCGGCGCCGGCTCGATCTCGCCCCGGCCGTACTTCTCGTCTTCGTCCTTCGCACTCGCGACGAGCAGGTCGAGCTGGACTCCGGCGGCGGCGAGCGTTTCCTTCGCGCGCGTCGTGGCCACGAGTTGGCGCGCCCCGCGCGCCGCCTCGAGTGCGGACGCGTCCCCGGCCGTGAAATAGGCGGCGTCGCAGCCGTGAAGCTCTTGCCACGGCAGTGGGTCGTCCCCGCTCGGCCCGAGCCGCTCGCCGATCACCGTGATCGTGCGCTCGGCGCCGGCGTCGACGTGCACGAACGCGCGCCGCTGCGGCTCGTCGCGCCACGCCGTCGCGACCCGCACGCCGAGTCGTTCGAGCTCGACCGCGGCGCGCCGCCCGAGCTCGTCGTCGCCGAGCGCGGTCAGGAATAGGCAGTCCCCCGCGAGCCGCGCCAGCTGCACCGCCGCGACGGCTCCCCCGCCGCCGGGCTCCTGCCACGTCTCGAGTGCGTGGACGATCTCGCCCGCCTCGGGCATCCGCTCGACGCGCGCGAACTCGACCCACTCGACGTGCCCGACGACGGCGACACGCATCGCGGCGAGTTTACGAGCGCCGAGTTCCAGGTAGGTCGGCCTCGTGGCGACGACAGACGCTTCTGAGCTCCTCGGTCAGGCTACGAAGAAAGGCCGCGCCGGCTGGATTCGGATTCTCGGACGCGTCGGCCTCGTCGCCAAGGGCGTGTCGTACGGTCTCGTTGGCTTCCTCGCGCTGAGGCTCGCCTTCGGCGCGGGCGGTACGGCGACGAGCCGGTCCGGCGCCCTGGCGACTATCGCGGATGAAAGCTGGGGCAAGGTCGTGCTGATCGTGCTCGCGCTCGGGTTCGCCGCGTACGTGCTCTGGCGTCTCGCGGACACGATCTGGCCGGACCCCGAAGACAACGAGGCCAAGGAGCTCGCGAAACGGGCAGCGTCGCTCGGACGCGCGGCGGTCTACGCCGGGCTCACCTACACGGCGCTGAAGATCGCCTTCGGCTCGGGCGAGGAATCGCAGAACGAGAAGGCCCACAAGGCGACGGCGCAGGTTCTCGACTGGCCGGGCGGCACCTGGATCGTCGGCGCTGCGGGCGCGTGCATCATTGCCGCAGGTCTCTACAACGTCTACCGGGGGCTGTCGAGGAAGTTCAGCGATCGCTGGCAGACGACGGCGGGCGAGATCCCGCGCTGGGGCGAGCGGGCCGGCGTCGTCGGCCTGATCGCGCGCGGCGTGGTCTTCACGCTGATCGGCGCCTTCTTCATCAAGGCGGCGGTCGAATACGACCCACGCGAGGCGATCGGCGTCGACGGCGCGCTCCAGAAGCTCGCGCAGGAGACGTACGGCGAGTGGTTGCTCGGCCTCACCGCGGCGGGGCTCGTCGCCTATGCGATCTTCTGCATCGTGGAAGCGAAGTACCGCCGAATCTGAGCATGGCCGCGCCGATCCGGGTCGGCGTCTGCTCGTGGGCGGACGAGACCTTGACGAAGGTCTGGTACCCCAGGGGCGTGTCGTCGGGCGAGGAACGGCTCCGCTACTACGCGGAGCGTTTCGACGTGGTCGAGGCGAACTCCACGTACTACCGCCTGCCCGATCCGCAGATGGTCGAGAACTGGGCGGGGCGAACGCCCGACGGCTTCACGATGCACGTGAAGGCGTTCGGCGTCATGACCCGCCACCCGGTCAAGCTCGACCAGCTTCCGAACGACCTGCGGGACGTGCCGACCGACGCCCGCGGTCGCGTCGACCGGCCGTCGCGCGAGTACCGGGCCGAGGTCTTCCGGCGTTTCCACGACGCGCTCGAGCCGTTGCGGTCGACCGGCAGGCTCGGCGGGATCCTCATGCAGTTCCCGCCGTACGTCGTCTACAAGCCGCAGTCGCTCGAGTACCTCGAGTGGGCCAAGGAGCAGCTCGCCGGCGACGAGATGCTCGTCGAGTTTCGTCACGCGAGCTGGCTGGACGAGGAAAACCGCGCCGACACGCTCCGCTTCCTCGAACGCCAGCGCCTGACGTACGTCACTGTCGACGCGCCCACAACGGGCGGCAAGAACGTGCTGCCGACCGTCGTCGCCGCGACGAGCCCGACGGCCTACATCCGCTTCCACGGCCGTAATGCCTCGACCTGGAACAAACGCACGGGAAGTGCGGCGGAACGTTTCGACTACCTCTATTCCGAGGACGAGCTGCGCGAGTGGGTGCCGCAACTGAGGGAGCTCGCCGGCGAGGCGCAGACGGTCTACGCGATGTTCAACAACAACGGGCGCTCGACGATGCCGTCACGCGCCCCGGCCGAGGCAAGCGAGAACGGGAAGGACGGCTTCGTCGCGCAGGCGCCGGCGAACGCGCAGATGCTCAAGCGCGTCCTCGGCGAGTGAAGCCCGTCCTAGGGAATCGCAGTTTTCTTGAAAATGTCGAACCCGTCGAACGGGCGCGGCAACAGGATTCGGGAAACCCGTGGCTATGATCGAGTGGGCGCGACGGGAAGGGGCTGCCATAGCGGGGGACGCGCAGGAAGCCGGACCCGGCACGTTCGGTGCCTCCGGAGAGCGTGAAGTCGTATTCGAACGCGTTCTCGACGAGCTGCCGCACGGCGTCGTGGTCGTCGACCGCGAACTCGTCGTCGATTATGTGAACAGCGCCGCAACGCAGCTGATCGGCCGCGGTGACCATGTCCGGCACGGCTTTCCGCTGCCCGACGAGGTCGGCGACCTTTCGCTTCGAGCGCTCGTGCGAGAGCTGTTCCAAGACGGCGCGCCGAAACCGCCGCGCATCGCCACGGTCGAAGGGGGCAGACTCGTGAGCGTGCAGGCATTCCCGGCGCGGGGCTCAGGGTTGTGCGTGCTCGTCTTCACCGACGTGACGAAGGAGGAACGTACGCGGCTGGCCGAGCGCCGCTTCGTCGAGAACGCGGCACACGAACTTCGGACGCCCCTTGCTGCGATCGTTGGGGTGATCGACGTGCTCGAGGGGGGCGCCAAGGACGAACCGGAGGCCCGCGACCGGTTTTTGCTGCATTTGCGCCGGCACAGTGCTCGACTCACGCGCCTGGCGACATCGCTGCTCGCGCTGGCGCGCATCCAGGCCGGACAACAAGAGGCGCGGATGGAACTCGTGCAGATCCACGAGCTCCTCGAGCTCGTGGTCGTCGATCTGCAGGCTCCGGCCGGGGTCAACGTCAGCGTCCGGGCCCCCCACGAGGTCGCGGCGCTGACCGACCGCGAGCTCTTGCACCAAGCCGTCTACAACGTCGCCGAGAACGCGGTCAAGAACACGCAGCGCGGCGAGGTCGTCCTCGAAGCGCGAGCCGAAGCGAGGACGACGGAGATCGAGATCCGGGACACGGGGATCGGCATGAGCGCCAAGGATCAGGACCGCGCGTACGAGCGCTTTCACCGGGCTCCGGAAAGCGAGAATCCCGGCTTCGGGCTAGGGCTCACGATCGCGAAGGACGCGATCGAAGCGCTCGGAGGCACAATCTCGCTGACGTCGCAGCCCTCGGTCGGCACGCGCGTGCGAATCACTCTGCCGGGTGCGAAAATCGTCGCCTGATGCGCGGCCGCATCCTCATCGCCGAGGACGAGACCGCGATCGCCGAGGCACTCGAATACGCGCTGCGGGCCGAAGGGTATGAGGTCGAGGCGATCGGGGACGGCGCGCGCGCCCTCGAAGAGGCTCGCGAGCGTTCATACGACCTGCTCGTGCTCGACCTGATGCTTCCGTCGGTACCTGGGATGGAGGTGTGCCGCCGCCTGCGCGAGGAGAGCGCGATTCCGATCGTGATGCTGACTGCGAGAGACGCAGAGGTCGATCGTGTGCTCGGGCTCGAGGCCGGGGCCGACGACTACGTCACGAAGCCGTTCTCGATTGCCGAGGTCGTCGCGCGCGTGCGGGCCCTCCTACGCCGGCGCGAGCTCGACGCAGGCAGCGGCGGCCCCAAGCTCACCGTCGGTGACCTCGACATCGACCTCGTCAAGCACCAGGCGACCGTCGCCGGACACGTCGTGCAACTCACCGCCTTCGAGTTGAAGCTGCTCGCGCTGCTCGCGGGCGATCCGGAGCGTGTCTTTTCACGCAGCGAGATCATGCGGCACCTTTGGGACAGTTCGTACGTCGGCGACGAGCGCGCGTGCGACCTGCACGTCTCGAATATCCGCCGCAAGATCGAAGAGGATCCCAGTGAGCCAAGGCGTCTCGTGACCGTGCGCGGCGCCGGCTACAAACTGCACCCCGTGTAGGCAAACGCACACGAAACACGGGTTCGCGCCCTAGACCGGTCGTTCTAGTCTCGCGCCGTGTCCCTGGACGATTTCCACGCGACCGTCGCCAGCCTGACGGACTCGCTGGCTCTCGTGTCGGTGTCGGGCGAGCTCGACCTCTACACGGCCGGGCGGCTCCAGCAGGCGATCGGTGAAGCGACTTCCGTGGGGGCGGACGTGGTCCTTGTCGACCTGTCCGGTGTCGGCTTCATCGATTCGATGGCCGTCGGCGTGCTCGTCCAGGAGACGAAGCGTCTGGAGGGTCGCGGCCAATCCTTCATCCTGGTGGCGAACGATCCGCGGACCCTGCGGGTGTTCGAGGTCACGGGGCTCGACGGAGTCCTGCGCCGGTACGCGACCCTCCACGACGCTCTCTCGCACCTTCTTCCCGCGCCGCAGGGCGTCGCGGCCGCCGGCGGTTGAGATGACCTCCGCACCCGCCCCGACCGCGGATCAGCCGCGGCTCGTCTTCTTCCACTCGAGCGCCTCCGGACGCTGCCGCCGCGTCGAAGGCTTCCTCGCCCAGGTCCTGCAGCGTCGTTCCAACCATGAGACCTTCCGGATCTACCGCGTCGAGGCCGACGACGAAACCGAGCTCGTCGACCGTTTCAAGGTCGAGACGATCCCCACGCTTGTCGTCGTCAAGGACAAGCAGGTGCAGGCGCGACTGGCCGATCCCCGCGGCTGCCGAGAGATCGAAACGTTCCTGGCGCCCTGGCTCCACTGACCCGGGCGGCCTGACCTCTCGCACCCGCGGCTACCCTCTCCGCGGCCGTCGTGCAGGGGTCGCTTCACGAGCCTGGATCGATCTTCTCCTCGTCGGGGCCGGCTTCGCTGACGTAGGCTCGGCGCGATGCTGCCGTGGTCGCTCGACTTCTCCGGCCGTCTCGACGAGCACGTCTTCGAGAGCGCCGCGCTGCGGGGGAACCCGCTGGGCGACCCGTACGCACGGCCGCTCTGGGTGTACGTCCCGCCGGGGTACGACGACGAGCCGGAGCGACGCTACCCCTCGATCTACCTGATCCAGGGGCTGACGGGACAGCTCGACATGTGGCGAAACCGGTCGGCCTTCCGCAAGAACCCGGTCGAGCTGATGGACGAGCTTTTCGCGGGAGGGGGGTCGCCGCCGGCGATCCTGGTCTGGGTCGACTGCTGGACATCCCTCGGAGGCAGCCAGTTCATCGACTCCCCTGGGACCGGCCGCTACCACACGTATCTCTGCGACGAGATCGTGCCGTGGGTCGACGAGCGCTACCGGACCGTCGCCGAGGCGGCCAACCGCGGCATCGCGGGCAAGTCGAGCGGCGGCTACGGGGCGATGGTCAACCCGATGCTCCGGCCGGACGTCTTCGGCGGTCTCGCGACCCACGCCGGCGATGCGCTCTTCGAGGTGTGTTACGAGCCCGATTTCCGGGTCTCGGCGCGAGCGTTGCGCGACTCGTACGACGGGTCGTTCGACAAGTTCTGGCAGGACTTCGGTTCGCGGCCCGCGCTCTCCAAGAAGACGGACTACGCGCTGCTTAATGACTGGTGCATGGCCGCGTGCTACTCGGCCGACGAGGACGGCACCGTGCATCTGCCGTACGACACGAGCACGGGCGAGCTGCGGCCCGAGATCTGGGATCGCTGGCTCGCGTGGGATCCCGTCCGCATGGCGCCGCGCCACGCCGACGCGCTCCGCTCGCTGAAGGCGATCTACATCGACGCCGGCAACCGCGACGACGTCTACCTCGATCTCGGGGCCGAGGCGTTCCGGCGCGCTCTCGAGGAGCTTGAAATCACTGACGTGAAGTTCGAGCTTTTCGACGGCACCCACATGGGCATCGAGTACCGCTATCCGCTCGGGGTCAAGTATCTGGCCGAGCGCCTCTCGCCGTGATCGTCGCCACGCCGCCCCTCGTCTGCCTCGATCCTGGGCACGGAACGCCGCCCGCGGTCGGCGAGCAGACGGAGCCGATCGGTCCGGGCTCGCCAACGCTGAAGATCAAGGACGGCGGCGGCGCGGCCGGAGAGGCCGCCGTCGCGCTCGCGATCGCCCGCAAGACGCAGACGCTCCTGCTGCGCCGCGGATACAGGGTCGCGATGACGCGAACGGGGCCGACCTTTCGCTACGGCAACGGCGGCAACATCGCCCGAGCTCGTTTCTGCAACCGCCGTCGCGCCGCGCTGATGATCCGCATCCACGCGGATGGTTCCTCGGACCGGTCCCAGCACGGCTTCTCGACGCTGTACCCGGTTCTGCACCGCGGCTGGACCGACGACATCTACGCCGCGAGCCGGCGGGCCGCCAGGGTCGTCCAGGCCGCCGCGGTACGCGCCACGGGCGCCCGCGATCTCGGGCTGGTCCCGCGGGGCGACCTGACGGGGTTCAACTGGGCCAACGTCCCCGCGATCCTGGTCGAGTGCGGTTTCATGTCGAACTCCCGCGAGCGGCGCCTGCTGCAGTCGGCGGCCTATCAGTGGAAGGTCGCGCGGGGCCTGACCGCCGGCGCTGCCGCGTTCAAACGTCCTCGGTAGAGCGCGAGCCGCCCATTTCGCGCGCCGCCGCGCGCCCCCGCTCGTGGGCCGCCGCGCGCTTCTCGTCGACGCTCGCCGGCTCCGCCTGGTCGACGGTGGTCTCCCCGGCCTCGAACTCGTCGCGCTCGTCCGCGAGCGGCTTGGACTCGTCGAGCTTGCGGCGCAGCTCGTCGGCCCTCGGATCCGAGGCCGGTGCGGGCCGGCGGCGAAGCCCCCGGTAGGCCACCCCCACGGCGCCGAGCGCGCCCGCGATCCACGCTGCGCGGTTTCGCACGGGCGCGATGCTACTCTTCCGCGGACTTCCTGCCTCGCCGTCGCGCCGTAACCCTCGAAGCGGCGCCCGCAGGCGAGGCCGACTCAGACCGTGGGAAGGAGTGATTCGGGGACGTGATCGACTACGAAATCCTGCTCATGCTCGATCCGGAACTGCCGGACGAGCGCCAGAACGAGATCGTCACGCGCGTGCGCGAGAACATCGAGCGCGCCGGCGGCAGCTGGGGCGCCCACGACGTCTGGGGTCGCCGCAAGCTCGCCTACGAGATCGACCACAAGACGGACGGCGTCTACCACCTGCTCACGTTCCAGGCGGCGCCGGAGGCACTCGAGGAGGTTTCTCGCGTGCTCAAGATCACGGACGGCGTCATGCGGCACCTGGCCGTCCGCCAAGCTGCGCGTTCGACGAGTCCCGCCGGGTCAATAGGCAGGATCGAAGAGACAAGGCAGGATTCGGAAGAGCAAGCAACACCCGTCGGGTGAGGAGGTTTTAGATGGCCGCCAACATCAACAGAGTCGTGCTCGTGGGCAATCTGACGCGTGATCCCGAGCTCCGGCACACGCCGAGCGGAACCGCCGTCTGCAGCCTGCGGCTCGCCGTCAACACGCGCCGCAAGGACGGCGCGACCGGCGAGTGGACCGAGAAGCCGAACTACTTCGACATCACGGTCTGGGGCAACCAGGGCGAGAGCTGCGCGCAGTACCTCTCGAAGGGCCGCCCGGTAGCGGTCGACGGCCGCCTGGAGTGGCGCGAGTGGGACGCGCAGGACGGGACGAAGCGCCAGGCGGTCGAGGTCATCGCCGACAGCGTCCAATTCCTCGGCGGCCGAGGCGACGGCGAGGGTGGTGGGAACCAGTTCGTGCCCGCCGGCGCGACGACGCAGGCCGACAACGCCGACTTCGGCGCGGGCGGCGCCTCCGACGACGACATCCCGTTTTGATGGCGACCGTACGACCGATCGGCGGTGATCGCTGATGGCCCAGCAGAAGGACCGACAGCAGCGCCGCCGCGGCGGGCCCTCCGCGGGCCCGATTCGCAAGAAGAACTGCTGGTTCTGCCGTCAGAAGATCGAGGAGGTCGACTACAAGGACGCGAACCAGCTGCGACGCTACGTCTCCGAGAAGGGGAAGATCCGCTCCCGGCGGATCACCGGCGCGTGCCGGCGGCACCAACGGCAGGTGGCCGTCGCAGTCAAGCGCGCCCGGGAGATGGCCCTCCTGCCGTACGTGGCGGAGGGCCGCGAAGAGCGACCCGGCCGTGGTGACCGCGGCGATCGCGGCGACCGGGGAGACCGGGACCGCTGATGCAGGTCATCCTGCGTGAGGACATCGAGAAGGTCGGCCTTCGGGGGGAGGTCGTCGACGTGGCAGCCGGATTCGCGCGGAACTACCTGCTGCCGCGGCGCCTCGCGGAGCCGGCGTCCGCGGGCCGCGTTGCCGAGCTCGAGCGCATCGGCGCCAGTCGCGCACGCCACGAGGCCCAGAGCTTCGAGCAGGCGCAGGAGCTCGCGCAGAAGCTCGAGGGCGCGCAGCTTCGCTTCGACGTTCAGGCGGGCGAGACAGGCACGCTCTTCGGCTCGGTCACGGCCACGGACATCGCGGAGCGCGTGTGGGAGGAGCACCGCATCCGGATCGACCGCCGCAAGCTGGAGCTGCCCGAGTCGATCAAGCGGATCGGTCGCTACGACGTGCCCGTCGAGCTCTTCACCGATGTGACGGCGACGTTGAAACTCGCGATCGTGCCCGAGGGCGGCGAGCTCCCACCCGAGGAGGAGCTGGAGGCGCTCGACGCCGCCGCTGCGCAGGAGGAAGCCGCCGCGGAGGCCGAGGCCGAGGAGGTTCGCGCCGCCGAAGCTGCGGCAACCGAGGCCGCCGAGGCACAGGCCGACGCGGAGGCGCAGGCGGAGGCGGAGGCGGCAGCCGAGGCTGAAGCCGCGGCCGCGGCCGCCGACCAGGTGCCGGAGGATGCCTTCGACCGCTCCACGGACACAGCGGTGCAGACGCCCGCCGACGGCGAGCGGGAAGGCGAGCCCCAGGCTCCGTAGCGTTTTCCCCAGCGCTTTCCACGCCCTGGGGATTTGCGGAGGAAGTTCCCGCTCCTAGCGTGAAAACTTCCCACAGATCTGTCCGGCCGATCTGCGAACATTTGTTCTGTTATGCCTGGAGATCGGCCGAAATCGCCTCGTCGAAACGGGCCTGTCAACACCCTTGCAGCCGGCGGCGTGGCCAGGCATGACTACGCCCCAATGGCCAAGGTCGCCCAGTTCGCCCAGGTATCGCCGCACTCGCAGGCCGCCCCGGTCCCGCCCCAAAACCTCGAGGCCGAGGAGTCCGTCCTCGGTGCCATGATGATCTCCCCCGGGGCGATCGGGGCGGTCAGCGAAGTGCTGGATGCCTCGGACTTCTACAGGGAGAGCCACGCCAAGATCTACCGGGCAGCCCTTGCCCTCTACGCCAAGGGCGAGCCGGTCGACGCGATCACGCTGCTCGACGAGCTCGAGGAGCGGGGCAACCTCGAAAGCGTCGGCGGCAAGGTCCGGATCCACGAGCTCGCCGCGCTCGTTCCCGCGAGCGCCAACGCCGGCCACTACGCGCGGATCGTCCGCGAGATGGCCACTCTCCGCGGGCTGATCCGCGCCGGCGGCGAGATCGCACAGCTCGGCTGGGAGCGTCCCGGCGATGCCGTCGATCTCGTCGACAAGGCCGAGCAGGTGGTCTTCGACCTTTCCCAGGCACGCGTCTCGAGCGAGTTCTCCCACATCGACGAGCTCCTGAAGGAGGGCTTCGAACGAATCACAGCCCTCTACGAGGCCGGCGCCGACATTACCGGTGTTCCCTCCGGGTTCCGCGACCTCGATCGGCTGACCTCCGGGTTCCAGCCGGGAAACCTCATCATCGCGGCAGCCCGCCCCTCCATGGGTAAGTCGGCGCTCGGCCTCTGCATGGCGGCGAACCTCGCCGTCCGCCACGAGATGCCCGTCGCGCTCTTCACGCTCGAGATGTCGAAGTCCGAGGTCACGCAGCGGCTGATGTGCAGCGAGGCGAAGGTCGAGTCGAATCGCCTCCGCACGGGGAAGCTCGGTCCCGACGACTGGCCCCGCCTGACCGCCGCGTGCGACAAGCTCGCCAAGGCGCCGATCTACGTCGACGACACGGGCTCGATCACGATGATGGAGATCCGCTCAAAGGCCCGGCGGCTGAAGACGCGCGAGCCGAATCTCGGCCTGATCGTCGTCGACTACCTGCAGTTGATGACGTCCGGCTCGACCGCGGAGAACCGCGTGCAGGAGGTCTCGCAGATCTCCCGGAACCTGAAGGTGCTCGCGCGCGACCTGGACGTCCCGATCCTCGCGATGTCACAGCTGTCGCGGGCTGTCGAGCAACGCCACGACAAGCGGCCAATCCTCTCAGACCTCCGCGAATCCGGCTCGATCGAGCAGGACGCGGACCTCGTCATGTTCATCTACCGCGACGAGTACTACAACGAAGAGTCCGACCAGCAGGGCCTCGCGGAGGTGATCCTGGCGAAGCACCGCAACGGGCCCACCGACGCGGTGAAGCTCTCGTTCCTGAAGCGGTACGCAAAGTTCGCAGACCTGGCAGCGGCGGCGGCATAACCTGGAGGTGACCTGGTTGTTCGAGCAGACGATCGTCCTCCTTGGCTCGGCAACTGAATTCGCCGTCGTCTGCCAGGCCTGCGAGGTCCGCGGCCTCGGCTTCGGCGACGAGCAGCCTCCGCTCGTGCGCGGCAAGCTCGGCCACGGACACGACCTGAGCTGGACCGAGTGCCCGCGCGGCCACCGGATCCGCGCGATCCGCGCCGGCCGCGACGTGCACGCTGAGCTCACCTCCCCGCTGTGGTAACCGTCGCGATCACATACGAGGAACGCTCCGTCGCCGTGGAGGCGATCACCTGCGCCATCGCGGGCAACAGCGTCCGCATCACGCCGAATCGCCGGCGGAGCCCGCGCGAGATCGGTGCGATCGTCGAGCTCGTCGCCGATGAGCTCGACGCGAACGTCGCGATAACGGCCCGGCCCGACGCGGTCGAGGTCGCGCCGCCGCTCCGCTAGCCGCGGCTTCCGGCACACTCCGCGCCGTGCCCGCAACAGTGATCGTCGGCGCCCAGTGGGGGGACGAGGGGAAGGGAAAGATCGTCGACCTGCTAGCGGAGCATTCTGAGCTCGTCTGCCGTTACAACGGCGGGCCGAATGCGGGACACACGATCGTCGCCGATGGCGAGACGTACAAGGTCCGGCACATCCCCTCCGGAATCCTTCGCGGCAAGGAGTGCGTGATCGGCGCGGGCTGCGTCGTCGACCCGGCGGTTCTCGTAGACGAGCTCGACGAGCTCGCGGGCCGCGGCATCCCGGTCGACCGGCTCCACCTCTCGACGAACGCCCACGTGATCATGCCGTGGCACGTCGCGCTCGACCAGGCGAGCGAGCGCCGGCTCGGCAAGCTCGCGATCGGGACGACGAAGCGCGGGATCGGTCCGACCTATGCCGACAAGGCCTTCCGGCTGGGCATCCGCGTCCAGGATCTGTTCGACCCGAAGATCCTGCGCCAGAAGCTCGAGGTCGCGCTCGCCGAGAAAAACGTCTGGCTCGAGCGGGTCTACGGGTCGCAGCCGCTCGAGCTCGAGGAGCTCGCGGCCCGCTACGAGGAGCACGCCCAGCGCCTGCGCCCGTACATCACCGACACGTCGTTCCTCGTCGACCAGGCGCTCCGCGGCGGCAAGACGGTCCTGCTCGAGGGAGCACACGCCACGCTGCTCGACCTCGACCACGGGACGTACCCGTTCGTCACCTCCTCGAGCACCGTCGCGGGCGGCGCCGCACCGGGAATCGGTATCGGGCCGACCCGCATCGACGAGGTGATCGGCGTGGCCAAGGCCTACGTGACGCGGGTCGGCGAGGGCCCGTTCCCGACCGAGATCGAGGGCCCCGACCAGGCTCGGCTCCAGGATCTCGGCGGCGAGGTCGGCACCGTCACGGGGCGGACGAGGCGGTGCGGCTGGCTCGACCTCGTCGGCCTCCGCTACGCCGTGCGGCTGAACGGGATCACTTCGCTGGCGCTGACGAAGCTCGACGTCCTCTCGGCATTCTCCGAGCTGCCCGTCTGCGTGCGCTACCGGCTCCGAGACGGAACCGAGACCGAGGAGTTCCCGGCGCATCAGTCGGACTTCCACAATTGCGAGCCGGTGTACGAGACGCTGCCGGGGTGGAACGAGCCGCTCGACGACGTCGCCGACGTCGGAGGCCTGCCGGTTGAGGCAGCCCGCTACGTGTCGTTCGTCGAGGAGCGACTCGACGTCGAGGTCTCGCTGATCGGCACCGGCCGCGAGCGCGAGCGCGTCCTCGACGTGCGGGCCGAACCAGTGGCTCCCTAGCGGTCGGTCGTCACAGCGCCGCCAGTTCTTCGGGCGCGTTCACGTTCGCCAGCAGCCTCGGGTCGAGCGGCACGATCGCCGTGTACAGCTCGTCGAGCGCGCCGCGCAGCGAGAGCTCGCCCGCCGCGAGCCGGCGCTCGAAGACGGGCAGCGTGCCTCGCGAGTAAGCCCCCGGGAGTGGGCCGCGTTCCGGCACTGCGGCCTCGCGGCATGCCTCGCCGAGACGGTGGAGCGCCTCCGGGGTGACGAGCGGCGCGTCCACCGGGAGGAAGACGCAGATCTCGTTGCGAGCCGCGCGCAAGCCCGCGACGACGCCGGCGATCGGCGCGCGAACGTCGGTTCCGTCGTCCTGAACCGGGAACGGCAGCCCGAGCTCGTCGTGAGCCTTCCCGAAGGCGAGGCGTTCGTCGCACGCCTGTCCGAGGACGCCCCAGGCGCGCTCGGCGAGCGTCGTGCCTTCGTAGCAGGCGAGGGCCTTGGGAGAGCCGAACCGCCGGCTGGCGCCTCCGACAAGCAAGACCCCCGTCAGCCCGCGACTCGCCATTCCTCGGTGTAGACGTTCACCTTCCCGCGGCGCACGAAACCGCAGAGCGTGACGCCCCGGTCTGCGGCGAGCTCGACCGCGAGGCTCGACGGGGCGCCGACGGCGACGAGGATCGGACAGCCGGCGACCGCGGCCTTCTGCACGAGCTCGAACGAGAGGCGCCCGCTGACGCAGAGAATGGAGTCCTCGAGAGGCAGCAGCCGCTCCGCGAAGGCCCAACCGACGACCTTGTCCATCGCGTTGTGGCGCCCGACGTCCTCGCGAAGGCAGAGCAGCCCGCCCCGGGGATCGAAGAGGGCGGTCGCGTGGAGGCCGCCGGTCTCGGCGAACGCCGCCTGGCCCTCGCGCAGGCGATCGGGAAGCTGCGCCAGCAATCGCGCCGGCACGGTCAGGCCGCCCGCAACGCGCGGGGCCTCGACCGCGACCGCCTCCAGCGCGCCCTTGCCGCAGACGCCGCACGACGAGGAGGTGTAGAAGTGCCGCTCGAGCGAGGCCGGGTCGAACGAGGGCGCATCGACTTCGACTTCGATCGTGTTCGCCGCGAGATCGGCGGGCGGCGCCGCGCCGCTCGGCTCGAGCCCTTCCGAGACGAGAAAACCGATCGCGAGCTCGTCGTCGTGCCCCGGCGTCCGCATCGTGACCGCAACCGGGGTGTCGTTGACCCGGATCTCGAGCGGTTCCTCCACCGCGACCGAATCCCGCTCGCGCTGCCGCTCCGGCAGCCGAACGACCTCAACCGACGCCGCGGAGTACGGCGGAGCCTTCACGGCAGCAGTCTAAGGGCGCCGGCCGATTTTCACGCTTTCGTCACAGCCCGGCGCGCGACGCGGCGGGACTCCAGCGATACGCTCGCCGCGGGTGGCGGGTGGACTCTCATCCCCACCCAGGGTGGGGCGGTGGGGGAGTGTGCACGCATAGCGCGCAGCCCTACGGCGCGCGCCGCTCGGCGAGGAGGAACTCGTACAGGTTCCGGTAGCCGGTGACCGCGGCGCCGACATCTCCGGGGTCGACCGACTCGCTGGCTTCGACGAGTCTCGTGATCCGCCGCGCTTCGAGGAACTCCGCGACGATTTCGGGCTCTGAGGACGCGTACGCCTGGGCCTCCTCCACCGGGTAACCGCGCTCCTGCATCATCCGTTCGATCAGGCCGTCGACCTCGGGGAGTGCCTCCGCGGGAGAGTCGATGACGAGCGGCTCCAGGCCTTGCCATTCCGTCTCCCAGTCGTGCCGATCGAGCCCTGGTTCGACCACGGCCTAAGGATGCGCACCGCCGGACCCTTTGAAACACTGAGGCCGTGAAAGTCCTCGTCGCGGGGTCGGGCGGGCGGGAGCACGCGCTCGCCTGGAAGCTCGCCCAGAGCGAGCGCTGCGACGAGCTTCACGCCGCGCCCGGAAACCCTGGGATCGCGAAGATCGGGCGCTGCCACCCGGTGCGGGCGGAAGACGGCGAAGGGTTGCTGGCTTTTTGCAGCGAGCACGAGATCGATCTCGTCGTCATCGGGCCGGAGGCGCCGCTCGTCGCGGGCGTCGGCGACCAGCTCCGGCACGCCGGCGTCGCCGTGTTCGGACCGAGCGCCGAAGCCGCCCGGATCGAAGGCTCCAAGCTCTTCGCGAAGGAGGTGATGGCGGCGGCCGGGGTGCCGATGGCTGAGCGGCTGGCGGTCGCGCGGCCCCCGTGCGTCGTCAAGGTCGACGGACTCGCCGCGGGGAAGGGCGTGTTCGTGTGCAAGACGCCCGACGAGCTCGAGGCGGCGCTCGAGTCCGTGGCCGCCCACGGCGATGCCGTTGTGATCGAGGAGCTGCTCGACGGCGAGGAGGTCTCCGTCTTCGCGGTCTGCGACGGGCGCGACGCAGTCGCCCTACCGCCGGCGCAGGACTTCAAGCGCGTCGGCGACGGGGACACCGGCCCCAACACCGGCGGTATGGGCTCGTACTCACCGGTGCCCACGTTCGGGCCGTCCGACGTCGACGAACTGCTCGCGGCCGTTCACCGACCGGTCTTGACCGAGCTCGCGCGCCGTGGCTCGCCGTTCGTCGGCCTGCTCTACGCCGGCGTGATGCTGACGGAGGCGGGGCCACGCGTGCTCGAGTTCAACTGCCGCTTCGGCGATCCCGAGACGCAGTCGATCGTGCCGCGGCTCGGCGGGGATCTGCTCGAACTGCTCTACGGCGCGGCGACCGGTGAGCTCCGCCACGAGGCCGAGCCCCGGCAGGACGCAGCCGTGACCGTCGTGCTAGCGGGCGGCGACTATCCCGAACGAGGCGACACCGGATCGCGGATCGAGGGCGTCGAGAACGCCGAGGCGGCCGGGGCGCTCGTGTTCCACGCAGGCACGGCGATCCGGGACGGGGGCCTCGTCACGAACGGGGGCCGCATCCTGAACGTCACGGCCGTGGGGAAGGACATCGCGGCCGCCCGTGCGACGGCATACGACGCGGTCGGCAAGATCTCGTTCCCGGGGATGCGGTACAGGCGCGACATCGCCAAGCGGCCGGAGACGGTTGCCGGCTGAGGCACCCCTCGTCGGGATCCTCGTCGGCTCGGAGTCCGACCGCGAGCGCATGCAGCCGGCGATGGACGAGCTGACCGAGCGCGGCGTCGCCCACGAGTTCGAGGTCCGCTCCGCTCACCGGGCCCCCGACGCCGTCGCCGAGTATGCGAAGTCGGCCCGGGAGCGCGGCCTGCGGGTCCTGATCTGCGGCGCCGGCCTCGCGGCAGCCCTGCCGGGCGTCGTCGCAGCGCACACGGACCTGCCGGTGATCGGGGTCCCGCTCCGATCGTCGAAGAGCGTGCTGGACGGCCTCGACGCACTCCTCTCGATCGTCCAGATGCCTCCCGGTGTTCCGGTGGCCACCGTCGGGGTCGACAATGCAAAGAACGCGGCCGTGCTCGCCGCGCGGATCCTCGGCGCCTAGCAGGAGCGCGGGATGCGCCGGGGGACGCGCTGCGGCACGAGGCCGGCGGTTACCCGTCGCAACGCGCCGGCGGCCCGAGGCGGGAGCCGGTACCAGACGCCCCGCTCGAAGCGGCCGCAGTTGAGGCCGTAGACGAGCACCCGGTCGAGTCGCCTGGTTGCCACAACGCCGGCGACCATGTCGTCCAGCTTCAACCGGAATGCGGGTGCTCTGCGCACTGGAGCGGGCGCGGTCGTCACGGCGCCAGGGCCGTAGTAGAACGCACCGAACGTCTTCAGCGCCCCGCGGTCGAAGATCGCGACGCACTTCGCCGCATTGCAGATTCGGAGATCGCCGGGCCTGATGTCCTTCGCGGTCGCCGATCCGGCCGCGAAGAGCACGACCATGGTGGCAAACGTGGCAAGGCGTGCGAGAGACATCGGACATCTCTCATACGCCCGTCAGGCCCGCCTGGGTCCCGAGCGGGCCCCCTGCGGCCTACGGCCTGCGGCGCCTCTAGACTGCCTTTGGTGATCGCGCGGTATTCCCGTCCGGCCATGGCCAGGGTCTGGTCGGAAGAGGGCAAGCTCGCGCGCTGGCTCGACGTCGAGCTCGCAGCGCTCGACGCGTGGGCCGAGACCGGGGTCGTCCCGCCGGAGGCGGTCGCGGAGATTCGCGCGAAAGCCGAACCTCCGTCACCCGAGCGCGTCGCCGCGATCGAGGCACAGACACACCACGACGTCGCGGCGTTCGTCGACGCCGTCGCCGAAGGCCTCGGCTCGGAGGGGCGCTGGTTCCACTACGGGCTCACGTCTTCCGACGTCCTCGACACCGCGCTCTCGCTCCAGATCCGCGAGGGAGGCGCGCTGATCCTCGCCGGCATCGACCGTGCTTTCACGGCGGTCGTGACCCGGGCGGAGGAGCACCGGGGGACCGTTCAGATCGGGCGCACTCACGGCGTGCATGCGGAGCCGACGACGTTCGGGCTCAAGCTGGCCGGCTGGGCGTTCGAGCTCGACCGCGACCGGGTGCGGATCGAGCGGGCGCTCGAGGGCATGCGTGTTGGAAAGCTCTCGGGGGCCGTCGGCACCTACTCCGCTACGGATCCCGAGGTCGAGCGCCTGGCCTGCGAGCGACTCGGCCTCGAGCCCGCGCCGACCTCGACCCAGATACTTCAGCGCGACCGCCATGCCGACCTGCTCTCGGCGCTCGCCCTCGCTGCGGCGTCGCTCGAGAAGTTCGCGCTCGAGCTCCGCCACCTCGCGCGAACCGAGGTGGGCGAGGCGATGGAGCCCTTCGGCAAGAGCCAGAAGGGCTCGTCGGCGATGCCGCACAAGCGCAATCCGGTCGTCTCCGAACGGATCTGCGGCCTCGCCCGGGTCGTCCGCGCCGCGGCCACCGTCGGTCTGGAGAACGTCGCCCTCTGGCACGAGCGGGACATCACACACTCGTCGGCCGAGCGGGTGGTCCTGCCGGATGCGTTCCTGGCCCTCGACTACATGCTCGACCGCTTCGCCTGGCTCGTCGAGGGGCTCGTCGTCCGAGCCGAGCGGATGCGCCGGAATCTCGAATCGAGCCACGGCCTCTTCTTCAGCCAGCGGCTTCTCCTCGCGCTCGTCGAGTCGGGGCTCGAGCGCGACGACGCCTACCGCCTCGTCCAGCGCCACGCCCTCCGGGCGTGGGACGAGGAGCAGGATTTCCGCGAGCTCGTCCGGGCCGACCGAGAGCTGGCGGGCCGCGTCGATCTCGACGCGGTCTTCGACCTGAACGCGTACACCCGTCACGTCGACACCGTCTTCGAGCGGCTGCGGTCGCTCGTGCGGAGGGAGGAAACGATCCATGCCTGAAGCGGCACACGTGGGCAGCGGCAAGGTCCGCGAGCTCTACGCGCTCGACGACGACCGCCTGCTCCTCGTCGCAAGCGACCGCATCTCGACCTTCGACGTCGTCCTACCCACCGAGATCCCGGACAAGGGGCGCGTGCTCACCGGGCTCTCGGCCTTCTGGTTCGCCCGGACGAGCCCGATCGTGCCGAACCACCTCCTGGGTCTCCGCGAAGACGGCCGCTCGACCGAGTGCAGGCGGCTCGAGATGCTCCCGCTGGAGTGCGTCGTGCGGGGCTACATCACGGGCTCGGGGTGGAAGGACTACCAGGCGACCGGGGCCACGTCGGGGCACGTCCTGCCGGAAGGCCTGCGCGAGTCCGACCGGCTGCCCGAGCCGATCTTCACGCCGTCGACGAAGGCGGTCGAAGGACACGACGAGAACATCGACCTCGGGCAGGCGGCGGCCCTCGTCGGCGCAGAGCGGCTCGCCGAGGTCGAACGCGTCTCGCTCGAGCTCTACCGCCACGCGTCGGAACACGCGCTCGCACGCGGGATCATCATCGCCGACACGAAGTTCGAGTTCGGCTGGGGCGAGGACGGCGAGCTCGTGCTGGGCGACGAGGCGTTCACGCCCGACTCGTCCCGCTTCTGGCCGGCCGACGAGTACGAGCCCGGACGGGGGCAGCCCTCGTTCGACAAGCAATTCGTCCGCGACTACTGCGAGTCGCTCGGCTGGGACAAGAACTACCCCGGCCCCGAGCTCCCGGAGGAGGTCGTCGACGGCACCCGGGCACGCTACGTGGAGGCCTTCGAGCAGCTGACCGAGATCCCCTTCGCGCGCTACCTCGAAGATCCCGACACGGTGGTCCGATGAAGGCGACCGTGGTCGTTCGGCCCAAGCCGGGAATCCTCGACCCGCAAGGCGAAGCGGTGCAGGGTTCGCTCCGGCAGCTCGGGTTCCCGGTGGAGCACGCCCGAGTCGGCCGCGTCATCGACCTCGAGCTCGAGGACGACGACCGGGCTCAGGCGAACGCTGCGCTCGAGCGCATGTGCGAACAACTACTCGCGAACCCGCTGATCGAGTCCTACGAGATCGAGCTCGCCGAGGAGCCGTGAGCGCTCGCCCGCGCATCGGGGTCGTCACCTTCCCGGGGTCGAACGACGACCGGGACGCGGCACTCGCGCTCGAGTTGCTCGGCGCGGAAGCGGTCCCTGTCTGGCACAGCGACGCGACGCTGCCGGACGTGGGCGCCGTGGTTCTCCCCGGTGGCTTCTCGTACGGCGACTACTTGCGGGCGGGCGCGCTGGCGCGCTTCGCCCCGATCATGGCGGCTGTCCGGACCTTTGCGGACGAAGGCGGCCTCGTCCTCGGCATCTGCAACGGCTTCCAGGTCTTGTGTGAGGCCCGACTCCTGCCGGGAATCCTGCGGCCGAACGAGTCGCTCGCGTTCGTCTGCCGGGACGTCACACTCACCGTCGAAAGGGTCGACACACCGTTCACGTCACGTTGCGAGCCAGGCCGGCGCCTGACGATTCCCGTCAAGCACGGCGAGGGTTGCTTCTACGTCGACGAGCGACTGCTCGCCGAGCTCGAGGGTGCCGGCCAGGTCGTTCTGCGCTACGAGGGCGGCAGCCCCAACGGGTCAGTCGCCGAGATCGCCGGAGTCGTCAACGCCGAGGGGAACGTCATGGGATTGATGCCGCACCCGGAGCACGCGGTCGATGAGCTGACGGGCTCGACCGACGGGGCGTTCGTCCTCGGCTCGCTGGTCGACGCCGCCCGGGACCGCATGCAAGCCCGGGCTGTCGCGGTCTGAGGTCAGTCGCGGGCCAGCCGCAACGCCTCCGCGAGCTGCGGGTGGTCGCCCAGGGCTGCCCGGAGCCGCTCGAGGTCGCGGATCCGCAGTGTCACCGGGCCGCGCCGCGCCGTGCCGCCCGTCGAGTAGGCGAACCGGACGAGACGCTCGCCCCGCGCAGCTTCGAGCAGCTGCACTACTGACGCGAAGCGCTTCTCCCCCGCCCGCTGCGGCAGCGTGAGCTCGTCGACGAGTAATGCGTCGCCCCACGGTGTTGCGGTCTTCGGCCGTCCGTTCGCGTTCACGAGACCACCGTAGAACGACGCGTACGACGCGTGTGTGACGACTGGGAGCCGCCTGAGTGACAAACGGCGGGATCCCACAAACGAGGGACGCGCGAAACCCGTGCGTCCCCGATCGTGAGGCCTATGCCGCTGGCGATGTCCCATCGACGCGCCGTCCTCGCCGCGGCGCTCTCGAGCTACGGCGTCATCTTCGGCTCGTTCTGGCTGATCGAACGGCCCGGTCTCGGCGTCGGCCACTTCTACTACCTCTCGGTCGCACTCGTCGCCCTGAGCACGAGCATGTGGGGCGGCTTCGCTGCCGGCGTGCTCGCCGACGGGCTCTACGCGCTCGGGATCCTCGCCAACCCCCACATCCCCTCGGCCAGCGTCATCTCGGCCACGACCGGCATTCGCTTCTTCACCTACACGCTGATGGGCGCCCTGATCGGCTGGTTCGCACAGCACAACCGCTGCCTCGTGGAGCGGCTGCGGACAGCCGCCGACCGCGACTTCCTCACCGATCTCTGGAACACCCGCGCGTTCGACGGGCTCCTCGAGGCCAAGCTGGAGCAGAACCGCCCGTTCGGTTTGGTGCTCGGCGACTTCGACGGCCTGAAGGCGATCAACGACGAGGAAGGCCACGCCGTCGGAAACGACGTCCTCCGACGAGCGGCAGAGGTCCTCCAGACGGTCATCCGCTCCGAGGATCAGCTCGCGCGCACCGGTGGCGACGAGTTCGCCGTCCTGACGACCCTGCCCGGCACGGATGCCGTTCGTGCCTTGTGCGGCCGGCTGACGAACGCGCTCGCGCACGAGGGGCTGGCGATGAGCTTCGGCTGGGCCGTCCATCCTCGCGACGGCTGTGACGCGCTCGCGCTCTTCCGCGCCGCCGACGAGCGGCTCCACGCGCAGAAGCTGATCCGGAATCGTCTCCACGGCGCCGACATCGCGCCGCTGCCCGGCGAGCACGAGCCGGTGGCGCTCCGCTCGGCCCGCTAGAGGGTTTGGCGGAATACCGCTCGTCGCCGGGGTGCGATGTTCGTTCCCTGGGGAGGACGCAGGGAGCGCCCATATCCATAGATATGGGCGCGACTGAGGACGGTGCCAGGGGGCGAGCAGCGCGGCCCGGCGGCACAGACTGTATTTCGCCAAACCCTCCTTCGCCGTCGGTTTCGCGCTCCGCGCGCATCTGTCGGTGCAATGGATGGGAAGCGCGAGCCTGACGATCGGGAGAAGGCCTTGAGAGCAAAGGAGCAGAAAGCGGCGCTCCGTCGCCGGCGCGAGATCTTCGACGCGCTGATGAAGGTGCTGCGCGGCGAGTGAACCCTTGACACGAACACGTGTTC
>DATMIX010000071.1:0-14222 GCA_035554095.1 Gaiellaceae bacterium | reverse complement strand
TCTTGTCGATCTCGTCGATCAGGAGCACCGGGTTCGTCGACTCCGCGTCGCGAAGCGAGCGGATGATCGTGCCGGGCATCGAGCCGATGTAGGTGCGGCGATGGCCGCGGATCTCCGACTCGTCGCGGACGCCGCCGACGGAGATGCGGACGAACTCGCGACCGAGCGTGCGGGCGATCGAATGGCCGAGAGAGGTCTTCCCGACGCCCGGCGGCCCGACGAAGCAGAGGATCGAGCCCGAGACGTCGTTCTTGAGCTTGGCGACGGCGAGCGACTCGATAATCCGGTCCTTGACCTTGTCGAGGTCGTAGTGGTCCTCGTCGAGGATCTCGCGCGCCCGCTCGAGGTCGAGGTTGTCCTCGGTCGTCTTCGACCAGGGCAGCGACAGGATCCACTCGAGATAGGTACGGATCACGCCGTACTCGGCGGAGGCCGACGGGAGCCGCTCGAGCCGGCCGAGCTCCCGGTCGACCGCCTTCCGGACCTCCTCCGGAAGGTCGGCCTCCTCCACCCGCTCGCGGAGCTCCTCGATCTCTGCCTGCTCGGGGTCGCCTTCGCCGAGCTCTTCCTGGATCGCCTTCAGCTGCTGGCGCAGGAAATACTCGCGCTGGCCCTTCTCGAGCTCTGACTGGACCTGCGACTGGATCTTCGTGCCGAGCTCGAACACCTCGAGCTCGCGGCTCAGGATCGCCGAGAGCTCGCGCAGCCGCTTCTCGACATCCGGCTCCTCGAGCAGGCGCTGCTTCTCGTCGGTCTTGAGCCTCAGCGTCGAGGCGACGAGGTGCGAGAGCGCGCTCGGGTCGTCCACGTTCGCCGCGGCGAGCTCGAGCTCGGCCGGCAGGTACGGGACGAGGCCGACGATGCGGCCGAAGAGCATCTGGACGTTCCGCGTGAGCGCCTCGAGCTCCCGCGTCTCGTTGACGACGTCGGGGACGACCGAGAACTCGCCGACGAGGTAGGGGTCGTCGCGCAGACGGCTGTCGAGCCTGAGGCGCTGGATGCCCTGAACCAGGATGCGGAGCGTCCCGTCCGGGACCTTGATCAGCTTGTGGACGATCGCCGCGGTGCCGACCTCGTAGAGGTCGTCCCAGCCGGGCTGCTCGACGTCGGGGTTCTTCACCGCAACGAGTGCGAGCTTGCCGTCGCGTGCGACGACGTCGTCGATCAGCTGGATCGACCGCTCCTGGCCGATCGCCAGGGGCGTCGCAGAGTCCGGGAAGACGACCGTCTCCTTGAGCGGCAGCACGGGCAGCGCGCGCGGGATCTCCACGTCGTCCACGTCCGGCGTCTCGGGCAGCTCGAGCTCGACGTCGGTCACGCCGGCCTCCTGATCTCGATGGGAACGGGCCGCGGCGCGGCCTCTCTCACGGCGACCGGGACCTCGATGCGCAGGACGCCGCGCTCGTAGCGCGCCTCGGCCTGGGTCAAGTCGGCGTCCTCGGGGAGGCGGACGACGCGCTCGAACGGCCCGTGCTCGATCTCGATCTGGTGGTAGACCCGGCCCTCGCAGACCTCGCGCGGGCGCTCGCCGGCGATGTAGAGGGCGCCCTCGGCGGCCGTCACCTTGACCTGCTCAGGATCGATGCCGGAGATGTCGACGAGCACGGTGTAGGACGGCGGATCGTCGGTGCGGAACGAGTCCACCTGCGGCCGGAAACCCCGGCGCAGACCGGAGAGCCGCGAGACCTGCCAGAGGTCCGCGAACAGCTCGTCGATCTCGTCTCTGAGGTGCTTTCGCCCGCTCATGGTGGTTGTGAATCGTAGCCTTGACATGTCCTCTGCCCGGGAATAACTTAGTGCGCACTAGCTTAGCTCGCACTAACCAGGCAGGAGAGGACGGGAGACGCGATGGGAACCTGGGCACGGACGATGATTCGCTTTCGCTGGGGCATTCTGGCCGCCTGGCTGGTGCTCCTCGTCGTCGCCGCGATTGCCTCGTCCGGGCTGAACGACCTGCTGACGAACCGTTTTGTCCTCCCGGGCGCGGACAGCGAGCGGGCCGGCGACATCCTGAAAAAGAACTTCGGCCAGCAACCCGAGGGCTCGTTCACGGTGGTGGTCAAGGGGAAGCCCGGCACCGCCCAGGCGTTGGTCGCGCCGACGCGAGCCGCTGCGGCGCGCGCCGCAGCCGCGCTCGACACCGGGAAGGTGGCAGTCGTCCGCCCGGTCTCGCCTGACGTCGTCAGCGCTTCGATCGTCTCGCAGCTCCAGCCGGCTGACGCCAAGGGCTACACCAAAGCGATGCGCGAGGCGGCCGGCGAGATCCCCGGCGCGACGCTGTACATCACGGGCCAGTCCGCGATCGAGAGCGACCTCGAGCCGGTCCAGAACCGCGACCTCTTCGTGGGCGAGGTGCTGATCGCAATCCCGATTGCGCTCGTGATCCTCGTCTTCGTCTTCGGGACGCTGTCCTTCCTGCTCCCGTTCATGCTCGCGCTCTTCGCGATCCCGGTGACGCTGGCTTGCGTCTGGGTCTTCGCGAACTTCATGACCCTGTCCACGTACCTGACGAACATGGTCACGTTGATCGGGCTCGGGATCGCGATCGACTACTCGCTGCTGATGGTCTACCGCTACCGCGAGGAGCGGCGGACCGGGCTCGAGAAGGAGGCCGCCGTCGCGCGGACGATGGAGACGGCCGGGCGCGCCGTCGTGTTCAGCGGCACCGCCGTCGCGATCGGCCTCGCGCTGATGCTGTTCATGCCGCTGCCGTTCATGCGCGGCTTCGGCATCGCCGGGCTTCTGATCCCGCTCGTCTCCGTGCTCGCGGCCACGACGCTGCTGCCGGTCCTCCTCTACTGGCTCGAGGACCGCCTCGACCGCGTCCGGCTCGTGCCGAAGCGGGTGATCGAGCGGCGCGAGGACTCGGAGCGCAACTTCTGGGCCCGGCTTGCGGGCACGATCATGCGCCGCCCGCTGGCGGTCGCGCTCGGCACCGTCGCCGTCCTGCTGATCCTCGCGGCGCCCGTGCTGACGCTCCAGCTTGGCCCCGGCTCGAACGAGGGCGTCCCACAGAACCTGCAGGCCGTCCGCGGCCTCAACGTCCTCACGAACGCCATCGGGGAAGGCGCGATCTCGCCGTCCGAGATCGTCGTCGACACCGGCCGGGCCGGCGGGGCCGCGACGCCCGAGGTACAGGCGGCCAAGGAACGGCTGGCGAGCCTGCTCCGCGGCGACGGCGAGATCGCCGACGTGATCGCGGCCGGTCCGCAGTCGATCGACCCGACCCGCCGCTACCTGCGGGTCCAGGCGATCGGCAAGCACGAGTACGGGAAGCCGGAGTCGCAGGAGTTCGTCCGGCGACTCAGGGACGAGATCATCCCCGCGGCCGCGTTCCCGGCCGGCATGGAGGTGCTCGCCGGGGGCGGGCCGCCGTTCGGAGTCGACTTCCTCGACATCACCTACGGCGCCTTCCCCTGGCTCGTCCTGGCCGTCCTCCTGCTCACCTACGTGCTGCTGGTGCGCGCGTTCCGGTCGCTGCTCCTGCCGCTGAAGGCGATCGTGCTCAACCTGCTCTCGATCGCGGCCGCGTACGGGATCCTCGTCGCGGCGTTCAAGCTCGGCCTCGGGGAGCCCCTGGGGCTGACCCAGTTCGACCAGATCGAGGGTTGGATCCCGGTCTTCCTCTTCGCGATGCTCTTTGGGCTCTCGATGGACTACGAGGTCTTCCTGGTCAGCCGAATGCGAGAGGAGTGGGACGCAACGCGCGACAACCGCCTCGCGGTCACCCAGGGGCTGGCGAAGACCGGCCGCCTCGTCACCGCCGCCGGGCTGATCATGTTCGCGGCCTTCATGGGCTTCGTCGCCGGCTCGATCGTCGGCCTGCAGCAGTTCGGCCTCGGCCTCGCTGCTGCGATCCTGATCGACGTCACGATCATCCGTGCGCTGCTCGTGCCGAGCGCGATGGCGCTCTTCGGCCGCTGGAACTGGTGGCTGCCGGAGGGCGCGGCGAAGGTCTTCCGCGTCAAGGCCTCGCCGCTCGAGGAGACGCCGCCCCCGGCGGTCAGCCCGGCCGGGCGCTAGCGGAAGATCGCGACCAGAAGCAGGAGTGCGATGACGAGGATCGGCACCCAGGCCCAGCGCATGATCGCGAACGCACGCTGCTCCCCGGGTCGAGGACCGGGCTCCGGCGTGTAGGGATCGCGGCTCGGCGCCGGCCCGCCGAGGAGCAGGTCCTCGCCCTCGAACGACTCGTGCTTCGACTCGTCGCGCTCGTTCTCGCTCACCTCGGGGACACTAGCCCGTAGCATCCCGCCGCGATGAAGGGTGTGATCCTCGCCGGGGGCAGCGGCACGCGGCTCCATCCGCTGACGCGGATCACGAACAAGCACCTGCTGCCGATCTACGACCGGCCGATGGTGACCTATGCGATCGAGGCGCTCGTAGGCTGCGAGGTCACCGAGCTGATGGTCGTCACCGGCGGCACGCACGCGGGCGAGTTCCTCCGCCTGCTCGGCAACGGCCACGAGTGGGGCATCGACCGGCTCTCGTACGCCTACCAGGAGCGTGCCGGCGGCATCGCCGAGGCGCTGGGGCTCGCGGAGCGATTTGCCGGCGGCGAGCCGATCGTGGTGATGCTCGCCGACAACGTCTTCGAGCGGTCGATCAAGCACGCCGTCGACAACTTCGCCGCGCAGAGCAAGGGCGCGCGGATCCTCCTGGCACGCGAGGAGGACCCGGAGCACCTGCAGCACCTCGGCGTGCCCGAGCTCGACGGCGAACGGGTCGTGAAGATCCACGAGAAGCCGGAGGAGCCGCCGAGCGAGTTCGCCGTGACCGGCATCTACTTCTACGACCCGAGCGTGTTCGAGATCATCCACGGGCTCGAGCCGTCGGGCCGCGGTGAGCTCGAGATCACCGACGTGAACAACTGGTTCATCGACCGTGGGTCGATGCAGTACGACGTGGTCGAGGGTTTCTGGGGTGACGCCGGCGAGTCGATCGACGTCTACTACGCCGTCAACGACTTCGTCCGCCGGCACGGCGTGAACAAGCCGTGATCGAGGGGATCGTTCGGCTCCCGCTCAGGCGATTCGAGGACGAGCGGGGCTGGTTCATGGAGCTCCGGCGGGAGAGCGTCCTCCCGCGGCCGACGCTCCAGACGAACGTCTCCTATTCGCGGCAGGGCGTGATCCGCGGGCTGCACTTTCACGAGCGCGGGCAGGACGACCTCTTCGTGTGCGTCCAGGGGACCGCGCGCGTCGTCGTCCTCGACCGCGGGTCCGGCGAGACGTTCACAGAGGACATCGGTGACGAGAACCCCGTCGCCATCTACATCCCCGGCCGGCACGCGCACGGTTTCGAGGCACTGACGGACCTTCTCTTCTGTTACCACGTCACCGAGGAGTACGACCCCGCCGACCCGGACGAGCACGAGATCCCTTGGGACGACCCGAGGGTGCTAGAGCTCTGGAGCACGCAATCGCCGATCCTGTCCGAACGGGACGCGACCTCATCCTGATCACCGGGGCCGGGGGCCAGCTCGGCACGGCGCTGGCGGAGGTCTTTCCGGAGGCACGGGCGGTCACGCGGTCGGAGTGGGACGTCGCCGACCCGTATCCGTTCGAGGAGCGGCCGGAGCTCGTCCTCCATTCGGCGGCCTGGACGAAGGTCGACGACGCGGAGGCAGAGCCTGAAGCAGCCCGTCGGGTGAACGTGGACGGAACGCGGAACGTCGCCGAGCTCCGTGCACCGGTCGTCTACTACTCGAGCGACTACGTCTTCGACGGGTCGAAACGGGAGCCGTACCTCGAGAGCGACCCGACCTCACCGCTCGGGGTCTACGGGCGGACGAAGCTCGAGGGGGAGCTGGAGGTCCGTGACGGCTGGATCGTCCGTTCCTCCTGGCTGTTCGGCTGGACGGGGCACAACTTCGTCCGGACGATGCTGAGGCTGGGCGCCGAGCGGGACGAGGCCGCCGTCGTCGACGACCAGCGCGGCTCGCCTACCTACGTCGGCCATCTGGCCGAGGCGACGCGACGCGTGCTCGACCTGCCCTACGGCACCTACCACGTCGCGGCGGCCGGCGACTGCACGTGGGCCGACTTCGCCGAGGCGACCTTCGAGGAGGCGGGCCTCGAGTGCCGGGTCCGGCGGATCACGACGGCGGAGTTCGGCGCGCCGGCGCCGAGGCCGGCGTACTCGGTACTTCGGAGCGAGCAGGGCGCGCCGGAGCTCCCCCACTGGCGCGAGGGCCTGCGGGAGTGTCTCCGCCGCCTAGGCGACTAGGCTTCGAGGACGATGAAGATCCTGGTCACCGGCGGCGCTGGCTTCATCGGTTCGCACTTCGTCAAGCGGCTCGTGCGCGGTAGCGAGGAGGTCGTCGTCCTCGACAAGCTCACCTACTCGGGCAACCCGGCGAACCTGAGCGGCGTCGAGCACGCGTTCCTCCAGGGCGACATTGCCGACGCCGAGGCCGTGGCAGAGGCTGCCGACGGGTGCGGAGCGATCGTGAACTTCGCCGCCGAGACGCACGTCGACCGGTCGATCTTGGCGGCCGGCGACTTCATTCAGACGGACGTCTACGGGACGCACGTGCTCCTGGAGTATGTCCGCGAGCACGGAATTCGGCTCGTCCACGTCTCGACCGACGAGGTGTACGGCGACGTCCCATCTGGGGTGCACTCGACCGAGGAGGATCGCCTCCATCCGTCGAGCCCGTACTCGGCGTCGAAGGCGGGCGGCGACCTGCAGGTGATCGCGTACGTCCGCACGTACGGGGTCGACGCGCTGATCACGCGCGGCGCGAACACCTACGGGCCGAACCAGTACCCGGAGAAGCTGATCCCCCTCTTCACGACGAACGCGCTGGACGGTGAGCCGCTCCCCGTCTACGGCGACGGCAAGCAGGTCCGGGAGTGGCTCCATGCGGAGGATCACGCCGCCGGGATCGAGCTCGTTCTACGGCAGGGCCGTGCGGGCGAGATCTACAACATCGGTGGCGAGCCGCACGAGAACCTCGAGATCACTACTCGCATCCTCGAGCTGACGGGCGCCGACGATTCGCTCGTCCGCCACGTTGACGACCGGCCGGGGCACGACCGGCGCTACTCCCTCGACGACTCAAAGGCCCGCGGCCTGGGCTGGAGCCCCGAACACTCGCTCGAAGAAGGGCTTGCGCAGACGGTCGAGTGGTACCGCGATAACCGTGCGTGGTGGGAGCCGCTCAAGTCCGGCGAGTACCGCTCGTACTACGAGCAGCAGTACGCCCAGCGGCTCGGCTGAGGCGCTACCGACACTTCGCGCGAGCCTGGCGGATCTCGCGCCTCGAGCCCTGGATCTGCTCCGAGCGGTCGAGATACGGGAGCGCCTCGTCGCAGCGGTTCTGTTCGACGAGCGCGCGGCCGAGGTTGTAGTTGGCGTACGCCTCGTACAGCTCGCCCGACCCATTCAGCTTCTGCACCGCCTGCCGGGCAACCTGCTCGGCCTCCGCCCAGCGGCCCTGGCGCAGGAGCGACGTCGCCTGATCGGTCAGCTGCTGGCCCGACCTCGCGCTCGGCGCCGGCGGGGGCGACGGGGAGGGCGACGGGGATGGCGGCGGCGGAGCGGGCGGCGGAGGTTGTTGCGTCACGGTCTCCCGCACCGTCGTCGGCTCCCCCTGCACCGTGGTCTGCCTCACCACCGTGCGCGTCTGCGGCTCGCTACCTCCGAAGACGCCCGCGAGCGCCAGTCCTCCCGCGGCGAGTGCGAGCGCGAGCGTGCCCAGTACCACGAGGAGCCAGCCCCGGTTCCGTCGTGAGGTCGGAGCGTGGCCGTACTCCGGGAGCGCGACGGTCGCCCCAGTCTCAGCCGGCCCGTTGAGCGAGTCGCGGAGGTCGGCGACGAACGCCTCAGCGCTCGGGTATCGCGCCGCGGGATCCTTCGCCAGCGCCCGGCGGAAGACAGGGTCGAGCTCGGCGGGTACCTCCGCCTCGCTGCTGATCGTCGGCACAGGCGCGGTCACGTGCGCCGTCGCCTCCGCCGTCGGGTTTTCCGATTCGAACGGCCGCCTGCCGGTCAGGAGCTCGTACGCCACCACACCGAGGGCATAACGGTCGCTGGCCGGTGTCGCCCGTTGCCCTTGCGCCTGCTCGGGCGAGAGGTAGCCGGCCGTGCCGAGCACCGTGCCGGTTATCGTCAGCGAGTCGAGGCCCACAGCGCTCGCGACGCCGAAATCCGCGACGTGGATGTCGCCGCGACCGTCGAGGAGGAGGTTGCCCGGCTTGACGTCTCGGTGCACCACTCCGGCCGCATGCCCGGCGTCGAGCGCGGCGGCCGCTTGCTCGAGCCAGCGGAGGATCTCGCCCGTCGCGGGTCGCCCCAAGTTCAGCCGATCCTCGAGGGAGCCGCCCTCGAGATACTCCATCACGATGTAGGGCTGCTCCTCCGCCTCGCCGACGTCGAAGATCGTCACCGTGTGCGGCGCGCCCGAGAGGCGAGCCGCGGCGAACCCCTCGTTCTTGAACCGGCGGCGGACGTCGCCGTCGCCCGCGTAGCGCTCCGAGAGCACCTTGATCGCCACGGTCCGGCCGAGGGACGTGTCGGTCGCGCGGTAGACATCGCCCATGCCGCCGCGGGCGAGATGGACGACATTCTCGTAGCGCGGCGGGAGGATGTCGATTCGAACCGCCACGAGAACTGGTTTTGCCGCATCGGCCAGCTTTGAAAACCCTGTAAAGAACCCGGTTCCCGCCGGCACCATGCGCTAGCCTCAAACCCGTTCCCGCGGGAACCGGGTCGCCATGTCTCGAGCCATCGCCCTGACAGCAGGCGTCATCTGCGGCTTTCTCGTGGCCGGACTGGCGTTTGCGGGATCAACTGCGCGCAAACCGCGCCAGGCACCGGCCGGACCGAAGCCCGGCGAGCCCGTGTTCGTGATCAACGGCCGCGGCTGGGGCCACGGCGTCGGGATGAGCCAGTGGGGCGCGAACGGCTTCGCGCGGAAAGGCTGGTCCTACGACCGGATCCTTGCCCACTACTACCGCGGCACGGCGATCGGCGACGCGCCAGTCTCGAAGGTGCGCGTGCTGCTCGCCGCGGGCAAGCGACGGCTCGACCTTGCCTCCGCGGCGCCGTTCCGGGTCAGGGATGCCACCGGGAAGGTGAAGGCGCTGGCAGCCGGGCCGCTCACGCTCGGCCCCGGCCTGAAGATCCTGCCCAAGGGCGGGAAGAAAAAGATCGCGCTCACCGCGCCGCTCACCTTCCTCCCGGGCCAGGAGCCACTGCGGCTCGGCCGGCGCTACCGCGGCTCGATCCGCGTCGACCTGCAGAAGGGCCGTCTTCGCGCGATCAATGTCGTCGGCCTCGAGCAGTACCTCTACGGCGTCGTCCCGTCGGAGGTCCCGGACGATTGGCCCGCCGAGGTGCTGAAGGCGCAGGCGGTCGCCGCGCGGTCCTACGCGCTGGCGACCCGCAAGACCGACGGCGACTTCGACCTGTACCCGGACGTGCGCAGTCAGGTCTACCGTGGGATCGACGAGGAGGTCGAGACTACGACGGCCGCGGTCGACGGGACCGCCGGCGAGGTGCTCACGTACGGAGGCCAGCTGGCGCTCACCTACTTCTTCTCGACCTCGGGCGGCAAGACCGCCTCGGTGACCGACGTGTTCGTCGGCTCGAAGCCAATCCCGTACCTCGTCTCGGTCGACGATCCGTACGACTCGCTCTCGCCACACCACATCTGGGGCCCGCTCGTCTTCCCGGTCAGCCGCCTCCAGAAGGCGATCAAGGCGCCGGGCCGGCTGACCGACGTTCGAACCATGGTGAATCGGTCCTCCCGAGTCAGCACAGTCACGGGGGTCGGAACCCTGGGGCAGGTGACGATGCGCGGCAGCGACGTCCGGCGTGTGCTGGACCTGCGCTCAACCTGGTTCCGCGTCGGCGTGCTCGCGCTGCCGGTGCCGACGAAGCCGATCGCGTACGGCTCCGCCGGCAAGCTGACGGGAACGGCGCGCGGCCTCGCCAAGGTCGTGCTGGAGCAGCAGTCCGGCTCCACCTGGCGCTCGGTGGCGCAGGTTCAGCCGGTGAGCGGCGGGGCCTTCACGGTTACGGTCCGACCGACGACGACGGCGGTGTACCGGCTGGCGGCGGGGACAGCGCGGACGGCGCCCACGCGCGTCTTGGTCGCTCCGCAGGTGGCGCTCTCGCCGGTGACGGACGCGATGGAGCTCCGCGGCAGCGTGAAGCCGTTGCTCGCCGGCGCCGGCGTCGAGGTCCAGAAGCTGAGCGGGAGGACGTGGCAGACGGTCGGCCGCGCCACCGTCGACGCGCGCGGCGACTTCTCCGCCCGCATCTATGTCCCTCCGGGGAGCTACCGTGCGGTGGTACCAACGCCGGGCCGGGGACTGGTCGCAGGAACCAGCTCGACGCTGGTGGTGAGCGGATGAGATCTGCGGTTCTCGTGTTTCTGGTCGCTGGCGCCCTGGCGCTTCCAGGGGCGGCGCATGCCGCCCGCTTCGCCGTGGGGGTCGCGGCGGGCTCCAAGGCCGAGGCGCTCGCGGCCCGGCTGGAGGCCAAGACCGGCGGCGAGGCGTCGGTGATCGGGCCGTTCGCCGTCTCCCTTCGCGCCAATTCGTCGCGAGGCATCCGTGGCACCTTCGGGGTCTCGTACGTCGAGCGGCTCGGCGGGCGCCGGACGATCGCCTTTGCGCCAACTGATCCGTACTTCGTGCGGCAGTGGTACGTGACCGCGGTGCGCGGGTTCGACGCCTGGGCGTTGCGGCCGACGCTGCCCGGCATGCGCGTGGCGGTGATCGACTCCGGCGTCGACGCGGGCCATCCCGAGTTCAAGGGGCGGATCGCCGGCTACAAGAGCTTCGTCGGCGGCTCGGCGCTCAAGGACACGCAGGGCCACGGCACCTTCGTCGCCGGCCTGATCGCAGCCCGGATCGACAACCAGGTGGGAATCGCCGGGATGGCCTTCCCTGCGCAGCTCCTCGTCGCGAAGGTCGTCCGCTACGACGGCGTCGTCCCGCTCGAGGCGGAGGCGCGTGCGATCCGGTGGGCGGTCGACCACGGGGCGCGCGTGATCAATCTCAGCCTCGGCGGTATGCGGGACCCGTTCGACTCTTCGCGCGACAGCTACTCGCCGCTCGAGGCGAGCGCCGTCGCATATGCGATCCGGCGGGGCGCAGTCGTCGTGGCCGCGGTCGGCAACGGCGACCAGGCGCCGGAGCAGCCGTGGCGGTACGCGAGCTATCCGGCCGCGCTGCCGCACGTGCTCGGCGTGAGCGCGCTCGCGCGGGACGGAAGCGTGCCGCTGTACTCGAACCGCGATCCGCTCTACAACGACATCGCCGCTCCCGGCGACGATCTGCTCTCGACGCTGCCTCGGCCGCTGACGGCGCAGCGCCCGACCTGTCTCGAGCAGGGCTACTCGGACTGTGGGCCGCCCGAATACCGCCACGCGCAGGGAACGTCGTTCGCGTCCGCGCTCGTCTCGGCGGCAGCCGTGCTCGTGCGGCTCGAGTGGCCGGTGCTGCGCGCAGAGCAGGTCGTCGGCCTGATGGAGCGCGCCGCCGCCGACCAGACCGCCGCCACCGGCTGCCGCCGCTGCGTCGACGGCCGCGACCCGCAGACGGGCTGGGGCCGCCTCGACACGACGAACGCGATCGCTTGGCCCGGCCGGGTCCCGCCGCCCGACCGGTACGAGACGAACGACAACGCCGGCGCTCGGGCGTTCGCGCTCTCGAGCAAGAAGCGGTCGCTCCAGGCGAGCGTCGACTACTGGGACGACCAGAATGACGTCTTCGCCGTCCGGCTGAAGCGGCGCCAGCGGATCACCCTGTCGCTGTCGGGACCGGCGAAGGCCGACCTCAACCTCGCGCTCTGGAAGCCGGGCACGACGCGAATCGACCGGCTTCGCCAGCCGACCGCGACCTCGTCACGGTCCGGGAGCCGGGAGTACCTGAGCTTCCGCACGAGGCGGGGCGGTGTGTACTTCGTGCAGGTCAAGATCTCGGAGCCCGGGACGGCGACCTACAGGCTCAGGCTCGCCCGCTGACCGCTACTCGGCGAGGAGCTCTTCCTCCGGAACATCCCGGATCTGCCTCGCCGGATTCCCGACGACGAGCGCCTTCGGCGGAACGTCGCGGATGACGACCGCCCCCGCGCCGACGAACGCCTCCGCTCCCACCTCGATTCCGGGTAGGAGCACCGCACCGCCTCCGACGCGGGCTCCGCGTCGGATCGTCGGCCCCTTCCGCAGCGCGTGCCGCTTCTCCGTGCGGCCCATGAAGTTGTCGTTGGTGGTGACGACGCAGGGCGCGATGAAGACGTCGTCCTCGAGCGTGGAGTAGGCAGTCACATAGGCGTTCGCCTGGATCTTCGTCCGGGCGCCGATTGTCGTGTCGTTCTCGACGAGCGACCCCCGCCCGACCACGACGTCGTCGCCGAGCGTGCAGCGCTCGCGCACGCAGCTCTGGTCGCCGAGAATCGAGCGGGCGCCGACGATGGTGCCGGCGAACACGATCGATCCGGTCGAGACGATCGTCCCCTCGCCGAGCTCGAGCGGCGGCAGCTCCTCCCGCGGGGCGGTCGACCGAGACGAGAGCGCCGGCTGCTTTCCGAGCACGACGTTGTCGCCGATCTGGCAACCGTCACCGATCACCGTCCCCGGGTAGATGACGACGTTCTCGCCGACCGTGTAGTTCAAGCCGGCGCGCGTTCGAGGCTCGCCTGAAGCTGCTCGAGCACGCGGACGACGACCGCACCTTCCCGCGCAGCCTCGAGCCTGTCGCCGTCACCGGCCACGAGGGAGAGGAAGTGGCGGCACTCGAGTCGCAGCGGCTCGTCGTTCGGAATCTTCGGGATGTAGATGTCGCCCGTGCGCGTGCGCCACTCGCCGTAGCTCTCCGCGCGCTGCTCGGTGCCCTTGTCGTAGACGGTCACCTTGCGCTCGAGCTCCATGTCGTCGAAGACCGCCATCTTGTTCCGGCCGACGACCGTCATCTTCCGCATCTTGTGCGGGTCGAGCCAGGAGAGGTGCATATGCGCCACGATTCCCGAGGGAAAGCGCAGGTAGCAAAAGACGACGTCCTCGACCCCTTCGTGGATGAACGACTCGCCGCGGGCCCAGACCTCCGAGGGTTCCTCGCCGACGAGGTGGAGGATCACGGACAGGTCATGGACGCCGAGCGACCAGAGGGCGTTCTCGTCCTTGCGGATCTGGCCGAGGTTCTGGCGGTTGCCGTAGATGTAGAGGATCTCACCGAGCTCGCCCGAGTCGATCAGCTGCTGTAGCTTGGCGACCGCCGGGTGGTAGAGCAGGAGGTGCCCTGGGAGCAGCACGAGATCGCGCTCCTCGGCCAGCGTGACGAGCTCGTCCGCTTCTGCCCCGCTGAGTGCCGGCGGCTTCTCGACGAAGACGTGCTTCCCGGCGGCGAGCGCGCGCCTCGCCAGGTCCGCGTGCGTCGGCACCGGCGTCGCGATCACGATCGCCTGCACCGAGTCGTCCTCGAGCAGGTCGTCGTAGCGGTCGGTGGTGTGCGCGTCGGGGTAGCGCGCGCTGTACCGGTCGAGCAGATCGGTATTGATGTCGCAGATCCAGGCCAGCTCGCCGAGGTCGTCGAAATTTCGCGCGAGATTGGGGCCCCAGTAGCCGAGGCCCGCGAGCCCGACCTTGATCACAGCGTCCAGACCTTCTTGCTTGCGCGCCCGGCCGTGCCGGTGGCGTTGCGGAGGTCGACCACGACGTGTGCCTTGTCCACCAGGTCGTCGTAGTCGACGTGCGAGTGCGCGGTCACGATCACGACGCAGTCGTACGCGGCCGGCTCGAGCGGGACCGACTTCAGTCCGGCCTCGTGGAGCTCGTCCACGTAGGGGTCGTGATACGCGATCTCCGCGCCGGCCGCCTGGAGCAGCGCGATCAGCTTCAGCGCCGGCGACTCCCGGATGTCCCCGATGTCGGACTTGTACGCCACGCCGAGCACGAGCACCTTGGACCCGCTCACCGAGCGCTGCCGGCCGTGGTTGAGCGCCTGCGAGACGAGCGACCTGCAGTAGTACGGCATGTTCTCGTTCACCTTCCCGGCCAGCTCGATGAACTCGGTCGAGAAGTCGTACTCGCGCGCCTTCCAGGTGAGGTAGAAGGGGTCGATCGGGATGCAGTGGCCGCCCAGGCCCGGCCCCGGCTGGAAGCTCATGAAGCCGAACGGCTTGGTCGCCGCGGCCTCGATCACCTCCCAGACGTCGATGTCCATCCGCTCGCAGAGCTGCGCGAGCTCGTTGACGAGCGCGATGTTGAC
>DATMIX010000070.1:0-3846 GCA_035554095.1 Gaiellaceae bacterium | reverse complement strand
TGGGACAAGAACCGGCCGACGCGGATCATCCCGCGGGCGGAGGTGTGGACTTCGAGCGACGTCACCGTCGAGGAGCTGCGCGGCGAGGGCGAAGAGCCCAAGCTGACGGCAGAGTCGCTCGCCGAACGAATCGGCGAACCGCTCCGCGACGACGAATAGCTTTCGCCGCTTGCTGCTAGCGATCGACGTCGGCAACACGCAAACCGTCTTCGGGCTCTATCGGGACGGCGAGCTGGGCGACACGCGCCGCTCTGCGACCGAGGCGCACCGCACAGGCGACGAGCTCGGCGCCCTGATCTCCGGGCTGATCGACGTCGAGGACGTCGACGGGATCTGCCTCTCCTCGACGGTGCCGACGCTCGTCCGGTCGTACGAGGACTTCGCGGAACGCTGGGCGCGAGCACGGTTGCTCGTCGTCGGTCCCGGTGCGAAGACCGGGATTACGATCCGCTACGACGACCCGCGCGAGGTCGGACCCGACCGGATCGCGAACGCGCTCGCGGCGCGCGAGCGGTACGGCTCGCCCGCGGTCGTCGTGGACTTCGGCACCTCCACCAACTTCGACGTTGTCTCCCCCGAGGGGGAGTACGTCGGCGGCGTGCTGGCGCCGGGGATCGAGATCTCGATGGACGCGCTCTTCGCGCGCGCTGCGCGCCTGTTCAGCGTCGATTTCTCGGCGCCGGCGACGGTGATCGGAAAGACGACCGGCGCCTCGCTGCAGTCCGGGCTCGTCTACGGCTTCACCGGGCAGGTGGACGAGATCGTGACGAGGATCCGCGGGGAGCTCGGAGAGGAGGCAACGGTGATTGCGACCGGCGGACTGGCGGAGATGATCGCCCCGCACTCACGGACGATCGAGCACGTCGATCCGTTCCTGACGCTCGAGGGCCTGCGCCTGATCTGGGCGCTGAACGTCTAGGAACGCACACACGCATCCCGTTTGAACACCCCTGGGCGTGGGGAGACAGGTCTGTCTTCTAATCGAGAAAGGGGAATGAGAGGTGCTGTACGCAATCGACATCGGGAGCAGCGTGGAGCGAGGGTTCGACACCTTCTTCGCGTGGCTTCCGGCGCTCATCGGAGCGCTCGTGATCCTGATCATCGGCTACATCGTGGCCAAGGTCGTCGGCAACCTCGTCGCGCGTGTGCTCGGTCGCGCCGGGCTCGACCGGGAGCTGCTGTCCGGCACCAGCGGCGAGTGGGTGCGCAGGGTGACGGCGGCGCCGTCGACGCTGGTCGGCAAGCTCGTGTTCTGGGCGATCCTGCTCGGCGCGATCTCGCTCGCCGCCACCGCACTCGGGATCGACGCACTGACGGCGTTCGTGGCTTCCGTCTACGCCTACCTCCCGAACGTGATCGCCGCGGTCCTGATCTTCCTGGTCGCGGGAGCGATCGCAGCCGGGGTGTCGGCGCTCGCCTCCCGGTTCATGGGCGACACGCCGACGGGTCGGATCGTCGCGACGGCCGCGCCGATCCTCGTGATGACGATCGCGACCTTCATGATCCTCGACCAGCTGAAGATCGCGCAGGACATCGTGATCATCACGTACGCGGCGCTCCTCGGGGCGATCGCGCTGGCGTCCGCGCTCGCGTTCGGCCTCGGCGGCCGCGAGGTGGCGGCAGACATGCTCCGCCGCGGTTACGTCAAGGGCCAGGCCGCGACCGAGCAGGCGAGGCGGGACCTCGAGGTCGGCAGGACGCGTGCTCAGTCGGACATGCAGACCTCCGACGCGCAGGCTCCTTCCACGCACGTGATCGCGGAAGACCAGACGCGGGTGCGCTGACGCCGCCGGAGCTCAGAGAGACGCGAGGGGGCGGCCGAGGCCGCCCCCTCGTCTGTTCCTAGGCGCGCTCGGCCGTCCGAACGCCGTCGGTGCGCGGCACCGACAGGATCGTGCGGTCTGCGCGCCGGTGGTAGCGCTCGCCCATCGTCCCGCCGATCGTGCCGCCGACGAACATCGCCACGATCGCCGCGATCCCGCTGATGATCGCGGTTGTCGTGAACGCGTCCGTCGAGAACCACTGTGGCAGGTCGACGTTCCGGAGCACGTCGTACTCGCTGCCGAGCCAGGCCGCGAGGCCGGAGACGATCGCCGCGAGGATCAGCGTCCAGATGCCCGTGGCGAAGCCGTTCCGGGCGCCGTCGTAGCGCGCGATGCGCCCCGCGGCCCAGCCGCCGATCAGGTAGGCCACGAAGAGCACGGCCACTCCACCGATCATGCTCGCAGTCGAGAGATCCTGGGCGTCGCTCTCGAGCCCGGTCTGGTAGCCGACGGCGCCGACCGCTGCTCCGACCAGGCCGGCGAGGATGAGCGTCGTCGAGAGCGCGGTCAGCATCCCGACGAGCGTCGCGGGGATGTCGATGCCGCCGAAGCGTTCCCGAGCCGCGGCGATCCCGGCGTAGGGATCGGTCCTCGTGCGCCGCTCCTCGGTCTGGACGTCGACCCGTCGGGCACCGTTGGCCTTGTGGTCGACGCGAGTGTCCTGGGTGTCTCGTGTTTCGGTCGTTCCTGTTGCCATCACAACCTCCTTACAGGTTGCAATGGCTATTCCCGTTATCCGCCGCCGTAAATCGAAATCGGGAGATCGAGCTCGACTTCGGCTGCCGGAGCGTGTTCGTGCTCCAGGCGCGCGAGGAGAAACTCGGCTCCAGGAGCGGCGATCAGCAGCCGTTCCTCGACCTCGTCCAGCGTGTCGAGCTGCGTCAGCTCCTGCTTGAACTGGCGCGGAAAGCGTCCTCGGCCCAGGTACCAGCCGTAGAACTTCTTCAGGAAGCTCGTGGCCCGCTTCTCGCCGAGCTCCCGCGCAGTCTCGCGCATGAAGAGGATCAGCTCGGCGGCGACCTCCTCGCAGGAGGGCGGCGTGTCGGAGTCGCCGACGATCTCGCGGATTGCCCAGGGGTTCCCCTGGGCTGCGCGCCCGACCATCACCGCCGCGGCGCCGGTCCCGGCGAGCACCGCCTGGGCTCTCGCCCGGGAAGTGATGTCGCCCGACGCGATGACGGGGACTTCGACCAAGTCGACGAGCTCGGCCGTCAGCGAATGGTCGGCCTCGCCGGTGTACATCTGCTTCGCCGAACGCGGGTGGAGCGTCAGCGAGGCGGCGCCGGCGTCGACGAGGCGCGGCGCCAGGTCGAGGCAGGTCCGGGCGCCGTTTTCGAGCCCTCGGCGCATCTTCACCGTCACGGGGACCGAGACGGCCTCGGCGACAGCGGCGACGATGGCGGCGGCGCGCTCGGGGTCCTCGAGCAGCGTCGCGCCGGCGCCCGTCTTGGTGACCTTCTTCACCGGGCAGCCGAAGTTGATGTCGACGAGATCGGCGCCTGCGGCTTCCACCATGCGCGCGGCCTCGGCCATGGTGGCCGGGTTCGACCCGAAGATCTGGACGGCGAGCGGGTGCTCGTCCGAGGCGATGCGGAGGTAGCCGAGCGTTCGCTCGTTGCGGTGCTCGAGCCCTGCGCAGCTGACCATCTCGGAGCAGACGAGACCGGCGCCGAAACGGCGTCCCTGCCGACGAAAGGCCTGCACACTGACCCCCGCCATCGGCGCGAGCACCACGCGTGAAGGGATCTCGACGGGCCCGATGTGCCACGACGACGTCAGATTGACCTGCATAGAGCGCGAAATCGTAGCCGAGTGAGTTTGACGTCCTCCGGCGGCATAGGTACCATGCCGCCCCCGCGAGGGCCGGTTTTCGGCCCGCGGCTTTTTTGTTGGTAGCTGAGGAGGCCTTTTGTGAAGGAAGTGATCCTCACTCCCGAGGGTTACAAGAAGCTGAAGGAGGAGATCGAGTACCTCTCGACCGAGAAGCGGCGCGAGGTCGCAGATCGAATCCGCATCGCCCGGG